>NZ_JAMYVQ010000008.1:0-230847 GCF_040324155.1 Mesorhizobium sp. M0011 | reverse complement strand
CCGCATCAAACTGAAACTGAAAGGGCTGGCCCCTGTGCAATACAGGAACCAGCCCTTAAACCTACCAACTCAATGAACCGTCCAACTTTATGGGGTCAGTTCATTTCCGGGGCTTTTTTCGACTTTCGTCAAGGTCAGTTCTTTCGGGGCAGTTGCGGCACGAGGCTGCGCTTGCCGCCGTCCTTGCCCTTGGCTTCGGGCTTCTGCGCCACCAGCTTCTTGGCCGCGGGCTTTTTCGTCACGGCCTTTCTGGGCTTCGTTGTTTCTTCCGGCTCTTCCTTCTTCGGCTTCACCGGCGCCTCGTCGGCGAGTGACTCGAGCTTCAGGCCGGTCTCGCCGGTTTCCTTCTTCTCGACGGTGACACGCACCGTGCCGCCCTTCTTGAGCTTGCCGAACAGCACCTCGTCGGCCAACGGCTTTTTGATGTGCTCCTGGATCACACGGCCGAGCGGCCGCGCTCCCATGCGCTCATCATAGCCCTTGTCGGCGAGCCAGGCGATCGCATCCGCCGACAGGTCGAAGGTGACGCCACGCTCGGAAAGCTGGGCCTCGAGCTGCATGACGAACTTCTGCACCACCTGATGAATGACCGGCACCGGCAACGAGCCGAACGGGATGATCGCATCGAGACGGTTGCGGAATTCCGGCGTGAACAGCCGGTTGATCGCCTCGACATCGTCGCCTTCGCGCTTGGTCGAGCCGAAGCCGATCGCCGCGCGCTGCGCATCCGACGCGCCCGCATTGGTGGTCATGATTAGGATCACATTGCGGAAGTCGATCTGCTTGCCATTGTGGTCGGTCAGCTTGCCATGGTCCATAACCTGCAACAGGATGTTGAACAGGTCCGGATGCGCCTTCTCGACCTCATCGAGCAACAGCACGCAATGCGGATGCTGGTCGACGCCGTCCGTCAGAAGACCGCCCTGGTCGAAGCCGACATAGCCGGGAGGAGCGCCGATCAGCCGCGAGACGGTGTGGCGTTCCATATATTCCGACATGTCGAAGCGGATCAGCTCGACGCCGAGCGACGCGGCCAACTGCTTGGCCACTTCGGTCTTGCCGACGCCGGTCGGGCCGGAGAACAGGTAGGAGCCGATCGGCTTCTCCGGTTCGCGCAGGCCGGCACGCGCCAGCTTGATCGCCGAGGTCAACGCGGTGATCGCGGTGTCCTGGCCATAAACGACGCGCTTCAGCTCGATATCGAGACCCTGCAGCACCTTCTCGTCATCGGCCGAAACCGTCTTCGGCGGGATGCGGGCCATGGTGGCGATCGTCGCCTCGATCTCCTTGATGCCGATCGTCTTCTTGCGCTTGGCTTCCGGAACCAGCATCTGCGAGGCGCCGGTCTCGTCGATCACGTCGATCGCCTTGTCCGGCAGCTTGCGGTCGTTGATGTAACGTGCCGACAGCTCCACCGAGGCCTTGATCGCCTCGTTGGTGAACTTCACCTTGTGGAACTCCTCATAATAGGGCTTGAGGCCCTTCATGATCTCGATGGCGTCCGCGATGGTCGGTTCGTTGACGTCGATCTTCTGGAAGCGCCGCACCAAAGCACGGTCCTTCTCGAAGAACTGGCGGAATTCCTTGTAGGTGGTCGAGCCGATGCAGCGGATCGCACCCGATGACAGCGCCGGCTTCAACAGGTTGGACGCATCCATGGCGCCGCCTGAAGTAGCCCCTGCGCCGATGACCGTATGGATCTCGTCGATGAACAGCACGGCACCGGGATAGTCCTCGAGTTCCTTGACGACCTGCTTCAGCCGTTCCTCGAAATCGCCGCGATAGCGCGTGCCGGCGAGCAGCGTGCCCATGTCGAGCGCGAAGATGGTGGCGTTGTGCAGCACTTCGGGAACGTCGCCCTCGACGATGCGCTTGGCCAGACCCTCGGCGATCGCCGTCTTGCCGACGCCGGGATCACCGACATAGAGCGGGTTGTTCTTCGAGCGGCGGCACAGCACCTGAATGGTGCGGTTGATCTCGGACTCGCGGCCGATCAGCGGGTCGATCTTGCCGGCCTTGGCCTTGTTGTTGAGATTGACGCAATAAGCCGTCAGCGCATCCTGCTGCTGCTTCTTCTTGCCGCCTTCCTCTTGTGGCTCGGCGCCGTTCTGGCCGCCCTGCTCGTCATCGGCACCGCGCGGCGAGCGTGTCTCCGATGCGCCCGGACGCTTGGCAATGCCGTGCGAGATGTAGTTGACCGCGTCGTAGCGGGTCATCTGCTGTTCCTGCAGGAAATAGGCGGCATGGCTCTCGCGCTCGGCGAAGATGGCGACGAGGACGTTAGCGCCCGAAACCTCCTCGCGGCCAGACGACTGCACATGGATCACCGCGCGCTGGATGACGCGCTGGAAACCGGCGGTCGGCTTGGAGTCCTCGTCGTAACCGGTGACGAGGTTGTCGAGCTCGGTGTCGATATAGGTGAGAACCGTGTGCTTGAGCTCATCGAGATCGACATTGCAGGCGCGCATGACGGCGGCCGCCTCGGTGTCGTCGATGAGCGCGAGCAGCAGATGTTCTAGGGTTGCATATTCATGGTGCCGCTCATTGGCGAGCGTCAGCGCCTGGTGAAGCGCCTTTTCCAGGCCTTGGGAGAAAGCCGGCATGTTACCTCACTTCTTCTCCATCACGCATTGCAGCGGATGCTGATTCTGTCGGGCGAAATCCATGACCTGGGACACTTTGGTCTCGGCCACCTCGAATGTATAGACCCCGCACTCGCCCACTCCATGATTGTGAACATGAAGCATGATGCGTGTGGCGGCTTCGCGATCCTTCTGGAAAAAACGCTCCAGCACGTGAACCACGAACTCCATCGGAGTGTAGTCGTCGTTGAGGATGAGGACCCGATAAAGGCTGGGCTTTTTGGTCTTGGTTTTGGTGCGCGTGATGACGGCCGTCCCACGGCCGGCCCCATTGCCGTTACCGTCGCCGTCTTGCATCCGCACCACTCGTCTCGTGGCAGTCAAACCGATCGTCACGTATTCCTGCCTCTTTCGATTCCCCATGCGAGTTCGACATGTAGGTGTTCGATGTACGATTTTAAGCCCTTCTGGTTAGCTGACAATATGGCTAGGTCACCAAACTTGGACGATTTTCGCAATCGTGAAGGGGCGCGAGGCTCTGGAACGGAAATTGACACGAAAAAGCCGGGCCGCGTTTCCGTGGCCGGGCTTTTTCTCGGGTTCAAAGGCTGAATCTGGGGTCACGTCAGGCGAAATCAGTTCGCCCGGGCAAAATTACTTTGCCTTGGCAACGATCGATTCGAATGGCTTGTAAGCTTCCTTGGCGAGTTCGGCATAGAGATCGCCGATCTTGGTGGCCTCGGCGACGAACGCCTCATAGGACTGCTTGGCGTAATCCGACTGGATCTCGATCGCCTTTTCCAGCGACTTGGCTGAAAACAGCTTCTCCACCGTGGCGCTGCCGGTTTCAAAACTCTTCTTGGTGTATTCACCAGCTTCGGTGGCAATCGCCTGCGCGCCCTTGGACAGCGACGCAAAGCTCTTCAATCCGGTGTCGGCGAACTCTTTGCCGTATTTGCTGAAGTCCTCATAGGTCTGGGTCATTTCACGATTCCCTTGACGGTTGAAGCGTCCTTCTTCGGGGCGCCCTTGTGCAATGCAAGATAATATATTGTGCGCCGCACAAAAGTCAAGATTTCGCGGGCTTGCGGACCCGCCTGCGCAGCCAATGGCTAAAAATCGAATAAAGAGAGCCACAAGCCCGAAGAAAATGGTGAACGC
The DNA here is from genome assembly GCF_040324155.1 of Mesorhizobium sp. M0011. Taxonomy (NCBI): domain Bacteria; kingdom Pseudomonadati; phylum Pseudomonadota; class Alphaproteobacteria; order Hyphomicrobiales; family Phyllobacteriaceae; genus Mesorhizobium; species Mesorhizobium sp. M0011. The sequence goes on along the minus strand of NZ_JAMYVQ010000008.1, from coordinate 227,104 downwards.
GGCGGTTACCATAAACGGATTGGTAACGCTGCGCCGGTAGCTTGGCCGGAAGCGAGGCAGGACCCTTTGCCGCCTCCAACGCAACGAAGAAATCCAAGGGAAGTACCAGTGCGTAAGGCGTTGTTGGGCATCGTTTCCAAATCTACCTCCCCTCTCAAAACGATGATGATCATCGCCCTGGCGATGACATTCGTTTTTGGCGACGTTGCCTCGTCGCTGGCGGCCAGGCAGGCGGCCATCGTCGTGGATGCCAAGACCGGCAAAGTGCTCTACTCCGCCGACGCCAACGGCAGGCGCTATCCGGCTTCGCTGACCAAGATGATGACGCTGTATCTGACCTTCGAAGCGATGGCGAAGGGCAAGATCAGCAGGAACACGCCAGTGGTGTTTTCCGCCAAGGCCTCCGCCGAGGCGCCGACGAAACTTGGCGTGAAGCCGGGCGGTTCCGTCACGGTCGAGACCGCGATCCTGTCGATCGTCACCAAGTCGGCGAATGACTCGGCCACCGCGCTCGGCGAAATGCTCGGCGGCAATGAAACCACTTTTGCCCGCATGATGACCGCCAAGGCGCGTGCGCTGGGGATGAACGGCACCGTGTTCCGCAACGCCAATGGCCTGCCCGACCCCGGCCAGTTCACCACCGCGCGCGACATGGCGACGCTCGGCATCGCGCTGCGCGAGCATTTTCCCCAGTATTACGGCTATTTCTCGCAGCGCTCCTTTCTCTATGGGCGCCAGCGCATCAACGGCCACAACCGTCTGCTTGGACGCATCAAGGGCGTCGACGGCATCAAGACTGGCTACACCCGCGCCTCCGGCTTCAACCTCGTCTCATCGGTTTCCGATGGCAATCGCCGCATCGTCGGCGTGGTCATGGGCGGCACCTCGGGCGGCAGCCGCGACAATCAGATGGCCAGCTTGATCAACACCTATCTGCCGAGGGCGTCGACTCGCGGTGGTGGCGATCTGGTCGCCAAGGCCGGTGGCAACAACCCGATCACCGCCCTTGCCAAGGTTCTCCTGCCCAAGCATGACGCTCCGACACCGGACGACAAGCCTGTCATAGCGCAGGACGATGTCACCGTTGCCGAGGACGCCACGGTCGCGGAAGACGATACCGCGCAGGCCGAAGAAGCAGCCCCCGTCGTCAAGACCAGAAAGGTCAAGACCGTCATCGTTTCAGCCCCCCAAGTCGCGACGGCCCAGGTTGTAGCGGCCTATGCCGAGCCGACGCCGGCGGCTGTCGACCCGGTCAACACCGCGTCGGTGCCTTCGGGTTGGGCCATTCAGGTCGCCTCGTCGCCCAAGCAGTCCGAGGCCCAGGCCTTTCTCGACAAGACCACCAAGCAGGCGCCCAAGGTGCTGGCGGACGCTTCCGGTTTCACTGTCGCCTTCGACAAGGATGGCGTCACCTACTACCGCGCCCGCTTCGGTGGCTTCGGTTCGAAGACCGCCGCCTGGAAGGCCTGTACCGCTTTGAAGAAGAAGAACATCGAGTGCTACGCCGTCCAGCAGTAGGACGGCGTGCAAGCCATCTCCCGGAAAAATTCTGCGTCGAAGGAGACTAGTTGTGATTGGAGAGCAAGACGTCCTTGGCTTCGTTAATCCGCGCCGCCAGGAAAGACGTGCCGCCGACATCGGGGTGCAGGCGCTGCATCAGGCGGCGGTGCGCCTTGCGGACATCCGCCGCGGCGGCCCCCGCTTCAAGACCAAGGACCTTGTAGGCCTCCTCCTTAGTCATGGCGCCCGGACCTGGCGCAACACCCAGCCCTTCGCCACCGTTCGTCTCAGCGTTTTTGCGCCAGACGGGAAATCTGCCGTCAAGATACGTCTCTAGCAGCTGTCGGCTCTCCGGATCGCCGGAGAGTTCGCGGTAGAGGTGTTGCAATTCCGCCAGCCCCATCGCGCCAAGCATCTTGCCTTCGTGGCGGCCAGCCAGGACCAGTCCTTCGAGGCCGCCGGTATCGTGATCGAGTTCCATTTCCAATGCCGCTGTGCGCACCGTCGAGCGTTTGCCCGGTGCAAGCCCGGCCGGCTGGCGTTTCATGCGCATGGAACCATACCAGGCAATTGCGCCGGTGAGAATCATGCCGCCGATGCCTTCCCGGCCGACCACAAGCACGGCGACGCCGACAAGTGCCAGAAGAGCCGGCCCGAGCGTTCGCAGCGTGCTCGCCAGTTTCGCCGGCTCGGCACGCAGAAAGATCGTCACTGCGCCGAGGAGCAGCAGAAGCAACGCTCCAAAAGCGATGATCGCGCCCATTATTTTCCGCCGCCCCGCAGATACTCGATCATCAGCCGGTCTTCCGGCCTGCCCCTGGCTTCGAGCGCCTTCAACCCGCCGGTCGCAAACACGGCGACGGCCGAAAGCAGTCCTGCCAGGGTCGCGGCAGCCCGCCGATCAAATCTAAACCAAGCCCCCTTGGACAGCCGTGCAATCTCTTTGAACGCCTTTTCTGCGCCGGAATCATGGCCTTCCTGAAACACGAAGACGGGAACGCCATGAAGGCCGAGGCTGCCGGCCTTTTCGGCCAGATCGTCGATATTCTCTTCCATCGCGTCGCCGATGTAGACCAGCGCATTGACCTTGGCGGCCGCCGTCTGTTTCAACGCATGCGTCAGGACCTTGCCGATCTGGGTGTGGCCGCTACGGCATTCGATCCGCGTCATCAGCTGCTTCAAGGCGTTGGTGTCGCTCACGAAAGCCGACGAACGGCACTCGCCGAGACCACGAAAATAGACCAGTTGCACGCTGAGGGTTCCGGCCTTGCCGACGGCGTCGAACATCTGGCCCTGCAGCGTGCAGGCCAGATCCCAGGTCGGCTGGCGGCTCATTGTTGCGTCGAGAGCTAGGATCAGCCTGCCCGAACCGGTCGCCGACGCAGCAAGTGTCCTCGCCTGACGAATGAAGGCGTCGATCTCGCCGGCGTTGGATTGAGGCTTGATCGGCGCAGGATTGGTCCTCGCGGGCACGGGCTGCTTCTTATCGCTCATGAAAAACAAGATGTGGCGTTGCCACATCGCTTGCAAGCCCCACATCGGGCGGTGCAAAGGGCCAAGCGGTGATGCCACCTGGGTCAGAGCAGACCGAGATCGGCCAGCTCGCGCCTGAGTTTCGGCGGCATCTCGATCAATCCGGCCTTGCCCTTACCCAGATCGAGCGGCGCGTCCGCCGGCTTCAGGTAGCGCCAGCCCTGAAAAGCCCGGCGTGGCTGCCAGTCGGTGCGTACAACCTCGGGGTCGAGTATCAGATGGCAACGGCCTATGCCTTCACTGTCGGTGAACGGCCGGATTTCGGTGATCAACTGGCGGCACTGCACATTGCCTTTGATCACCCAATAGAGCGAACCGCCATCGGTAACCTCGGCGCCGCGCGTCGGCATCATACGGGTGGTGTGATACTGCTCGACCGGCTCACCGGCGCGCCGCCGCTCGTCGAGGCGGAAGGCGATCCACTCTTCGAGATCCTCGACGCTGTCGCAGCCGACACAGAGTTTTATGAGATTGAGAGACATCGCTTAAGGTTAGTCCTGCACGCGAACGCGTCAACGACCGGATCGACTTCTCCACAGTAGCGGTTTAGGCCAGCCTTCAGCACTCCACGACGTTGACTGCAAGCCCGCCAAGGCTGGTTTCCTTGTACTTCTCGTTCATGTCGAGGCCGGTCTGGCGCATGGTCTCGATCGCCGCATCGAGCGGTACGAAATGGATGCCGTCGCCCTTGATGGCCAGTGACGCTGCCGTCACCGCCTTGACCGCGCCCAGCGCATTGCGTTCGATGCACGGCACCTGCACCAGCCCGCCGACCGGATCGCAGGTCATGCCGAGATGATGTTCGAGCGCGATCTCGGCGGCATTCTCGACCTGCTCGGGCGTGCCGCCCATGACGGCGCACAGGCCGGCCGCCGCCATCGCCGACGCGGAGCCTACCTCACCCTGGCAGCCGACCTCGGCGCCCGAGATCGATGCGTTGGTCTTGATGATGCCGCCAACGGCGGCAGCCGTCAGCAGGAAATCACGAATGCTCGGCTGGTCCGCCTCGGGATGGAAATGCAGCCAGTAACGCAGCACCGCCGGCAGCGTGCCGGCAGCGCCATTGGTCGGCGCGGTGACGACGCGGCCGCCGGCGGCATTTTCCTCGTTCACGGCCATGGCGTAGATCGACAGCCAGTCATTGGCGAGCAGGGGATTGGGCTTGTTCTGCTGCCACTGCTCCTGCAGCTTGTCGTGCAGCATGCGGGCACGCCGGCGCACCTTCAACCCGCCCGGCATGATGCCATCCTGCGACAGGCCACGGTCGATGCAGCCCTTCATGGCGCTCCAGATACCGTCGAGGCCGGCGTCGAGCTCCTCGCGCGTCATCTGTGTCTCCTCGTTGACGCGTTTCATGTCGGCGATGGAAAGGCCGCTTTTGCCGGCCATGGCCAGCATCTCGACCGCATTCTTGAACGGATAAGGCACTTTCTTGCCTTCGGTTGTCACCGAACCCTTGGCTTTCATCCGCTGCAGCTCTTCTTCGGAAACCACGAAGCCGCCGCCGATCGAATAATAGATGCGCTTGAGCAGCAGGCGGCCGCCGGAATCATAGGCGTAGAACGCCATGCCGTTGGCGTGACCGGTGAGCGGCGTCTTGCGATCCAGCACCAGATCGGTGGCCGGATCGAAGCGATACGAGGGATGGCCGGGCGGCGAAATGCGCTTTTCGGCGGCGATGCGGCCGGCAATGCCATCGGCCTGGTCGGGATCGACCGTCTGCGGCGTCAGACCGGCAAGGCCGAGCATGACGGCGCGATCACTGCCGTGGCCGATGCCGGTGTAGGCGAGTGACCCGTGCAGGCTCGCACCAAGCCGGTCAACCTTGACGCCCGCCGGACGCGGCCAGTCATTTCCCGCGACCTCGTCGAGAAACCGCGCAGCGGCGGTCATCGGCCCCATCGTGTGCGAACTCGAGGGTCCTATGCCGATCTTGAACAGGTCGAAAACCGAAAGGAACACGCGGCGTAGTCTCCTGGCGTCAGGTCGAGGACTATATATAGGAATTCCCACGATGTTTCCGCTCTTTTGGAAATCGCGGCGCTGCACCCGCCGACCTTGTTTGCTCCGGCAGCGACATTGGTGCCTTATCGCTGTAGGCGGACATCGAAGCGATCGCGCTGAATGTGCTAAATTCAGGCCATGGGCGATTCCCTCGATCTTTCGACAGCCGATCTCGCGGCGCTGGCCTTCTTCCTCGTCGCGTGGCTGCTGCACACGTTCGCCTCCGACGGCAAGCTGGTCAGCCGCATGTCGCTGACGACGGCGATGAATGCACAGCGGCAAGCCTGGATGCGGACCATGGCCGAGCGCGAGATCCGCATCGTCGACACCGCCATCATGAGCGGGCTGCAGCAAGGCACCGCCTTCTTCGCCTCCAGCTCGCTGATCGCCATCGGCGGCTGTTTTGCCCTGCTCGGCGCATCCGACCGGGTTCTTGAAGTGCTCAGCGATCTGCCCCTGGGTGGCGCGCCGTCGCGCGCGGCCTTCCAGATAAAGGTGTTCGGGCTGGTGCTGATCCTGGCGTTTTCGTTCTTCAAGTTCGGCTGGGCGTACCGGCTGTTCAACTATTGCACGATCCTGATCGGCGCCGTGCCGATCCCGCATGGCGAAGCCTCACGCAATCCGGTCACCGAAACGGCGGTGTGGCGTGCGGCGCAAATGAACATGCTGGCCGGAAAGCACTTCAACTCCGGCCTGCGCGGCGTGTTCTTCTCGATCGGTTATCTCGGCTGGTTCGTCGACCCAATGGTGTTCGTGTTGTCGACGCTGTTGCTGCTGGCCGTTCTGGTGCGGCGCCAGTTCTTCTCGGCCGCCAGGCAGGCGGTGATCGGTCAGCCGCCTGGAAAAGGCTGATCGATCCGGCCTGACAGCCAGTAGGCAAAAAGCCCGATCCATTCGCGGATGGCCATGGTGGCGGCCTGCAGCGAATCGGCTGGATTGTCGCGGAACAGGCCGATGCCTTCTTTGCCCGAGGTGCGATAGTCGACCGGCCAGGGAACAGTCGCAAAGCCAGCCTTGTCGAACAGCGCCTTGGCGCGCGGCATATGGAAGGCCGAAGTCACCAGCAGCCAGGTCTCGCCGGGCTTCGGCGTTAGCAACTCCTTGGTGAAGACCGCGTTCTCATAGGTGTTGCGGGACTTGTTCTCCAGGATCAGACGATCGGCGGCCACGCCAAGCGCGGTGAGCAGGCGCGGCGCGGTTGCGGCATCGCCCTCGCCATCGAGAAACAACGCGCCGGTGCCGCCGGAGACGACCACCTTGGCGGTAGGAAAGCGCCGGGCCAGAACTGCGGTCTCGACCATCCGATCTCCGCTGCTGTTCAACTCATAGCCGCCGCGCGCCAGATTGATGGCGCCCTCGAAGCCGCCGCCGAGCACGACGATGCCGTCGACCTTTGCCGGCAGCGGCGGGCGCGCGAAGCGCTCTTCCAGCGGATTGAGCATCATGGCGCCGAGCGACGTCCACGCTGACAGCGCAAGGACCAGAAATGCCAGCACGCTGCCGGTAGCCGCCAGCCGCCGGCGCCCGATCATGGCCGCGAGCAATCCCGCCAGCAGCAGAAAGATCGCCAGGTTCAGCGGCTGGATGAAGAACCAAAAGATCTTGGACAGGTAGAAGAACATCGCTCACCCCATTGCAGCGCCGCGCGGGCGTGCGCGCTCAAAGGACGCTAACACTTTGCTTTTGCGCAGGATCCTTCCGAAAATCGATTCGACTTTCAGGGCATGCGCTAGACGAGCGACGTCCCTACCACCACTTCTCCGGCTGGAACGTGCCTGCGGCCTGCTCGATGACGGCAGCGGTCTGGAACAGGGTTTCCTCATCGAACGGCCGGCCGATCAGCTGCAGGCCGAGCGGCAGGCCCTTGGCGTCGAGCCCGGCGGGCACAGCGATGCCCGGCAGGCCCGCCATGTTCACAGTGACGGTGAAGATGTCGTTCAGGTACATCTTGACCGGATCGGCAGCCATGTCCTCGTCGGCGATGCCGAAGGCGGCGGACGGCGTTGCCGGGGTCAGGATGACATCGACGCCGGCGGCGAAGACAGTCTCGAAATCCCGCTTGATCAGATTGCGCACCTTCTGCGCCTGCAGATAGTAGGCGTCGTAATAGCCGGCCGACAGCACATAGGTGCCGATCATGATGCGGCGCTTGACCTCGCGGCCGAAACCCGCGGCGCGGGTCTTCTCATACATGTCGACGATATCCTTGCCCGGCACGCGCAAGCCGTAGCGGACGCCATCATAGCGGGCGAGGTTGGACGAAGCCTCGGCCGGCGCCACGATGTAATAGGCGGGCAGCGCGTATTTCGTATGCGGCAGGGAAATGTCGACGATCTCGGCGCCGGCGTCCTTCAGCCAGGCAATGCCCTTCTGCCACAGCGCTTCGATCTCTTCGGGCATGCCGTCGACGCGGTATTCCCTGGGAATGCCGACCTTCATGCCCTTGATCGGCTTGCCGATCACCGCCTCATAATCCGGCACCGGCCGGTCGACCGACGTCGTGTCCTTCGGATCGACAGAGGCCATCGATTTCAACAGGATCGCGGCATCGCGTACGTCGCGCGCGATCGGGCCGGCCTGGTCGAGCGACGAGGCGAACGCGACGATACCCCAGCGTGAGCAGCGGCCATAGGTCGGCTTGATGCCGACCGTCCCGGTGAAGGCGGCCGGCTGGCGGATCGAGCCGCCAGTGTCCGTCGCGGTCGCGCCGGCGCACAGGAAGGCGGAGACTGCCGTGGCCGACCCGCCAGAAGAGCCACCCGGCACCAACTGCGCATTGTCCAGGCTGCGCACGGTCCTCGTGCCGCCGGCCGAAACGAAGCCGCCGTCGCCCTGATGCGTCGTGGGCATCACCGCAGTATCGAGGCGCGAGCGCCGCCACGGATTGATGACCGGGCCATAGTAGGACGTCTCGTTGGACGAGCCCATGGCGAACTCGTCCATGTTGAGTTTGCCGAGCATAACGGCGCCGTCGGCCCACAGATTTGACGTAACGGTCGATTCGTAGCGCGGCTTGAACCCGTCGAGCACATGGCTGCAAGCCTGCGTGTGGACGCCTTCGGTGCCGAACAGGTCCTTGATCCCCAACGGAATGCCTTCCAGCGCACCGCCCTCGCCCTTGACCAGCCTGGCGTCGGACGCCTTGGCCATGTCGCGCGCCTTGTCGCCGGTCACGGCGACATAGGCATTGAGCGCCGGATTGGCGCGCTCGATAGCGCCGAGATAGGCCTCGGTGATCTCGGTCGCGGTGATTTCCTTGTCGCGCAGCTTGGCGCGGGCCTGTGAAATCGTCAGCTGGGTCAGGTCGCTCATCAAAGGCTCTTTTCGTAAAACACCGACCACTCAGAATCGGGATAATCCAGCACCGGGCCGCAGCGCGAAAACCCGGCGCGTTCGTAGACTGTCCACGCCGCGGGATGACGATCGCCCGTCTCCAGCACCAGGCGCTTCAGCCCCTCGTTGCGCGCCAGCGATTCGACCCGCTCAACGATTTTCGCGCCGATCTTCTGCCCGCGATGCGACGGCCTGATATACATGCGCTTGACCTCGCCAATGGCGCCGTCATGACGCTTCAGCGCGCCGCAGCCAATGGCCAGGCCATTATCGCGGGCGATGAAAACCGTCGTGTCCTCACCGGCCATCTGCTCGACCGTCAAATGGTAGCAATGCTCCGGCGGCGTCAGTTCGAGCAAGGTCTCGTTGAGTTCCGTGACCAGCCTGCGCACGTCGTCCTGGAGCGGCTTCTCAATGGCGATCTCGATTGCCATCGGCCGGTTTACTCCACGACCTTCGGCACGAGGAAGAAATTCTCTTCGGTCGCCGGCGCGTTAGCGACGATGTCGGCGGCCTTGCCGCCGTCGGTGACGACATCGCTGCGCTTCTTCATGTCCATCGGCGTTACCGAGGTCATTGGTTCGACACCGGAAACATCGACCTCGTTCAGCTGCTCGACGAAGCCCAGAATGGCGTTCAGCTCCCCGGTCATCCGTTCGGCATCTTCTTCGCTCACCGCGATGCGGGCGAGATGCGCGACGCGCTTCACTGTCTGAAGATCTACGGACATGTTTTTGCCTCGGGGAAAACCAGTTCGGGCTATAGCGGCGCCGCGCGCGCTGCGCAACATGCATCGTGCGAGAGACCAGGCTGTGCCGGCGGCCCGCTCGTGGGCCCTCAGAATACGTCTATGGCAGAGCAACGCCTTCGCACAGATAGTAGCTGCCGCTGTTGCCGCTTGCTTCGCTTTCGTCGTCGACGGGCCGAACCGACACGAGATCGATCTGCTTGGCGTTCATTTGCGTCACGGAGAGAACGTCGGGAAAGACATAACCCGGTTCCTGGCAGATGGCCGTCACCGCCCAGCTCGGCGAAGCCGTGGCCTTGCTGATCTGCAGAAACTCGCAATTGTATTCGACGCTCTGCAGGCCGTGCGCCGAAAGCACGATGTTGCCTGCGTCGATCAGCGTTTGCAGCGTGTCCTTTTTGGCCTGTTTGCAAAGCTCCTCGGATTGCAGGTAGACGCCCTCGATGAAATCATCCGCGGCGAGCGCGGGCGACGCCGCGACCAACATCGATACACAAAGAGATTTCCTCAAAGCCATGGTCTTATTCCGCTTTCGCCACGCCTAGATCGTAATCGTCTCACCGATATCAGGCAATGCCACCGTCACGCCGGACCCTTCCATGCCGGCCTCGAACTTGTCGGCGGTCGGATCGATCATCGGAAACGTGCCGAAGTGACAGGGAACCACGGTATCGAATTTGAAGAAGCGCCGGCAGGCAAGTGCAGCCACCGCGCCGCCCATGGTGAAACGGTCGCCGATCGGCACGATGCCGATCTTCGGTTCATGCAACTCGTTGATCAGCGCCATGTCGGAGAAGATGTCGGTGTCGCCCATGTGATAGAGCGTCTTGTCTTCCGGGAAATGCAGGACGAGGCCGCCCGGATTGCCGAGATAGGTGTTCTGGCCGCCCTCGCCGGGGAACGAGGATGAGTGCAGCGCCTGGACAAAAGTGGTGGTGAAGCTGCCGCAATCGACGGTGCCGCCGATGTTGCCCGGGTTGATCTTCTTGTCGCTGACACCCTTGCCGACCAGATACATGCAGATCTCGAAATTGGCGACCAATTGGGCGCCGCTTTTGCCGAGCACTTCCACGGCGCCGCTGATGTGGTCGCTATGGCCATGCGTCAGCAGCACATGCGTGATCCCCTCGGCCGGTCCCTCCCAGCCGCCCGTCCAGGACGGATTGCCGATCAGATAGGGATCGATGAGGATCTTGGCATCAGCGGTCTCGATGCGAAAGGCCGAGTGGCCGTACCAGGTCAGTTTCATGAATGCATTCCTCGATTTTTATCTTGCCAAAGGATAGAACGCCGACGGCCCGGAGATCAAAGGGTTACTGTGTCCGCCACGCGTTTGACAAAACACGTGGTGGTGAAAGGCGAAGGACGGCCGGTGGGCATTATCACGATCGAGGAATTGCCGGCGCGGCTAACCGGCGGCAAGACGCTGGCGGGGCTTGACCTCGGCGACAAGACGATCGGCGTCGCGGTCTCGGACCAGAGGTTTTCCTTCGCCCATCCGCGCCCGGTCATCATGCGAAGGAAATTCTCGCTCGATGCGGCGGTGCTGCTCGCCTTGCTGCGGAAGGAGAATGCCGGCGCGGTGGTGATCGGGCTGCCGATCAATATGGACGGTTCGGAAGGTCCGCGTGCGCAGAAATCGCGCGCCTTCGTCCGCAACATGGCCCAGATGAGCGACCTACCGTTCGTGCTCTGGGATGAGAGACTATCGACGGTCGCGGCCGAAAGGACGCTGATCGAGATGGATTTCTCGCGCCGCAAACGCGCCGGCAAGATCGATTCGGCGGCAGCCGCGTTTATTCTGCAGGGAGTTTTGGACCGGCTTCAGTCGCTCCACGCATCCGCTCGAACGGAACCGGACCCGCCCAGCGCTGTCTGACCCAGCCGGCGATTTCGCGGCGACGGCGGAAGGCCCAAAGCGCCATCAGCAGCAACCCGTCGAAGACGCACGTCTTCGCCACCATGCCGGGAATGATCGCCGGGTCGATGCCGAGCATCTGACCATAGAGCTGGAAGAAGAAGTCGTGCATCTGTCGGCTGAGCATCGTGTAGCCGAAATTGATGTCATTGGCCGACAGATAGAACCAGCCCCAGAAAATCGCCATCGGCGCCGCCCAAAATCCGAAGATGTAGCGCATCAGCGGCCTCCCCTGGGATTGGAGCCGGTCTTGGAGACCGTTCGGCCTGATATGAGTGAAAGCAGCGAATTGTGGGCCGCGGCTTTTGCCATGCCATGCGCGACGGCATGGATCTCGCTTTCGCCGGAAGCCGCTGCCGCAACCACGGACCGCCGCTCGGCAAGCATGGCGACATAGGACGCCAGAAGTGCCGCCAGTTGCACGGCGACTGCCATGAACAGCCCGTTGATGCCTTGCGCGGCGCCACCGACGACGATCAGCGACAACACGCCGGACGCGCATATGAAGGCGATGCGGGCGACGCTGTCGGCGCCCGCGCTGGTCGCGTCGTTGACCAGGGCTTCGACAAAGGCCCAGAAAAACAGAACCGCGACGACAAGCAATGCGGTGGCGAGCGGCGCCACGACGACGAAATTGTCGAGGTCGACGAAGCGGGTACCCTCGATTGTGGCACCCAGCACGCCGAGCGCCGCCGCCACACCCCGGTTTCCGTCGATGCAGATGAGCGCAAGCAGGGCGAAAACAATCGCCCAGTGCAAGGCCAGAAAAGAGGTCAGTACCTGTCGCATCGGCGTTCCTGCTTCGCAGAGCAAGAGACGGCCAATCTGAACCATTCCCTGCTTGTACTGGGACAGTGGGCCTTGCCGTCCGCCATCGCAACGGAAACCATTTGTTAAGGTTAACGGCGATTAGCCATACGCGTGAGGATGCCCGCCAACGCGTCAAAACTGTGGATGGCGCCGTTTTTTGCGACGCTCACGGCTCAGTTCACCGGCGGATAGAGCGTGTCGATGATCATGCGTGCATCGTGGCGCGAATCGATCATGCCATAGGTGTTGCGCCATTGGCCGGCCAAACGCGTCTCGACGAAAGCGTCGGCGATCCGCCCTGCCCCCAGGCGGCGCAATTCCGCCGCCGCAGCCGACAGCGCCAGCTGCTCGGTCAGCAGCCGGGCAGAACCTTCGTCGGTTGAAGCAACCTGCATCGCCGCCTTCAGCACGCCGATCGTGCCGCGTCCGCCGGCGCCGAGATCACGGTCGATGCCGGCCAGCACATCCTCGAACAGGCCGGGCGCACGGCCGAGCACGCGCAGCACATCAAGCGCCATGACATTGCCCGAGCCTTCCCAGATCGCGTTGACCGGGGCCTCGCGATAGTAGCGGGCGAGTGGCGCCTCCTCGACATAGCCATTGCCGCCGAGGCACTCCATAGCCTCATAGAGCAAAGGCGGCGCGATCTTGCAGACCCAGTATTTGACGACCGGCGTCATGGCCCGAGCAAACGCCGCCTCGCCGCGATCGCTGGCCGCCTCGTCGAAGGAGCGCGCCAACCGGAACGACAGCGCGGTGGCGGCGGCGACATCGAGCGCCATGTCGGCCAGAACGCGCTGCATCAACGGCTGCTCGATCAGGGTCGAACCGAACACTTGGCGATGGCGGGCGTGGTGAACGGCCTCGGCCAGGCCCGCGCGCATGATCGCCGACGATGCGATGGCACAATCGAGCCGGGTCAGGGTGACCATGTCCATGATCGTTTTTACACCGGCACCGGGTTCGCCGACCATCTCGCCGATGGCATTGACGAATTCGACTTCGGAGGAGGCGTTCGAACGATTGCCGAGCTTGTCCTTCAGCCGCTGAAAGCGGAAGCCGTTGCCCGAACCGTCACCGAGAACGCGCGGCACGAGGAAGCACGATAGTCCCTCAGGCGCCTGCGCCAGCACCAGGAAGGCATCCGACATCGGCGCCGACATGAACCATTTGTGCCCGTTCAGACGATAAAAACCGCTGCCGGCGCGTTCCGCCCTCGTCACATTGGCGCGCACATCGGTGCCGCCCTGTTTCTCGGTCATGCCCATGCCGAGGGTCAGCCCGGTCTTCTCGACCGGCGGCTTTTGGCTCTGGTCGTATTTGCGCGTCGTCACGCGCGGCGCCCATTCGCGAAACAGTTTCGGGCTGGCCATCAAGGCCGCCAGCGAAGCGTTGGTCATGGTGATGGGGCACAGATGCCCGGTCTCGAGCTCAGCCGTCAGATAAAACCGGGCGGCGCGGACCTGATGGCGGCGGCCGATCTCGGTGTCGCCGTTTTCCCACACCGAGGAATGCAGCCCGTTGGCCACAGAGCGGCGCATCAAGGCATGATAGGCGGGATGGAACTCGACCACGTCGATGCGCCGTCCCTGGCGATCATGCGTCCTGAGCTTCGGCGTCTCGACATTGGCGAGGCGCGCCAATTCCTGCGCCTCCTGCGTCAGCACAAAGCGGCCGAGACCATCGAGTTCCCGGCGCACCGGATCGGAAAAACGCTCCGCGAGCTGGATCAGCAACGGATCGCCCCGCCAGGCGTTGCCGCCCGTCAGCGGCGGCGGCTGGTTCGTCACGTCGGTCACGCCCAATCCTTCTATCGTCAGAAAGCCACGAATCCGGGGCTGTCGGCTAGATATAGCCAAGCCATGCAGCGCGCGCGATGAAAATACCGGCCGATACAATCGGCTATCTACACGAAAAAATTGAGGAGAACGGCTACAATGCAAAGCTGGCGCTTGCAGCCGCAAAGTCTCCACCCTATAGCAGCGCCTTGAGATGACCGACGCTTCGTCCCCCTATCCTCATCGCCATCTTCTGGGCATCCGCGACCTTTCCCCCGCCGATATCGAGCTGTTGCTCGACAGGGCGGACCGGGCGGTCGCGATCTCGCGGCAGTCGGAGAAGAAAACCTCGACGCTGCGCGGTCGCACACAGATCAACCTCTTCTATGAAGCCTCGACGCGCACACAGTCGTCGTTCGAGCTTGCCGGAAAGCGGCTCGGCGCCGATGTCATGAACATGTCGGTGGCAAGCTCTTCGGTGAAGAAGGGCGAAACGCTCATCGACACGGCGATGACGCTGAACGCCATGCGGCCCGACATCCTGATCATCCGCCACCAATCGGCCGGTGCTGCCGCGCTTCTGGCGCAGAAGGTCGGCTGCTCCGTCGTCAACGCCGGCGACGGCGCGCATGAACACCCGACACAGGCGCTGCTCGATGCGCTGACCATTCGTCGCGCCAAGGGTCCGCTGTCGAAGCTCATCGTGGCAATCTGCGGCGACATCCTGCATTCGCGCGTGGCGCGTTCCAACATCATGCTGCTCAATGCGCTCGGCGCGCAGGTGCGCGTCGTCGCACCGTCGACGCTGCTGCCCACCGGCATCGAGAAAATGGGCGTCATCGTCACCCGCTCGATGGCCGAGGGCCTCAAGGACGCCGATGTGGTGATGATGCTGCGCCTGCAGCGCGAGCGCATGGAGGGCGCCTTCGTGCCTTCGGTGCGCGAATATTTCCGCTATTTCGGCCTCGATGCGGAAAAACTGAAGGCCGCCAAGGACGACGCGCTGGTGATGCACCCCGGGCCGATGAACCGCGGCGTCGAGATCGCCTCGGAAATCGCCGACGGTCCGCAAAGCGTCATCCAGGAACAAGTTGAAATGGGCGTCGCCGTGCGCATGGCGGTGATGGAAGCGCTTCTTGACCCGCGCCGTAATCAAGAGGGCCGCGGCGCATGAGCATAACGGTCTTTGAGCGCGCCCGCATTATCGACCCCTCGCGCGGCATCGATGAAGTCGGCGCCGTCTTCGTCGATGGCCGCAAGATCGTAGCCGCCGGCAAAGCAGCGCTGAACCAGGGCGCGCCCGAGGGCGCCACCGTTATCGACTGCGCCGGCAAGGCGATCATTCCAGGCCTGATCGACGGCCGTGTCTTCATCGGCGAACCGGGCGGCGAGCATCGCGAGACCATTGCGTCGGCAAGTGTCGCGGCGGCGGCCGGCGGCGTCACATCCATCGTCATGATGCCCGATACCGATCCGGTGATCGACAATGTGGCGCTGGTCGAATTCGTGCTGCGCACCGCCAAGGACACGGCCATCGTCAACGTCTTTCCGGCTGCGGCGATCACCAAGGGCCTCGACGGGCGCGAAATGACCGAGTTCGGCCTGCTGCGCGAAGCCGGCGCCGTCGCCTTCACCGATGGCCGTCACACCATATCGAGCGCGCTGGTGATGCGCCGCGCGCTGACCTATGCGCGCGACTTCGGCGCCACCATCGTGCATGAGACGCAGGATGCGGACCTCGGTTCATCCGGCGTGATGAATGAAGGCCTCTACGCCAGTTGGCTCGGCCTCTCCGGCGTTCCGCGCGAAGCCGAATCCATCCCGCTGGAGCGCGATCTGGCCTTGGCCCGGCTGACGCGTGGTTCGTACCATGCAGCAAAGATCTCGACGGCGATGGCGGCAAACGCCATAACGCGTGCGAAAGCCGACGGCGCGACGGTGACGTCAGGCGTGGCGATCCACAATCTGTCGCTGAATGAAAACGATGTCGGCGAATACCGCACCTTCTTCCGCCTGACGCCACCTTTGCGCGCCGAGGAAGACCGGTTGGCGATGATCGAGGCGGTCAGGGACGGCACGATCGACATCATCGTCTCCTCGCATGATCCGCAGGATGTCGACACCAAGCGCCTGCCCTTCGCCGATGCGGCGGCCGGCGCCATAGGGTTGGAGACGCTTCTGGGCGCCGCACTGCGGCTCTACCACAATGGCGATGTGCCGTTGCTGCGGCTGATAGAAACCCTGTCCACCGCTCCCGCAAAACTGTTCGGCCTGCCCGGCGGCACGCTGAAGCCGGGCGCTGTCGCCGATCTTGCGCTTGTCGACCTCGACGGACCCTGGATCGTCAGCGAAAGCGGCATTCGTTCGCGGTCGAAAAACACCTGTTTCGAAGGCGCGCGACTGCAAGGCAAGGTCTTGCAAACGCTGATTGCGGGCCGCACAGTGTTTTCCGCCTGAACCGGCCACGGCGCACCGCGCCTGATCCGGCCGAACTGGGGAAATGCGGGGGAAACAATGATTTACAGCCTCATCCCAGCGCTCGTGTTCGGCTATTTGCTTGGCTCGATTCCGTTCGGGCTCCTGCTCACTCGCGCCGCTGGCCTTGGCGATGTGCGCAAGATCGGCTCCGGCAATATCGGCGCCACCAACGTTCTGCGCACCGGCAACAAGGGCCTTGCCGCCGCGACGCTGCTACTCGACGCGCTGAAGGGCACGGCCGCCGTGCTGATAGCAGGCCATTTCGCGCCTGACCTGGCGATCTGGGCCGGTCTCGGCGCCTTTCTCGGTCATCTCTTCCCGGTCTGGCTCGGTTTCAAGGGCGGCAAGGGCGTCGCCACCTATCTCGGTGTGCTGATCGGCCTTGCCTGGCAGGTGGCGCTGATCTTCGCCGTCGCCTGGCTGGTGATGGCATTCCTCTTCCGGTATTCCTCGCTTGCGGCGCTGACAGCGGCGGTCATCGTGCCGATCGCCCTCTATGTGCTGAGCACACCACAGAATGCGGCCTTGTTCGTGGTGATGAGCATCATCGTTTTCATCAAGCACCGGGAAAACATTTCGCGCCTGCTTACCGGCACCGAGGGCAAGATCGGAGCCAAGGGGTGAGCGAGCCTGCCGCCGTGGTGAGTGGGCCGGCCGCCGGGCCGCGGCTCAGCGACCGGCAGCGGCTGAGCTGGCTGCGGCTGATCCGCACCCAGAATGTCGGCCCCGCATCCTTTCGCGACCTCATCAACCGTTTCGGTTCGGCCGAGGTGGCGCTGGAGATATTGCCGGAACTGATGATTTCGGGCGGCGCCATCCGGATCGCTCGCATCCCTTCCGTTGCCGAAGCCGAGGCGGAACTGGAACTAGCCGGAAAGGCCGGCGCCCGCTTTGTCGGGATCGGTGAGACAGACTACCCACCCCTGTTGCGCAACATGGACCATCCGCCGCCCCTGCTGGCGGTAAAGGGCAACGCAGCTGTTTTCCGGCTGCCGGGTGTCGCCATCGTCGGGGCACGCAACGCGTCGCTGGCCGGCATCAAGATGGCACGCATGCTGGCGGCCGACCTCGGCCGCGACGGCTACGCAATCGTCTCCGGCCTGGCGCGCGGCATCGACACCGCGGCGCATCAGGGCAGTCTTGCGACCGGCACGATCGGCGTCCTGGCTGGCGGTCTCGACCTGCCTTACCCGCCTGAAAATGCCGGCCTGTGCGAGGAAATCGCCGAGCGTGGCGCCATCATTTCGGAGATGCCGTTCGGCTGGCAGCCGCGCGCCCAGGATTTTCCGCGCCGCAACCGCCTTGTTGCGGGTGCGGTCCTTGGGCTGGTGGTGGTCGAGGCAGCGCAACGCTCCGGCTCCCTGATCAGCGCCAGGCTTGCCGGCGAAATGGGCCGGCTGGTCTTTGCCGTGCCGGGCTCACCGCTCGATCCACGCGCCGCCGGTACCAACGGCCTGCTCAAGGATGGTGCCACCCTGGTCACCGAGGCATCGGATATTTCCAGGGCGATCGCCCCGCTGACCGGCATGCGGGCGCCCGACGTGCCGCCGTTCGAAGAGCCGCCCGACTTCTCGGCCACACCACCGCCCGGCGAAAGCGACCGCGCCCGCGTCATCGAGGCGCTCGGCCCGACGCCAGTGGCGGTCGACGAGATCATCCGCCACACCGGCCTGCACCCGGCCCAGGTCTTCATGGTGCTGCTGGAACTCGACCTCGCCGGCCGGCTCGAACGCCACGCCGGCGCCAATGTTTCGCTGGTGTTCGGGGAGCCTTCGGTCTGACGCTGTTCGCATTTTCGCGCCGCCGAACTCCTTCGAGAAGCTCGGCGAGGATGGCCTTTTCAGCCGGCTTTCCGCTTTGCCGCGCCTGTGCTCATCTGTTCGACGCCAAGACCGGCCGGCGGATTGTAGGGCAAAGGTCTGATATCCCGAGGCAAAGGTCTCAAGCAAAAGTTGGCTCTTGCCACTCGCGTCCGTTGGCACCAATCTCGCTCAGCCGCTCATCGGTGGATGTCGGCATGACAGGATCTTGCCATGACACGCGATCAGATGCTCGCCCACCTTCGATCCGCCGACGCGGTCGCGCGCGAGGCGGCGGCGCATGGGCATCATCCGTTTGGTTGCGTGCTGGTCGGGCCGGACGATCGGGTGCTGATGCGGCAAGGCAATCTCGACACGGTGCGCCACGCCGAGACGGAGCTCGCCCGGCGCGCCGCGGCAGCCTACGAGCCGGAGTTCTTATGGCAATGCACGCTGGTCTCAACCGGTGAGCCCTGCGCGATGTGCACCGGAACGCTCTACTGGGCGAATATCGGCCGGCTGGTCTACGGCTTCGAGGAGACCGAGCTGCTGGCGCTCACCGGGGATCACGCAGAGAATCCGACGATGAGCCTCTCTTCGCGCACCGTCCTCGACTCTGGCCAGAAAAAGATCGAGGTCTTTGGCCCCTTCCCAGAAATCGCCGACGAGATGCTCGCACCGCACCGCGATTTCTGGAAGCGCTGACGGCTTCGAGCCAGTTGTGGTGTGCCCTTCCCGAGAGATGGGTGACAGTTTATCGCGTGGATTTGGTGAGCGCGATGGGATTCGAACCCATGACCTACTGATTAAAAGTCAGTTGCTCTACCGGCTGAGCTACGCGCTCCCGCGGGCGAAAGGCGGCCCTCGAAATTGCGCGGAACATAGGGAGAGTGCCTCGACCGGTCAACCGGAAAAAGAGGGCTCGCAAACACGGGCGGCTTCGCCCTGTCGCGACACTTGCCAGCCGCGCCATCGGTGGGAGAACAGCCAAGGGAACACTGGCATTTCTGCCCGACAGCGGCATCCAGTCTGGGGAACAATTGTATGCGCCGCTCGTTTTCCCGGCACAGGGACGTCCGCCAAACTATCGAGGAGAAGACCAATGAACAGAATCACAACGAGCCTGCTGGCGGCCACTCTCTCCGTCACATTCGTTGCGGCGGAGGCGGTGTCCGTTAATGCCCAACCGAACTATGTGCCGCAATCCCAGGTCGCGGTGCCGGATGTGCAGACAGTCCAGTACCGGGAGTGGCGTAAGGACCGCCACAATCGCAATTTTTCGCGTGACCGCAGTTTTTCGCGTGACCGCAATTTTTCCCGCAATCGCGGCGCATATTGGAACGGCCATCGCGGCTATCGCGAATATCGCCCCGGCTACCGTCGTCACGGCGATTATTGGTTCCCGCTTGCCGCCTTCGCTACTGGCGCGCTGATTACCGGCGCAATCATCAACAACGAAAACAACCGCGTCTACGGAGGCAACGCCCACGTCCAATGGTGCTACGACCGCTATCGCAGCTACCGTGCTTCGGACAACACGTTCCAGCCGAATTACGGCCCTCGCAAGGAGTGCCGTTCGCCTTACTGATCAAGGCGCGTTTAAGTAGCTGAGATGCGTTAGTGGAGCTCGCGCCGGCAACGGCGCGGGCTTTTGATCCTTTGGACGGAAGACGAACAGTTGCCGTCAGCTTGCCCAGTTGATGCTCTTGAGCATCAGATAAAAGCCACCGCCGTCCTCTCTGCTGGGACAACGATAGATACCCAACCCATTGCAGATACGGGCCATCACCGCACTGAGTTCCCAACCAACCACTTCCAGCGCATTGTCCGCATCCGTCGCATAGGCTTGGGCCAGTTCGTCGATGCCATTCTGCTCTCCGAAGGATCGGACTAGCTTTGCATCGCTGAGGAGCTCGCTGGGCAGGCTGGAATTTGCCCAAGCCCACAGCCAGTTTCCGGCCTCCGTGCTCGTTGAGCCGACAATCTGGATTTCGGTGACGACCTTGGCGACCCCGTCTTGCGAGAACAGAAGCGTTCCGGCCGTCAGGTCATAGTCATAGCGCAACCAGCTACCGAGGTGGAGATCTTTTTTCAAGCGTGCATTCTTGGCCTTCAGCTGTTCGATAGCCTCGTCGCGCCAAGCAGGATACCAGTCTGGCTGCATTCCTCGCGCCCCATCACCCGCCACTGATGGCTGTTTATGACACGCTGAGCGTCCTGCGCACAGCATCGCGCCAACCAGCGAGCTTGGCTGCGCGCACGGAGCCATCCATGTCCGGCTTGAAGCGCCGTTCGAGTGCCCAACTCTTCGCAAACTTCTTGGCATCCGGCCACACACCTGCCTTCGAGCCGGCAAGCCAGGCGGCACCGAGCGCCGTCGTCTCCAGAATGGTTGGGCGGTCGACCGGTGCATCGAGGATGTCGGCCAGACGCTGCATCGTCCAGTCCGACGCCACCATGCCCCCGTCGACCCGCAGCACGGTCTTGGCTGAGGCGCCCTTCCAGTCCTTGCGCATGGCGTCGAGCAGGTCGCGTGTCTGGTAGGCGACGGATTCGAGCGCGGCGCGGGCAAACTCCGCCGGTCCTGAATTGCGCGTCAGTCCGAAAATGGCACCGCGTGCTTCGGCATCCCAATGCGGTGCGCCGAGCCCAACGAAGGCGGGCACCAGGTAGACATTCTGCGTCGGATCAGCTTCATCAGCCAATTTGCCGCTCTGCTCGGCCTTGCCGATCACCTTGACGCCGTCGCGCAGCCACTGCACCGCGGCCCCTGCAATGAAGATCGAACCTTCCAGCGCATAGGTCGTCTTGCCGTTCAGCCTGTAGGCAATGGTGGTCAAGAGCCGGTTCTTCGAACGCACCAGATCGCTGCCGGTGTTGAGCAGCGCAAAACAGCCAGTGCCGTAGGTCGATTTCATCATGCCCGGCTCAAAGCAGGCCTGGCCGATGGTCGCCGCATGCTGGTCGCCGGCGACACCGAGGATTTTAATCTCGGCACCAAAGAGATTTTTCTCCGTGATTCCATAATCATCGGCGCAGTCTTTCACTTGGGGAAGCATTTTTGCCGGGATGTTGAGGATCGACAGCAGCTCGTCGTCCCAGGCATTCTCAGCGATGTTGTAGACCAGCGTGCGCGAGGCGTTGGTGGCGTCCGTGGCGTGAACCTTGCCGCCGGTCAGCCGCCAGATCAGGAAACTGTCGATGGTGCCGGCGAGCAGTTCGCCTTTCTCGGCGCGTTTTCTGGCGCCCTTCACCTTGTCCAGCATCCAGGCGATTTTGGTGCCGGAAAAATAGGGATCGAGCAGCAGCCCGGTTTTCTTGGTGAATGTCTTCTCCAACCCTTGCTTCTTGAGTTTCTGGCACAGCGGCGCGGTGCGCCGGTCCTGCCAGACAATGGCATTGTGGATCGGCTTGCCGGTCGCTCTGTCCCAGATGACCACGGTTTCGCGCTGATTGGTGATGCCGATCGCGGCCACGTCGGAAGCATTCCGGCCGGCCTTCTTCAGCGCCGCCTTCACGGTCGACACCACACTCGCCCAGATATCCTCGGGATCGTGCTCGACCCAGCCGGAAGCCGGATAGTGCTGGGCGAATTCCTTTTGCCCGCTGCCGGCGACCTTCATCTCGCCGTCGAACAGTATCGCCCGGGTCGAAGTCGTGCCCTGGTCGATGGCAAGGATATATCCGGTCATTATGCCTCCCCGCTTTGTCTTTTACACAAACAGGGGAGACGGCAAGATGCCGCCTCCCCCAATGTCACACGGGCGCAGACGCCCGCTTAGAACAGTCTTACTTTTGCCAGCTCTTCACCAGCTCGTCGTAATTGATGGTGACCGGCTTTTCCTTCTCGTTCTCGATCTTCAACTGAGGAGCGAGATTGCCCTTCTTGACCGCGTCGGCGTTCCAGTAGGCGAGGTCATGCTCTTCGGCCATCTTCGGGCCGATATCGCCCTGGATGCCGGCCTTTTCCAGGCGTTCCATGACCTTTTCCTGCTCAGAGCAAAGCGAGTCCATCGCCTCCTGTGCCGTCTTGGCACCCGACGACGCATCGCCGATCGCCTGCCACCAGAGCTGTGCCAGCTTCGGATAGTCCGGAACGTTCGTTCCGGTCGGCGACCACTGAACACGGGCCGGCGAGCGGTAGAACTCGATCAGGCCGCCGAGCTTCGGAGCGCGCTCCGTGAAGCTCTTGTCCTGGATCGTCGACTCGCGGATCAGCGTCAGGCCGACATGGCTCTTCTTCACGTCGACCGTCTTCGATACGACGAACTGCGCATAGAGCCAGGCGGCCTTGGCGCGATCGTCAGGCGTGGACTTGAGAAGCGTCCATGAACCCACGTCCTGGTAGCCGAGCTTCATGCCGTCCTTCCAGTAGACGCCATGCGGCGAGGGAGCAAAGCGCCATTTCGGGGTGCCGTCCGCGTTCACGACCGGCAGCCCTTCCTTGACGAAGGAGGCGGTGAAGGCGGTGTAGGTGAACATCTGCTGCGCGACCGTGCCCTGCGACGGGACGGGGCCGGATTCGCCGAACGTCATGCCTTGGGCTTCCGGCGGCGCATAGGCCTTCAGCCAATCCAGGTACTTCTGGATCGAATACACGGAAGCCGGGCCATTGGTGTCGCCGCCGCGCGCGACGCACGAGCCGACAGGCTGCGACTTCTCGTTGACCTTGATGCCCCATTCGTCGACGGGAAGACCGTTTGGCAGGCCCTTGTCGCCGTTGCCGGCCATCGACAGCCATGCGTCGGTGAACCGCCAGCCGAGCGAGGGGTCCTTCTTGCCGTAGTCCATGTGGCCATAGACCTTCTTGCCGTCGATTTCGCGGCCGGTGAAGAACTCGGCGATGTCCTCATAGGCCGACCAGTTGACCGGAACGCCGAGGTCGTAGCCGTACTTGGCCTTGAAATCGGCCTTGTTCTTCTCGTCGTTGAACCAGTCGTAGCGGAACCAGTAGAGGTTCGCGAACTGCTGGTCGGGCAGCTGGTAGAGGTCGCCGTCCGGAGCGGTCGTGAACTTGGTGCCGATGAAGTCGGCGAGGTCGAGGTTGGGATTGGTGACATCCTTGCCCTCATTCGCCATCCACTTGGTCAGGCTGCGCGCCTGCTGGTACCGCCAGTGGGTGCCGATCAGATCGGAGTCGTTGACGTAGGCGTCGTAAATGTTTTCGCCCGACTGCATCTGCGTCTGCAGCTTCTCGACGACATCGCCTTCGCCGATCAGGTCGTGAGTGATCTTGATGCCGGTGATCGCGGTGAAGGCGGGCGCCAAGACCTTGGACTCATAGCTATGCGTATCGATGGTCTCGGAGACCACCTTGATGTCCATCCCGGCGAAAGGCTTCGCGGCATCGATGAACCATTGCAATTCGGCTTCCTGGGCGCCGCGATCGAGCGTCGACAAGTCCTTGATTTCGGTATCGAGGAAGGTCTTGGCTTCATCCATTCCGGCGTAGGCCTGGCCTGCTCCCCAGAGCAGGACAAGCGCAGTCGTTGATGTTAAAAATTGCCTTCGCATTTCGTTTCCTCCACTTTTCAGTTTCAAGTGCGATCTGGAGCGGCCGCCGGCACGCGGTCGCTCCAACAGTTTCCCCCTCTATACGTAGCGGAACACGCCGACGGCGTAGACTACGGAGAGAGCGAGAGCCCACCACAGGTTGGGTCCGACAAGACCCAGCCAAGCGAGATGGATAAAGGCGCTGCCGAGCAGCGAAACAAAGAGGCGGTCGCCGCGCGTCGTCTCGAAGCGCAGGAGGCCGATCCGGGGATTGCCGCCAGGCGAGGCGTATTCCCAGACCGCCATGCCACAGAGCAGCACCAGGATCGTGATGAAAAAGATCGCCGTTGGCAGCGTCCATGCCATCCAGGTGAGGTTCATGGTCATACCCTCCCCAGGGCAAAGCCCTTGGCGATGTAGTTGCGGACGAACCAGATCACGAGCGCGCCTGGAAGGATGGTGAGCACGCCGGCGGCGGCCAGCACGCCCCAGTCGAGCCCGGAGGCCGAGACCGTACGCGTCATGATCGCCGCGATCGGTTTGGCGGCCGTCGTGGTCAAGGTGCGCGCGATCAGCAGTTCGACCCATGAGAACATGAAGCAGAAGAAGCAGGCCACGCCGACGCCGCTTGCGATCAGCGGCATGAAGATTTTCAGGAAGAAGCGCGGGAAGGAATAGCCATCGATATAGGCGGTCTCGTCGATCTCCTTCGGCACGCCGGACATGAAACCTTCGAGGATCCAGACCGCCAGCGGCACGTTGAACAGGCAGTGCGCCAGCGCCACCGCGATATGCGTGTCGATCAGCCCGAACGCCGAATAGAGCTGGAAGAACGGCAGCGCGAACACTGCCGGCGGCGCCATGCGGTTGGTCAACAGCCAGAAGAAGAGGTGCTTGTCGCCGAGGAACCGGTAGCGCGAGAAAGCGTAGGCCGCCGGCAGCGCCACCGAAACCGAGATCACCATGTTCATGACGACATAGATGATCGAATTGATGTAGCCCTTGTACCAGGACGGGTCGGTGAAGATCACGATGTAGTTGGCCAGGGTCGGGCTCTTCGGCCACAGCGAAAACGCGCCCAGAATCTCCTGATTGGTCTTGAAGCTCATATTGACCAGCCAGTAGATCGGCAGCATCAGAAAGATGATGTAGATCGTCGGCACCAACCA
This sequence comes from Mesorhizobium sp. M0011, assembly GCF_040324155.1. Taxonomy (NCBI): domain Bacteria; kingdom Pseudomonadati; phylum Pseudomonadota; class Alphaproteobacteria; order Hyphomicrobiales; family Phyllobacteriaceae; genus Mesorhizobium; species Mesorhizobium sp. M0011. Next base: position 202,541 of record NZ_JAMYVQ010000008.1, on the reverse strand, counting down.
CCAGAACCGGGATTCTTCGCCGCGCCGGCGCATCAGCCGCGCAAGCTGGTCCTGCGACAATGTGCTGGCGAGCCCGTCCGAAACCGCCGTCTCACGCACTCGGTCCTGCCTCGTCGTTCCTTCGTTGGCGCCGCTCATCTCAGCGCTCCGCATCGACATTGGTCATGACGGTGTAGAACACCCAAGACAGCAAAAGGATGATCAGGAAGTAGATGATCGACATGGCGGCCGCCGGCCCGAGATCGAACTGACCGATCGCAATCTTGACCAGGTCTATCGACAGGAACGTCGTCGAATTGCCAGGGCCTCCGCCCGTGACCACGAACGGCTCGGTGTAGATCATGAACGAGTCCATGAAGCGCAGCAGCACTGCAATCAGAAGCACGCGGTTCATCTTCGGCAGCTGGATGTAGCGGAACACTGCCCAGCGTGAGGCGCCGTCGATCTTGGCCGCCTGGTAGAAAGCATCGGGGATCGAGACCAATCCGGCGTAGCAGAGCAGAACGACGAGGCTTGTCCAGTGCCATACGTCCATCAGGATGACCGTCACCCAGGCATCAGTCGGATCGTTGACGTAGTTGTAGTCGAAGCCGAGCGCCGACAGCGTGTAGCCGAGCAGGCCAATGTCGATGCGGCCGAATACCTGCCAAATCGTGCCGACGACGTTCCACGGGATCAGCAGCGGCAGAGCCATCAGCACCAGGCAGACCGGCACGCCCCAGCCTTTCTTGGGCATGTTGAGAGCGATGAAGATGCCGAGCGGAATCTCGATGGCGAGGATGGTTGCGGAAAAGATCAGGTTGCGGACCATCGACAGCCAGAAGCGTTCCGACTCCAGAATTTCGGTGTACCAGTCCGAGCCGTTCCAGAAGAAGACGTTGTTTCCGAACGTGTCCTGCACCGAATAGTTGACCACCGTCATCAGCGGGATCACCGCCGAGAACGCCACCAGCAGAAGAACCGGCAGCACCATAAACCAGGCCTTGTTGTTCCAGGTCTTCTCCATCTAGGCCTCCATCTCGACACGCCAGGAATCGGCATAGATGTTGATGCCGGCCGGGTCGAACCGCACCTTCGGATCGGCGGGCAGGGTCTCGTCCTCACCGATCACGGCAGAAATATCGCGGCCTTCGAGCTTGGCGCGCACCACCTTGTGGCGGCCGAGATCCTCGACCTTGCTGACCTGCACGGCCATGCCTTCGCGGCCGAGCCGGACATATTCGGGACGGATGCCGAGCTCGACGGCGCCGCTGGCTGACTTGGGTGCGCCCGGCAGTTCGATTCGCTGCGAGCCGAGCGTCGCCGTCTTGCCGTCGATTGCCACCGGCATGACGTTCATGCCCGGCGAGCCGATAAAATAACCGACAAAGGTATGGCGTGGCCGTTCGAACAATTCGGCTGGTGTGCCGATCTGCACGATGCCGCCATCATACATAACCACGACCTGCTCGGCGAAGGTCAGCGCCTCGGTCTGGTCGTGGGTCACATAGACCATGGTGTAGCCAAAGCGGCGGTGCAACTGCTTCAGCTGCGAGCGCAGCACCCACTTCATGTGTGGATCGATGACGGTCAGCGGCTCGTCGAACAGGATGGCGTTGACGTCGGAGCGCACCAGCCCGCGGCCGAGCGAGATCTTCTGCTTCTGGTCGGCGGTCAGGCCCCTCGCCTTCTTCTTCGCCCAGGACGCCAGATCGATCATCTCCAACGTCTCGCGAACCTTGCGGTCGACATCGGCTTCCGGCACGCCGCGGTTGCGCAGCGGGAAGGCCAGATTATCGTAGACGGTCATGGTGTCGTAAATGACCGGGAACTGGAACACCTGCGCGATGTTGCGCTCCTGCGTCGATAAATTGGTCACGTCCTTGCCGTTGAACAGCAACTGGCCGTGCGAGGGGTGCAACAATCCCGAAATGATGTTGAGCAGCGTGGTCTTGCCGCAACCGGAGGGCCCGAGCAGCGCATAGGCGCCGCCGTCCTCGAAGACATGATGCACTTCCCGCAGCGCGAAATCGGCATCCTTCTGCGGGTTCGGCAGGTAGGAATGTCGGACATGATTGACGTCGATGCGTGCCATCTCTTTGCCCTCAAGCCGCCAGCTTCGGCGCAGTCACGGCGCTGCCGTGCTCGTCGAAAACCATGATGTGGCGCGGATCGATGAACACCTCGACCACCTCGTCTGGCTCGAAATGCCTGATACCATGGGTCAGCATGACCCAGCGCGCATCGGCGAAATCGAGATGGATGAAGCTCTCCGATCCGGTGATCTCGGTGATCGTCACCTTGGCACGCACCGGCACCGCCGCCGCATTGGGCCGCTCGAGCGACAGGTGGTGCGGCTGAAAACCGATCGTATAGATGGCGTCGGCAATGCCGGAGAGTTCGGTCGGCACCGGCAGGTTCACGCCGCCCTCGAGCAGGAAATCCCGACCCTTCTTGGCGAGCACGATGGTGTTGAGCGGCGGATCGGAAAACGTCCTGGCTGTCACCAGATCTACCGGCTTGCGGAACACCTCGATGGTCGGTCCGAACTGGGTGATCTTGCCTTGCGAAAGCGTCGCCGTGTTGCCGCCCAGCAGCAGGGCCTCGTGCGGCTCGGTCGTGGCGTAGACGAAGATGGTGCCGGCGGCCGCGAATATCCTGGGCAATTCGGCGCGCAGTTCCTCGCGCAATTTGTAGTCGAGATTGGCGAGCGGTTCATCGAGCAGGACCAGGCTTGCGTTCTTGACGATGGCGCGCGCCAGCGCGGTGCGCTGCTGCTGGCCGCCCGACAGGCTGAGCGGCGTGCGGTCGAGATAGGGTGTCAGCTTGAGAAGAGCGGCGGCTTCACGTACCTGGCTGTCGATCCTGGCCTGCTCGATGCCGGCCACCCGTAGCGGCGAAGCAATGTTCTCATAAACGGTCATCGCCGGATAGTTGATGAACTGCTGGTAGACCATGGCGATCTTGCGCTTCTGCACCGGCACGCCGGTGACATTCTGGCCGTCGAACCAGATCGAACCGGAGGTTGGCACATCGAGGCCGGCCATCAGCCGCATCAAGCTGGTCTTGCCCGAAAGCGTCGGTCCGAGCAGGACGTTGAGCGAGCCGTGCTGGAGCGTCAGCGACACGTCGCTTATATGCTCGACCGCACCGACCGTCTTGGTGACGTTTCTCAGTTCCAGCATGACGCCTCCTCCCAGGCTTTCCGCATCAGCTCAAACCCCTCTTCATTCGGCAGCCGCGACATGGCGCCGGCTTATGCCGCGCATGAATTCATCGAGCGCCGCCACCTGCTCGCGGCTGAGATGCAGACCGCGCTTGGTCCGGCGCCACAATACATCTTCCGATGTGACGGCCCATTCGTTTTGAACGAGATAGCGCACCTCGGCCTCGTAGAGATCGACGCCGAAGTTGCGGCCGAGATCGACGTTCGATTTGGCCAGCCCCAACAGCATCCTCGCGCGGGTTCCATAGAGCCGGGTCAACCGGCGAGCCAGGCGCGCGTCGAGGAATGGATAAGCGGTTTTCAATTTCGCCACTTCGGCATCGAAACCGGTGGCCGGGAAATCGCCGCCCGGCAACGGCGCGTTTGCAGTCCACGGCTTGCCGCGTTTGCCAAGAAAACCCTCGATCTTTTCCAGCATCGATTCCGCCAGCCGGCGATAGGTGGTGATTTTGCCGCCGAAGGCGTTGACGATCGGGGCGGCGCCCTCGCCGCCATCGGCCTTGAGCACATAGTCCCGCGTCGCTTCCTGCGCCTTGGAGGCGCCGTCATCATAGAGCGGACGGACGGCCGAATAGGTCCAGACGATGTCCGAGCGCTTGACGGGTTGGGCGAAATATTCGCTTGCCGCGGCGCAGAGATAATCGATCTCGGTGTCGCTGATCTTCACGTCATGCGGATCGCCGGGATAATCCTGGTCGGTGGTGCCGATCAGTGTGAACTCTTCCTCATAGGGAATGGCGAAGATGATGCGGCCATCCTTGTTCTGGAAGAAATAGGCGCGTGGATCGTCGAACTTCCTGGCGACGACGATGTGGCTGCCCTGCACGAGGCGGACATTGTGCACATCGTTGAGGCCAACGACGCCGGAAAGCACATGATCGACCCAGGGGCCGGCGGCATTGACCAGCAGTCGCGCCTTGATCTCCTCGGTCTCGCCGGTCTGCAGATCCTCGATCTGGATTGCCCACAGGCCGTTTTCGCGGCGCGCGCCGGTCACTTTCGTGCGGGTGCGGACCGTGGCGCCGCGGTCGGCGGCATCACGTGCGTTCAGCGCCACCAGCCGCGCGTCATTGACCCAGCCATCAGAATATTCGAAGGCCTTCTTGAACAGCGGCTTCAAAGGCTTACCGGCCGGATCCCTGGCCATGTCCAGCGTCCGGGTCGCGGGCAGCAATTTGCGCCCGCCAATGTGGTCGTAGAGGAAGAGACCGAGCCTGATCAGCCAGGCCGGGCGCAGGCCCTTGGCATAGGGCAGCACGAAGCGCATTGGCCAGATGATGTGCGGCGCGTTCTTCCACAAAACCTCGCGCTCCATCAGCGCCTCGCGCACCAGGCGGAATTCGTAGAATTCGAGGTAGCGCAGGCCGCCATGGATCAATTTGGTCGAACCCGAGGAGGTTCCGCTGGCGAGGTCGTTCATCTCGGCGAGAAACACGGAAAAGCCACGACCGACGGCATCACGGGCAATGCCGCAGCCATTGATGCCGCCACCTATGACGAAAATGTCACGGATCGGAGATGCGTCCACAATTCCTCCAACGATTTCGCATTGCACCATTTTTGGGCTTTTACGAAACCGTGTCGGAATTATTTCGAAATGATAACGAATGTCAAACGAAATATCACGAGCGCGTGATATCGGGTGAAAACCGCCTAGGCGAGCGACGTCTCGATCAGCTGAACCTCGGCCTCCTGGCAGATCTTGCGCACCGACGGGATGTCGCAACGATCGGTGATGAAGGTGTTGACCTGCGACAGATGGCCGATGCGCACCGGTGCGGTTCGCTCGAATTTGGTCTGGTCGGAAACCAGGATGACATGCCTTGCATTGGCGATGATCGCCTGCGCCACCTTGACCTCGCGAAAATCGAAGTCGAGCAAGGCGCCGTCATGGTCGATGGCGGATGCGCCGATCACCGCGTAGTCGACCTTGAACTGCCTGATGAAGTCGACCGCCGCCTCGCCGACCACACCGCCATCGGACCCGCGCACGACACCACCCGCAATCACCACCTCGATCGACGGATATATCCGCATCCTATTGGCAACATTGATGTTATTGGTGATGACCATGAGACCGTTGTGATCGAGCAACGCCTTGCTGACCGACTCTGTCGTGGTGCCTATGTTGATGAACAGCGAGGCGTTGTCGGGGATCAGTCTGGCGGCCGCGCGGCCGATCGCCTCCTTCTCGTCGGCGGCGATCTTGCGTCTCGCCTCATACTCCATGTTTTCGATGCCGGAGGGGTACAGCGCGCCACCATGGATGCGCGAGAGCAGCCGCTGGTCGCACAAATCGTTGAGGTCCTTGCGTATGGTCTGCGGCGTCACATTGAAGTGGGTGGCCAGATCATCGACCAGCACGCGGCCATGATCCTTGGCCATCTGGATAATCTCGGCATGGCGCGGCGACAGATACATGGGCAACCTCCCGTTTTCGTTTTTCTTGTCTATAGTCGAAAACGAAATCGATGGAAAGGCATAAGCCGGCTAACGAAATCAGCGATCCAGGCCACGTGCGATTTCTTTGATAACGACAAAAGCCGCATCGACATCGGCGGCAGTCGCCTCGAACTGTCCGACCTGGAACCGGATTGCGATCAGTCCATCAACCTTCGTCTGCGTCAGGTAGATGCGGCCATCGTCGTTGATCGCATTGACAAGGCGCAGATTGTGCTCGTCCGCGTCGATTACGGTCTTGTGCCGGAACGAGAACAACGACAGCATCGGTTCGCTGACGATCTCGAAATCCGGCTCCCTTGCCAACCGCTCCGCCAACCCTTCGCTCCAGGCGACATGATTGCGGATCATCGTGCGCAGGCGTTCCAGGCCATGAGCGCGCAGTAGGAACCATAATTTCAGCGCGCGGAAGCGCCGGCCGAGCGGCACCGACCATTCGGAATAGTTGATGATGCCGTCATGACCGTGCGTCTTCAGATAATCCGGCTTGATGGCCAGCGTCCTGACATGGCTCTCGGGATCGCGCAGGAACTGGATCGAGCAGTCGAACTGCGCGCCCAGCCATTTGTGCGGATTGAAGACGATTGAATCGGCGCCTTCGACGCCTGTCCAGAAATGCCGATACTCCGGACAGATCATCGCCGATCCCGCCCATGCGGCGTCGACGTGAAGATAAAGCCCATGTCGCCGTGCGACCTCGACAACCGCTGCAATGTCGTCGGTGCCGCCGGTGCTGGTGCCGCCTACGCAAGCGATGATCCCGGCCGGCACCATGCCGGCTTCCCGGTCAGCAACGATTGCCGCCTCGAGCGCTGCCGTGTCCATGGCGCGAAAGCGGCCGCCGACCGGAATGCGCACGAGATTGTCCTCGCCGATGCCTGACACCCAGATCGCCCGGTCGATCGAAGTGTGCACCTGATCGGAGGAATAGATGCGCAGCCGCGCCTGCCCTGCCAGGCCTTGTTTGTTGCCTTGCCAGTCGAGTGCCCGCTCGCGCATGGTCAGCACCGCGGCCAGTGTCGCCGACGAGGCTGAATCCTGGATCACCCCGGAAAACCCTTCGGGCAGGCCGAGCGCCTGGCGCATCCAGTCGACGGTGCGCGTTTCAAGTTCGGTCGCCGCCGGCGAGGTTTGCCAGAGCATGCATTGCGCGGCCATCGCCGAAACCAGATATTCCGCCACCACCGAGACCGGCGCCGCATTGGCCGGGAAATAGGCGAAGAAACGCGGATGCTGCCAATGTGTCATTCCCGGCAGGATCTTCTCTTCGAAATCGGCGAAGATCCGGTCCATCGGTTCGGCGTCTTCGGGTGGCGACGCCTCTATGCCTCGGAAAATGTCGCCAGGCTCGACCAGCGGCCGCACCGGCCGCTCGCGCAGCGTATTGCGGTAGTCGGCGCCCCAGTCGGCGGCGCGCCGCGACCATTGCCGGAAATCATCGTTGTTCATCCTGTCCTCCCGACATGATCGACCGCCACCATCCATCGCGGCTGGTCTCTTTATTAATTAACGCGTGAAATATATGCAACCAGCAACGGATGCCGCACGCCTCAGCCGGGGAAATCCGGCAGGCTGGCAAAGGCCGTCTTCAGCGCATTCGACCAGCCGTCGGAGATCGTGCGGTAGTACTGGTCATCCTGGCCGATCCGCTTCTTCAATCCGACCTTGAAGGCGTCCTTCTCCAGGAAGAGCAGGTCGAGCGGCAAGCCGACGGACAGGTTCGACTTCAACGTCGAATCGAACGACACCAAAAGCAGCTTCACCGTCTCGGCCAGGCTCATCGTCCTTTCGTAGGCGCGGATGATGATCGGCTTGCCGTATTTGGTCTCGCCGATCTGGAAAAACGGCGTGTCATCGGTCGATTCGATGAAATTGCCTTCGGGATAGATCATGAACAGGCGCGGCTCGCTGCCCTTGATCTGACCGCCGAGGATGAAGGACGCATTGAAATAGGAATCCGCCTTTTCGCCAGCGGGTGACGAATTGGCGATGACCTCCTTGACCGTGTCGCCAACAATGCGGACCGTTTGGTACATCGACGGCGTTTCGAGCACCGTAGAATGCCTTTCGGAGATCGCCTTGGTGCGCTCGTCGAGCAGGCTGACCACGGCCTGCGTCGTCGCCAGATTGCCCGCCGACATCAAAACGATGACACGCTCGCCCGGCTCTTCCCAGACATGCATCTTGCGAAAGGTGGAGATGGAATCCATGCCTGCATTGGTGCGCGTGTCCGACATGAACACGAGCCCGCGGTCGATCTTCAGGCCAACGCAATAGGTCATGGAATCTCTTCTAGAGCAATTCCAGGAAAATTGTGAAGCGGTTTTCCGTGCGGAATTGCGTTAAAACAAGGGGATAGAGCGGTTCGGCGTTCCTTGAAACGATGAATCGCTCGGCAGCAATCGTGCGAAGGATTACTGCTCCACCGTGACGGTGACCGCAAGCCGTTCTTCCGCCTGTCCCAGCCGAATTCCCGACACCGGCGTGGCGTCGCGGTAATCGCGGCCCGTTGCCACCTTTACATAACGCTCGTCGGGTGAAATGCCATTGGCGGCATCAAAGGCAACCCAGCCGAGACCCGAGACATGCGCTTCGGCCCAGGCATGGCTGGCCGCCTGCTCGACCGTGGCATCCAGCATCAGATAGCCGCTGACATAGCGAGCTGGAAAGCCCATGGCGCGGGCGGCGGCGGCAAAGATATGGGTATGATCCTGGCAGACCCCGGTCTTGAGCGCCAAGGCTTCCTCCGCCGGCGTCGTCGCGTTGGTGGTGCCGGGCGTGTAGGCGACGCGTTCGCCGATGATGGCCATCAGCCGGTGCAGCCTTTCAATGTCGCTGCCCTTGCCGACCGACGCGGCGAGATCGCGAACACCGCTGCCGATCGTCGTCAATGGTGTCTCATGGCTGTACAGCCAGAGCGGCGTAAAGCCCTGGTGTGGTCCCGAGACACCCGCGGTGTCGCGCGTCACCACTTCGCCTGATGCTTCCACAGTGATGAAGTCGCGCTCGCCCTCGACGCTCAACAGCCTTGTGTCGTTGCCGAAATGGTCGACGAAGCGGACCTCTTCGCGCGCGCCTTCGATCGCCAGAGCCCAGGACAGAATGGTCTGCGTCGATCCGCTGACCGGAAGCAGCCGCAGCCGCTGCAACAGATAGTGCACCGGCGTATCGTAACGGTACTCGGTCCGGTGGGTGATCTTCAGCCGCATGCTTCTATTCCGTTTGTGAGCACGATCTCCGGACAAACGGTTTCCATTTGTCTGAGAAAACCGGCTCCACCTTTCGGGACCATGCTCAATTGAACCGATAATCTTGTGCGATCTCTTCGCCCAGCTTGGTGTTGTCGCGAATGAAATTGGCCAGGAACTCATGCAGGCCGGCGTCGAATATGCCCTTGATCGACCCGGCTCTCAGCATTGTCTGCGTCTTCTCGGCCGTTGCGTGGCAGGCATGGCGTTCGCCGTAATCGTCGCCGAGGAATTTCAGATGCTCCGACAGGAAGCGATAGCAGAACATCAGCGAGCGCGGCATACGAACGTTGAGGATCAGATAATCGGCAATGTTGGTCGGCTTGTAATCGGCATCGTAGACCCAGCGATAGGAGCGATGCGCCGAGACCGAACGCAGGATCGATTCCCACTGATAATTGTCGAGCGTCGAGCCGACCCAGGAGATCGACGGCAGCAGCACATAATATTTCACGTCGAGGATGCGCGCCGTGTTGTCCGCGCGCTCGACATAAGTGCCGAGCTGCGAGAAGTCGAAGATCTCGTTGCGCAGCATGGTGCCGTAGAATGAGCCGCGGATCAGCGCCGTCTCGCGCTTGATGGCGTCGAGCACGCTGGGCAGGTCGCGCTCGTCGATCGGCTTGGCCAGCATCCGCTTCAGCGACATCCAGGCTTCGTTGATGCTTTCCCAGGTTTCGCGCGTCAGCGCGGTACGCACCATGCGGGCATTGTTGCGGGCCGTCTCGATCGACGCCATCGTGCTCGACGGGTTCGACGTGTCGCGCAACAGGAAGTCGGCGACATTGGCGGCGGTATAGTCAGAATATTTCTGGCTGAAGGTGACGTCGGAACCGGCGCTGAGCAGCACCGAACTCCACTCTTCCGAGGCGCTCTGGGTACGGGTCAGCGCCATGCGCAAACCGGCATCGACCAGCCGCGCCATATTCTCGGCCCGCTCGATATAGCGATTCATCCAATAGAGCCCGTTGGCGGTGCGGCCGAGAAGCATTGAATTGGCCCTTCGGGCTAGTGAGTAGGGAATAGGCAATAGGCAATAGTAAGAGTTTGAATCTCAATGGAATATGGCATTTCCCTGTCCCTCTGCTTCCACTACTGCCTACTGCCTACTGCCTACTGCCCTACTCGCTCACTTCAATCATCCAGCACCCACGTGTCCTTGGTGCCGCCGCCTTGCGAGGAATTCACGACCAGCGAGCCTTCCTTCAGCGCGACGCGGGTCAACCCGCCGGGGACAATCTGGATGCGGTCGGAGACCAGCACATAGGGCCTGAGATCGACATGGCGCGGCGCCAACCCCTTTTCCGTCAGGATCGGGCATGTCGACAGCGCGAGCGTCGGCTGGGCGATGTAATTCGAAGGTTTTGCCTGGAGTTTCTTGGCAAACGTCTCGCATTCCTTCTTGGTTGCTGCCGGCCCAACCAGCATGCCGTAGCCGCCGGAACCGTGCACTTCCTTGATCACCAGTTCGTCGATGTGTTCGAGCACGTATTTCAGGCTGTCCGGCTCCGAGCAGCGCCAGGTTGGGATGTTGCCCAGGATCGCCTTGCGGCCGGTGTAGAATTCGATGATCTCGGGCATGTAGGAATAGATCGCCTTGTCGTCGGCAATGCCGGTGCCCGGCGCGTTGGCGATGGTGATGTTGCCGGCCCGATAGACATCCATGATGCCGGGTATGCCAAGTGCGGAGTCCGGCCGGAAGGTCAGCGGGTCGAGGAAGGAATCATCGACGCGGCGGTAAAGCACATCGATCTGCTTGTAGCCTTCGGTCGTGCGCATCGCGACATGCCCGTCGACGACCCGCAGATCCTGGCCTTCGACCAGTTGCACGCCCATCTGGTCGGCGAGGAAGGCGTGTTCGAAATAGGCGGAGTTGAAACTGCCGGGCGTCAGCACCGCAATGGTCGGCGCACCCTTTGTGCTTTGCGGCCGCACCGCCGCCAGCGACTGGCGCAGAAGCTGAGGGTAGTTTTCCACCGGCCGCACCTTGATCTTCTGGAACAGCTCGGGGAACAGCTGCATCATCGTCTCGCGGTTCTCCAGCATGTAGGAGACGCCCGACGGCGTGCGCGCATTGTCCTCCAGCACGTAGAATTCGTCCTCCGAGATGCGGACGATGTCGACGCCGATGATGTGGGTATAGACGCCGGCCGGCGGCCTGACCCCGATCATCTCCGGCAGGAATGCCTCGTTCCTGGCGATCAATTCCCTGGGGACGCGCCCTGCGCGCAGGATTTCCTGGCGATGGTAGATGTCGTCGAGGAAGGCGTTCAGCGCCTGCACGCGCTGCTCTATGCCCTGCGTGAGGCGCCGCCATTCATTGCCTGAAATGATGCGGGGAACGATGTCGAACGGGATCAGCCGCTCGGAGGCTTCCTGCTCGCCATAAACGGCGAAGGTGATACCGGTCTTGCGGAAGACGCGTTCGGCGTCCTGCATCTTCTCGGTCAACCTGGCTGGGTCCTGCTCCTTCAGCCAGCGATCATAAGCCGAATACGGTCTTCTCAATCCGGAGACTTCCGGAAGCATTTCATCGAACGCTGCCAATCGCATACTCCCCTGTGACGCCATTTCACTGGGGTCGCCGGAGAAAATCAAGCGCAATCGGTGATTTGGGAGATACGGGCGATCAGTATGTTGCGCCTGCCTAAAATTGAGGCAGGTGAAATATGACCTTGGTCAGCCTTTGCCTCGTGCCCGGGCAAATGCGTTTGCCAGCTAGAAAGCGCGGAACGTGACGACGGTGAACGTGTCCTTGATGCCGGGGAGAATCTGCACCTTTTCGTTGACGAAATGGCCGACGTCTTCCTCGTCGTCGACGTAGAATTTGGCGAGCAGATCGTAATTGCCGGCGGTGGAGTAGATTTCCGAGGCGATCTCGGCATCGGCAAGCGCGCTGGCAACCTCATAGGATTTGCCCAACTCACATTTGATCTGCACGAAAAACGCCTTCATGGCTTCGTCCCGCTAAACGTCCAAGTCCAGCGGCCCTTCTGGCAGACTGGAGGCGGGCTTTCAAGCGCTGGAATCCGTACTTAGCCGGCCCAGGCCTGGGCTGCGATCTTCCGCAGCTCTACACCAGCATGCAACCTGCCGCCGATCGCCAGCGATTATTCGCAATCGCTGAAACCGCGATGCGCTGCCAAGCGTATGTTATGATGCGCCTTCGGACAGCGCCATTTCGAGGGAAGATATTTCGCGGGACAACGGAGACAGGCCATGCGCCGCGCCTTTTTCGCAATCGCAGTCGTTCCATTCCTCTTCGCGTCGTCGGCATTGGCCGGCGATGCCGAGATCAAGGCAGGCCAGTCCGTCATCGACGGTCAGCTAAAGGCCCTCATCGCCAATGACGGCGCCACCGCCTACAGCTTCGCCGCCCCGAATGTGAAGCGGATCTTCCCGACCGTCGACGCTTTCATGAACATGGTGACCAACGGCTACCCGCCGGTGCGCAAGCCGCGGACCTATTCCTTCGGCAAGGTCGAGGAGACGGCTCCGGGTTCGATCGTCCAGCAGGTGCTGATCGTCGGCCCCGACGGCAAGGACTACGAGGCTGTCTACACGTTGCAGCAACAGCCCGACGGCACGTTCCAGATCACCGGTTGCAGCCTGCGCGCCTCGAATTCGCTCAGCACTTGAGGCCTCACAGCAACGGGATATCGCCCCTCGCCCAGCCCTCGGTGATTTCCGCGCCGCGCGCCTCGAAGGCGCCGGCCTCGATCGCAGCGCGGATATCCTGCATCAGCTTTTGATAGTAGGAAAGGTTGTTCCAGGTCAAAAGCATGGCGCCAAGTGCCTCCTGTGAGCGCACCAGATGATGCAGATAGGCGCGTGAGTAGTCCCGGGCGGCAGGGCAGTCGCTTTCCTCGTCGAGCGGCCGCGGATCGTCGGCATGGCGGGCGTTGCGCAGATTGACCTTGCCGCGCCTTGTATAGGCAAGGCCGTGGCGGCCGGCCCGCGTCGGCATTACGCAGTCGAACATGTCGATGCCGCGCGCCACCGATTTCAAAATATCGTCAGGCGTGCCGACGCCCATCAGATAGCGCGGCTTGTCCGCTGGCAATTCCGGACAGGTGATGTCGAGCATTTCGAGCATCACCGCTTGCGGCTCGCCGACGGCCAGGCCGCCGACCGCGTAGCCCTTCAGCTCCATCGCGCTCAGTGCCTGTGCCGAACGCACCCGCAGTGCTGCGTTGTCGCCGCCTTGCACGATGCCGAACATCGCCTTGCCCGGCTGGTCGCCGAACGCCGTCTTGCAGCGCTCGGCCCAGCGCAGCGACAATTCCATGGCGCGCTCGATCTCCTTCATCTCGGCCGGCAGCGCCGTGCATTCGTCGAGCTGCATCTGGATGTCGGAATCGAGCAGTCCCTGGATCTCGATCGAACGCTCCGGCGACATCTCGTAGGCGGCGCCATCGATATGCGAGCGGAAGGTGACGCCCTTTTCGGTCAGCTTCCGCAGCTTCGACAGCGACATCACCTGGAAGCCGCCGCTGTCGGTCAAGATCGGATGCGGCCAGCGGGCGAACTCGTGCAACCCGCCGAGCCGCGCCACACGCTCGGCACCGGGTCGCAGCATCAGATGATAGGTATTGCCCAGGATGATGTCGGCACCGACACCGCGCACCTGGTCCATGTACATCGCTTTGACCGTGCCGCCGGTGCCGACCGGCATGAAGGCCGGCGTACGGATTTCGCCGCGCGGCATATCGATCACACCGCGTCGCGCCCTGCCGTCAGTCGCCAGAACCTTGAAGCTGAACGGCTTAGCCATTGAATTCCTTGTCGTGGACCGTAGCGCCCGGTGCCTGCTTGTCGAGCGACTGGCGGCGGTAAAGCAGGCTTGCGTCGCCATAGGAATAGAATCTGTAACGGTTCTCGATCGCATGGGCATAGGCTGCACGCATCGTGTCGAGGCCGCTGAAGGCCGAGACCAGCATGAACAGCGTCGAGCGCGGCAGATGGAAATTGGTCATCAGCACGTCGGCGGTGCGAAAACGGTAGCCGGGCGTGATGAAGATATCGGTCGGACCGGACCACGCAGCCAGAGTACCGTCCTGACGCGCCGCACTCTCCAGCAGACGCAGCGAGGTCGTGCCGACGGCGACAATGCGCCCACCCCTCGCCTTGGCCGCATTCAGCGCGTCGGCTGTTTCCGCGCTGACCGAACCGGTCTCGGCATGCATCTTGTGGTCGGCGGTGTCGTCCGCCTTCACCGGCAGGAACGTGCCTGCGCCGACATGCAAGGTGACGAAGCGGCGTTCGATGCCCTTGCTGTCAAGCGCTGCAAAAAGCTCCGGCGTGAAATGCAGGCCCGCTGTCGGAGCCGCAACGGCGCCTTCCTCGCTTGCATAGATGGTCTGGTAGTCGGCCCGGTCGCGTTCGTCGTCGTCGCGTTTCGAGGCGATGTAGGGCGGCAGCGGAATGTGGCCGACCGCGTGCAGCGCCTCGTCGAGGAACGGCCCCGACAGATCGAAGCCAAGCAGCGCTTCGCCGCCCTCGCCTTTCTCGATCACCGTGGCGTCGAGCTGACCGAGGAAACAGGAATTGCCGTCATGGCCGAAATGGATACGGTCGCCGGCTGCGATGCGCTTGCCCGGCCGCATGAAGGCCAGCCAGCGGTCCGGCGCCATGCGCATATGCAGCGTGGCTTCGACCTGCGCCGTCGCCTCACCCCGCCGCCGGATGCCTTTGAGCTGCGCTGGAATGACCTTGGTGTCGTTGAACACCAGCACGTCGCCGGCCCTGAGCAACGATGGCAGGTTGCCAACCGTCCGGTCGTCGAGCGCCTCGCCCGGCTTGACCACCAGCATCTTGGCGCTGTCGCGCGGCTCCGCCGGGCGAAGCGCGATGCGCTCCTCCGGCAAATCGAAGTCAAAGAGATCGACGCGCATCAGTAGAGCCGGACGAGCAGCGCTCCGACCAGCAGCAGCACCGCGCCGGCGATGCGACCGAGCGAGATTTCACGCACCGCGACGCCGAGGAAGCCGATGCGGTCGATGAGCATGCCGGCCAGCAACTGGCCGGCGACCAGAAACGCCATCAGCGCGGCCGCACCGATGCGTGGCGTGAGAATCGTCGACAGCGTGACATAGAAACCGCCCAGCATGCCGCCGGCCACGAACAGCCAGGGCGCCGGCGCCTTCCAGTCGAGCGAGATGCCCTGCAGCTTCACCACCGTGACGGAAATAATGCCGAGCACGATCGCGCCCGACAGGAACGAAAACGCAGCCGCCGCGACCGGGAGGCCCAGGCCGCGCGCCAGTTGCGAATTGATCGGCGCCTGAATGGCAATGAAGGCGCCGGACAGGATGCCGAGAAGCGACCAGACGACGCCCATCATTGTCGTTTGCCCTTACTTGACGTCGGCCGCGACCTTCAGCGAGACGATCTTGTCGGGATCCTGCACCGGCTCGCCGCGCTTGATCTTGTCGACATTGTCCATGCCTTCGATGACCTGGCCCCAGACCGTGTACTGACGATTGAGGAAGGCGGCATCGTCGAAGCAGATGAAGAACTGCGAATTGGCCGAGTTCGGGTTCTGCGAACGGGCCATCGAGCAGGTGCCGCGAGCATGGTTGGCGTTGGAGAATTCAGCCTTCAAATCCGGCTTTTCAGAGCCGCCCATGCCCGCGCGGGACGGCGCGAAGGAAGGCTTGCTGGAATTGCCGAACTTGACGTCGCCGGTCTGCGCCATGAAACCCTCGATAACGCGGTGGAAGACCACGCCGTCATAGGCGCCTTCCCTGGCCAGTTCCTTGATGCGGGCGACATGGCCCGGCGCCAGGTCGGGGAAAAGTTCGATGACCACATTGCCCTTGGTCGTTTCCATGATGAGCGCGTTCTCGCGGTCCTTGATTTCGGCCATGTCAGATATCCTTTTTCAGAAAAACAGAGTTATTCGACAATTTACTTGTCGGCGGCGATGCGCACCTTGATCATCCGGTCGGGATCGGTGACCGTGCCGTTGTCCGCCTGGTCGCCCTTCTTGATGTGATCCACCAGTTCCATGCCGCTGACGACATTGCCGACGATCGTGTACTGGCCATCGAGGGGCGGTGCCGGAGCGAACATGATGAAGAACTGCGAATTGGCCGAATTGGGGTCCTGCGAGCGGGCCATACCGACCACGCCGCGCTTATAATGTTCGGTCTGTGAGAATTCGGCGGGCAGGTCGGGCAGGTCGGAACCGCCGGTGCCAACGGCCTCGGCGCTGAAACCCTTTTTCATATTGCCGAACTTGACGTCGCCGGTCTGCGCCATGAAGCCGTCGATGACGCGGTGGAAGGCGACGTTGTCATAGGCGCCTTGGCGCACCAGCTTCTTGATCTGCTCGACATGCTTTGGCGCCAGATCGGGCCTCAGCGCAATGGTGACGTCGCCGTCCTTCAGCGTGATGATCATTGTGTTTTCCGGGTCGGCGGCGAAAGCCGAGACCGACGCAGCCACAAGACCGGCGAGCACGACAAGGAACGAGGCTAGCTTTTTCAGCTGCATGGTTTTCTCCGAAAACTTACTTCTTGAACTTGGCTGTGAGCGCGCCGGCAACCGCCGCCGGCACGAAGGGGCGAATGTCGCCGCCCATCGAGGCAATCTGGCGGACAAGTGTGGCGGTAATGGTGCGTACCGAAGGACTGGCGGGCAGAAAAACCGTCTGCAGTTCAGGCGCCATGGTCTCGTTCATGCCGGCCATCTGCATCTCATAGTCGAGGTCGGTGCCGTCGCGCAGGCCGCGGATCATGATCGAGGCGCCGTGCTTCCTGGCGGCGTCGATGACCAGCCCGTCGAAGGCGACGACCTTGATGCGGGCACCATCGCTGCCGAATTCCGTCTTCGTCGCCGTCTCGATCAGCTTCACCCGCTCCTCGAAGGAAAACAGCGGCTGCTTGCCCGGATGGATGCCGATCGCCGCATAAACGATATCGGCCACGGCCAGCGAGGCCTTCAGCACATCGAGATGGCCGTTGGTCAGCGGGTCGAAGGAGCCGGCATAGAGGGCGATGCGTTCAGTCATGGCTGGTGCTTCTAATGCATGATCCCAAAAAGTGGAAACCGGTTTTTGCGGACAAACGGTTTTTCGTTTGTCCTAGAGATCATGCTCAAATGAAAGCTAGAGCCTGTTCCATCTTCCGTCCATCAAGATGGAACAGGCTCTAGCGAGCCTCTCTCGCAAAGGCAAATCCGATCGGCGCGCCGGCCATGAACCTTTTCCGGCACATGAACGACAGATGAACACGCTGATCACGAAGCCTTCACGCAGCGTTCACTAGGTTGCACCTTAATAAGATGAAACCAAAATCCCATCTATCCGTTGTTAGGCGCAGGAGAACACGCACATGCTGATCTACATGCTCGCCACCGCAATGACCGTCGCCATGCTGATCGCCACCGTCTTTGGGCTGCATCACGAGGCACAACGCATCCGCGTCAAGGCAAACACCAAGCGCTTCGAAGGCTTCGGCCCGCGCAAGCCATATCGTCACTACTGATAAAGCCTGATTTGCTGCTGCGCCGGCCAACTGGCCGGCGTTGCCATGTCAAAACCTGGGTGCCGGACTTAGTCCGTACCCTCCGGACCGGCGTCAGGCGCCGGAGCGGCATCGGGACCGCCCTCGACCGTCTCGTCGCTTTCTTCGTCCGCTTGCGGTTCCGATATCCGCTCGACCGAAACCACCTTTTCACCTTCAGCCGTGTTGAAGATGGTCACGCCCTTGGTGGCGCGGCTGGCGAAACGGATGCCGTTGACCGGCACCCGGATGACGGTGCCGCCGTCCGACACCAGCATGATCTGGTCGTCATTGCCGACCGGGAACGTCGCCACCAGCCTGCCAATCTCGGCTGCCTTCGACACGTCGGTGGCGCGGATGCCTTTGCCGCCGCGTCCAGTCAGCCGGAAATCATAAGACGACGAACGCTTGCCGTAGCCGAACTCGGTCACCGTCAGCACGTATTGTTCGTGCGCCTTGAGCTCTTCGTATCGGCTTTCGGAAAGCTCCGTCTCCTCGCCGATCTCCTCATTGGTCAGCGCGATCTCTTCCTCTTCGCCGGCCGTTTCTGTGGCAAGACGCCGCTCCGCCGCCGCGCGCTTCAGGTAAGCGGCACGTTCCGCCGGCGAAGCATCGACATGCTCTATCACCGACATCGAGATGATGCGGTCGGTCTCGGCCATGGTTATGCCACGCACGCCGACCGAATTGCGGCTCTGGAAGACGCGCACGTCGCCGACGGAGAAGCGTATGCACTGGCCGGAACTGGCGGTCAGCAGCACGTCGTCCTTGTCGGTGCAGGTCTCGACGCCGAGGATCTCGTCGCCTTCTTCCTCCAGCTTCATGGCGATCTTGCCATTGCGGTTGACCTGGACGAAGTCGGATAGATCGTTGCGGCGCACAGTGCCACGTGTGGTGGCGAACATCACGTAGAGTTCGCTCCAGCTGGCCTCGTCCTCGGGCAGCGGCATGATGGTGGTGATGCGCTCGCCCTGCTCCAGCGGCAGCATGTTGATCAGCGCCTTGCCGCGTGATTGCGGATTGCCGATCGGCAGCCGCCAGACCTTTTCCTTATAGACGATGCCGCGCGAGGAAAAGAACAGCACCGGTGTATGGGTGTTGGCGACGAACAGCCGGGTGACGAAATCCTCTTCCTTGGTCGACATGCCGGAGCGGCCCTTGCCGCCGCGGCGCTGCGCCCGGTAGAGCGACAGCGGCACGCGCTTGATGTAGCCGGAATGGCTCACCGTCACGACCATGTCCTCGCGCTGGATCAGATCCTCGTCTTCCATGTCCGAACCGCCGTCGGTGAGTTCGGTGCGGCGCGGCGTGCCGAACTCGTCGCGCACGGCGGCAAGCTCGTCCTTGACGATCTTCTGGACACGCGCTCGGGACGACAAAATGTCCAGATAATCAATGATTTCAGCGCCGATCGTGTTCAACTCGTCGGCGATCTCGTCGCGGCCGAGCGCGGTCAGGCGCTGCAGGCGCAGTTCGAGGATGGCGCGCGCCTGTTCCTCTGACAGATTGTAGGTGCCGTCTTCATTGATCCGATGACGTGGGTCATCGATCAGGAGGATCAGAGATTCCACGTCGCCAGAGGGCCAGCGCCGCTCCATCAACTGCTCACGCGCTGTCTGCGGATCCGGAGCGGTGCGGATCAGTTTGATGATCTCGTCGATATTGGCGACGGCGATGGCGAGACCGACCAGCACATGGGCGCGGTCGCGCGCCTTGCGCAGCAGGAATTTTGTCCGCCTTGTGATCACCTCCTCGCGGAAGGCGACGAACGCCTTCAGCATATCGGTCAGGTTCATCACTTCCGGTTTGCCGCCATTCAGTGCCACCATATTGGCGCCGAAAGAGGTCTGCAGCGGCGTGAAGCGATAGAGCTGGTTGAGGATGACGTCGGCAACGGCGTCGCGCTTCAACTCGATGACGACGCGGTAGCCCTGGCGGTCGCTCTCGTCGCGGATATCGGAAATGCCCTCGATACGCTTGTCGCGCACCAGTTCAGCCATCTTCTCGATCATCGACGATTTGTTCACCTGGTAGGGAACTTCGGTGATGATGATCGACTCGCGGTCATTGCCGCGCTGTTCGATGTTGACCTTGCCGCGCATGACGATGGAGCCACGGCCGGTCGAATAGGCGTTGTAGATGCCCGAACGGCCAAGCACGATGCCGCCGGTCGGGAAATCCGGTCCCGGAATGATCTCCATCAACGCCGGCAGGTCGATCGCCGGATTGTCGATTAGGGCAATGGCGCCGTTGCAGATTTCGCTGAGATTGTGCGGCGGGATGTTGGTCGCCATGCCGACGGCGATGCCGCCCGAGCCGTTGACCAAAAGGTTGGGAAACCGTGCCGGCAGAACCTTCGGTTCGCTGCCCGACGCGTCATAAGTGTCCTGGAAATCGACGGTATCCTTGTCGATATCCTCCAGGAGCTCGTGCGCGACCTTGGTCAGGCGCGCTTCCGTGTAGCGCATCGCCGCAGGCGGATCGCCGTCGATCGAGCCGAAATTGCCCTGCCCGTCGATCAACGGAACGCGCAGCGACCAGTCCTGCGCCATGCGCACCAAGGCATCATAGATGGAGGCGTCGCCATGCGGATGGTATTTACCCATCACGTCGGCGACAGGACGCGCCGACTTCACATATTTGCGGTTCCAGTGGTAACCGCTCTCATGGGCGGCGAAGAGAATGCGGCGATGCACCGGCTTGAGGCCGTCGCGCACGTCCGGCAGCGCACGGCTGACGATGACGCTCATGGCGTAATCGAGATAGGAGCGCTGCATCTCCTCGACGATGGATATCGGCTCGATGCCGGTGGGGCCGCCGTCGGCGCCGCGCGATGTCTTCTGGTCGGTCAAATCGGATCACAATCTAATCAGGAATCACTTGGTGCTTATATAGGAAGCAAGCCCGAAACTCCAACCTTCACGGCACTTTTCCAGTGTCATTTTTGATGGTAATTTCAAATGGATACCGCTGATTGCGACGATATGGCCAAGGCGGTTTTCGCCGCCCTCTCGCAAAAGCCTGCGTGTGTGCCTTTGCGGGCACGGGGCCGATTCACGAAGCAGAAACGGCCTGTGCGCCACGGCGGCTGCGATACTGGCCCGGCGTCTCCCCCATGATCCGCCGAAAACGACGATTGAAGGTCGACAGATCGTTGAAGCCGGCCTCGAAGGCGATCGCCGAGACCGTATCGTTCGACATGCGTAGCCGCACCGCGGCCCTGTGCAACCGGAGCTTGAGCAGGAACTGATAGGGCGTCATGCCCGCGACCTGCCGGAAAATGCGCAGGAAATGATACGGACTGGTCGCCGTCTCATCGGCAAGTGCTGAAAGCGAGACCGGCCCATCGGCGTCCAGTTCGATCCGCCGCACTGCCTCGGCTACCCGTTTCTGATCGCGGCGGCTCGGCGCGCGCCTGACATGCGTGGCTCCGGTGGCAGCCGTCGCGGCGGCACCGGCTATGCGCAGGGAAAGTTCCTCGAAGGCATCCAGGTCGGCAGTCTCGCGCGCGGCTTCCGCCTCGGCCAGCAGTGGCGCCAGCACCGGCAAAGGCGGCAGGCGCGGTGTGGCGAAGGCCAGCTTCCTGGCGCCCGGCACGCCAGCCACGATCCGTTCCAGGTAGGACGGCCCGAAATGAAACGACAGGCAACGGTCGCCGCTGCCATGTTCATGCCCGCACTCGTAACATGTGCCGGGATTGCCGAGCAGGAGGGCGCCGGGCGCCAGCATTGCCGTACCTTGTTGCGCGCGGTAGCGGAACGTGCCGCTGGTGACGGCGGCCACACAGAAATCCTGATGAGCTTCCTCGAACGGCCGATCGCCAGCGCCGGCCGAGCAGATCACGTCCGTCACGCGCCAGCCGGGGCCGGATGCAAGCGTATGCGTTGTCGCTGTCATGGACGAAATATAGCAATTTTTCCCAAGCCCAGAACCCCATCACCGCCTACTCCCTCCCAGTCTCCTGACAAGAAGAGGCCACAACCATGTTCGATCAATCCTCGTTTGCCGAAGCCCTGCATAGCCCCGGACCGATCGAAGGGCTTGCCGAAAAACTGAGCCTTTACGGCCGCTTCGTCGGCGCCTGGACTTTCAACGCCTCGCGCCATCTCGAGGACGGTACGGTGCTGACAGGGCGTGGCGAGGTGCATTTCGGCTGGGTGCTGGAAGGCCGGGCGATTCAGGACGTGTGGATCCTGCCCGCGCGGGACACTGGTTCCCAGCCTTCGCTCGGCAAATGGACTTTTTATGGCACGACGCTGCGCGTCTATGATCCCGGCGCGGATGCCTGGCACATCTTCTGGAGCGACCCGCGCAACCAGTATTTCAGCCGCCAGCTCGGCCGCGCCGAGGGTGACACGATCGTGCAAGTGGGCGCCGACGGCACCGGCAGTTCAGTACGCTGGAGCTTTTCACGCATCACCGAAAACTCCTTCCGATGGCTGGGCGAACGCTCGCAAGACAATGGCGCGACATGGCGGCTGGAAGTCGAGTTCCTGGCGCGCCGAGAGGTTTGATCGCCGAGGAATGCAGCAGCAGCCCAGAATAAAAGCGTCGCGATCCTTTGCGCCGGCATCAACCACTTTCCCGCTG
Organism: Mesorhizobium sp. M0011; assembly: GCF_040324155.1. Taxonomy (NCBI): domain Bacteria; kingdom Pseudomonadati; phylum Pseudomonadota; class Alphaproteobacteria; order Hyphomicrobiales; family Phyllobacteriaceae; genus Mesorhizobium; species Mesorhizobium sp. M0011. The sequence continues at coordinate 180,534 of NZ_JAMYVQ010000008.1, read as the reverse complement.
ACAGTTCCCACCGACCGGGCTTTGCTCTACCAATATTCTGTCCGGGCACGGCCCGGCGGGAGGGTCAGAGATGCCGAGTTTCGACAGCCTGTTCAACGCCTTCGTCACCATTCTCGTGACCATCGATCCGCCTGGCCTGGCGCCACTGTTCCTGGCCGTAACGCGCGGCATGAACCGCGAGGAGCGCCAGCAGGTTTCGGTGCGCGCCTCGATCATCGGTTTTCTGGTGATGGCGCTGTTTGCGGTTGCCGGGGCCTCGATCCTGTCGGTGTTCGGCATCACGCTGCCGGCTTTCCGCGTCGCCGGCGGTTTCCTGCTGTTCTTCATTGCCTTCGAGATGGTGTTCGAGCGCCGGCAGGACCGTAAGGAGAAGATCGGCGACGTCGCCATCACCAAGGACATGATCCACAACATCGCCGCCTTCCCGCTGGCGATCCCGCTGATCGCCGGCCCCGGCGCGATTTCGGCGACGGTGCTGCTTTCCGGTTCATTTCAGGGATTTGCCGCGCAGGCCGCCCTGGTCGGCATCATCTTCGTCTGCCTCGCCATCACCTATCTGGTGTTCGTGCTGTCGGAACGCATCGACCGCATCCTCGGCCAGACTGGTCGTTCGATCCTGACCCGGCTGCTTGGCGTCATCCTGGCGGCACTGGCCGTGCAATTCGTCGCCGACGGCATCAAGGCGCTGATGGCGGGGTAACGCGACGAGCTGCCGCCGAAGCCGGCCCTATTTCACCGTCGTGTCGATCACTTCGAAATCGTGGGTAATCGTCGCGGTCTTGGCCAGCATCGCAGACGCCGAGCAATATTTTTCGATCGAAAGGTCGATCGCGCGTTTCACCTTGTCGCTGGAGAGTGCCCTGCCCTTGACGACGAAATGCATATGGATGCGTGTAAAAACCCTGGGCTCGGTTTCGGCGCGGTCGGAGTCGAGTTCGACGACGCAGTCCTCGACCGCCTCGCGGCCTTTTTCGAGGATATGCACCACATCATAGGCCGAACAGCCACCGGTGCCGATCAGCACCAGCTCCATCGGGCTTGGACCCGGCGTCTTGCCTTCCGGTCCGTGCGCTGTTCCGAGCACGACCTTGTGGCCGCTGCCGGATTCACCGACGAAGGTCCGCTCCTCGACCCACTTTACGCGTGCTTTCACCGAACTCGTCCTTTCACCGTGTTTCGTTGATCGGCCCGGTCAGCGTTCAATTCACGATGCAAAACCCCGAAAGTCCATCAACGACTCTCGGGGCACTGTCTGACATAACTGTTGCGATCAGAACGGGATTTCGTCATCCAATTCGCGCGACGAACCGCCACCGCCGCCGCTCTTGGCACCGCCGCCGCCGCGATTGAAGCCTTCGCTCGGGCTGGACTGGCCGAAATCGGAACCACGGCTGCTGCCGCCACCGGTATAGCCGCCGACCTGACCGCCCTCGCCCTGTCCGCGTGCGTCGAGCATCTGCAGCTCACCGCGGAATTTCTGCAGCACGACTTCCGTCGTGTACTTGTCGGCACCGGTCTGGTCCTGCCATTTGCGCGTCTGCAACTGGCCCTCGACATAAACCTTCATGCCCTTCTTCAGATATTGCTCCGCCACCTTGGCGATGCCCTCATTGAAGATGACGACGTTGTGCCACTCGGTTTTTTCCTTGCGTTCGCCGGAATTCTTGTCGCGCCAGCTTTCCGATGTGGCGATGCGGATGTTGACGACCGGTTCACCCGAATTCAGGCGACGAATTTCGGGATCCGCGCCGAGATTGCCGACCAGAATGACCTTGTTGACGCTACCCGCCATGATATTTCTCCGCGCTCATCCGAAACAAATTTTTGTCGCAGCACCTTACAGGCTGCAGGCGATCGCCGCTTGCCATGGCTGCCTTTACCCACAAGGTTTTTGTTCCCTTTTCGTTCTTATCCGCATCGCTGCTTATTGTCAAGGAATGGCAGCACTGTCGAAGCCGATCATATGGGCCCGAAAAGACCGCTTGCCAAATCGATAAGTATGCACTTATGCTTTTAGCATGATCGAAGCAGAGATTTTTCGCGCACTGGCCGACCCGACGCGCCGCGCCGTCTTTGAGCGGCTGGCCGCCGGCGAGATGAGCGTGTCGGAATTGCGCACCGGGATGACGGTGTCGCAGCCCGCGGTGTCGCAGCATCTGGCGGTGCTGCGTGGCGCAGGCCTGGTGGTCGAGCGGCGAGCCGGCCGCAATGCCTATTACCGCGCCGATCCGCAGGGGCTCGCCCCCTTGCTCTCCTGGATCGAACGCTACCGGACCTTCTGGCCGGAACGCATCGAAAGGCTGAAGGCGGTTTTGAAGGACATGGATCAATGAAGAAGGCGGGATCAACGACCAACGACGGTCAAAGCGACGCCCCGGATGCGCTCGAGTTCGAGTACGAGCTTGCCGAGCCGCCGGAAAAGGTATGGCGGGCCCTGACCGTACCGGAATTGCTGGCCGCCTGGATGATGCCGAACGACATGAGACCCGAGATCGGCAACCGTTTTGCCTTCGCCGGAACGGGCGCGTCGATCGAATGCGAAATCCTCGACGCCGATCCCGAGAAGCTGCTGCGCTATTCCTGGCGGGAGCAGCCGGGCGACGCAGCTAGGCAGGATCCGCTCGACAGCACCGTCACCTTCACACTTGCCCGAACCGTTTCCGGCGGCACGCATCTGCGTGTCGTCCATGACGGCTTTGCCCGCAAGGCCATGCCTGCCGTCGCCATGGCAGGCGCCGGCTGCCGGCTTTCGCTCGGTGCAAACAGGTCATTTAAGCCAATCGCCGCAAACACGCCTCGCCTCCTGCTTCGCGCGGCCTGAAAACAAAACGGACGGAGAGAGATAATGAGCGGTGTTGCCAGTCTGGTGCCGATGGTTATCGAGCAATCGAGCCGCGGCGAGCGCGCCTTCGACATCTTTTCGCGGCTGCTGCGCGAGCGCATCGTCTTCATCAACGGTGAGATCAACGACGACATCTCGGCGTTGGTCTGCGCGCAGCTTCTGTCGCTGGAATCGGACAATCCCGACAAGGAGATCTCGCTCTACATCAACTCGCCGGGCGGCGTGGTCACCAGCGGCTTCGCCATCTACGACACAATGCAATATATCAGCTGCCCGGTGTCGACCGTATGCATGGGCTTTGCCGCATCGATGGGCTCGTTCCTGCTGATGGCAGGCGCACCGGGGCGCCGAATTTCCCTGCCGAACGCCACCATCCTGCTGCACCAGCCGCTGGGCGGCTTCCAGGGCCAGGCCTCCGACATCCAGCGCCATGCCGAGCGCATCGGCCGGACGAAACGGCACATGGCCGAACTCTACGCGCAGCATTGCGGCCGCAGCTATGAAGAGGTCGAGCGCACGCTGGACCGCGACCACTTCATGACCGCCCGCGAGGCCCAGGCATGGGGCATCGTCGACCATGTTTTCGACACGCGAAAAAAGGCGGCGTGAGCCAGGGCCGGATCGGAGTACGTCCGGCTGTCGAAGATTTGACGATGCCGGTCTGGTTCCATCGGCGGCGCGCCACTATAGTCTTGGGATGACCGACACTCATCAGTCCAGATCATTGCACCGCGTCATCGCCGTTATAGCGCTCGCCATTGCGGGCCTCACCAGCGGCGCGGCACTTGCCGAAGACAGTTCGCCGTCAACGCAAAAAGGCGCCCTGCCCGGCGTAACCGGTGACTACCGCATCGCCAAGCCGGCTCCGGAGTCCGACGACGCGTTTCCCGGCAACGGCAACGGCCAGTTCAAGATCGGCGATACGGATGTCAGGATTTCCGGCAGCATCACCGTCGATGTCGGCGCCGGCTCGATCGGGCCGCCGCGCCACTGACAGTCTGTCGGCGCGTGCTGCGTTGCGCCAAACAGACAATCCGCACATGAAAACGGCCCCGCCGTGCTTTGCGCAAACGGACGGGGCCTTTTTGGATCTCAAATCCAATCTCTACCGGGAGTGTACTGCCGGCATTTGATTTCGGATGCAACGCGGCGTTCGACCGACGATCCGACTAACAGTCTCTGATTTTTACGGGGATATGGCAGGTCACGGTTTGTCGGGTGGCGAAAACGCTAAACCCTGGCACTTATGCCTGCCGCCGCTCCAGTAACAACTGGAACCCTATGGGACGATCCGGTGGCGTCATAGCTCCGCTCCTTTGTCCATTGCGACGTTGTCGTCACGAAGCACAAATCGCAAATGCCTGCGGCGTCTCGCAGGCCGCCTTTGGGCGGCGAGGCCATCGAAAGACGGCCGTCTTCGTTGACTGCTGGAGACTGCTCCCGTCAGCTGGTGGCGTCAACCATCAATAGCCGGTTACCGAAAAATGTGATCGCCGGAAGGTTACGTGCAGGTCAGCTTTTGCACAGCTTTGTCAGGAGCGTGTTCGGCCTTTGTTCTTTCCGCTTGCCCGTTCACGCGAAAGACGGTTAAACGCTTTGGTCGGGAATTGTGGCGTCTCTCGACGTGGCGGCAAAACTACCTACATAGGGGATGGCCGGGAAAACCCGCCATTCCAGGAAATTCCAGATTCTGAGGCGGCGACCGGCTATGGCCGACCATAAATATCTTTCCATTCGCGGGGCGCGCGAACACAATCTGAAGAATGTCGATCTCGACTTGCCGCGTGACAGCCTGATTGTCATGACCGGCCTGTCGGGGTCCGGCAAGTCATCGCTTGCCTTCGACACGATCTATGCCGAAGGCCAGCGCCGCTACGTCGAAAGCCTGTCGGCCTACGCGCGGCAATTCCTTGAGATGATGCAGAAGCCTGACGTCGACCAGATCGACGGCCTGTCGCCCGCCATCTCCATCGAGCAGAAGACCACCTCGAAGAACCCGCGTTCGACCGTCGGCACCGTCACCGAGATCTACGACTATATGCGGCTGCTTTTTGCGCGCGTCGGCATCCCCTATTCGCCGGCCACCGGCCTGCCGATCGAGAGCCAGACGGTTTCGCAGATGGTCGACCGCGTGCTGGCGGTCGAGGAAGGCACGCGGCTGTTCATCCTGGCGCCGATGGTGCGCGGCCGCAAAGGCGAATACCGCAAGGAATTGCTGGAGTTGCAAAAAAAGGGCTTTCAGCGCGTCAAGGTCGATGGCGTCTTCTACGAAATCGCCGACGTGCCGGCGCTGGACAAGAAGTACAAGCATGACCTCGACGTCGTCGTCGACCGCATCGTCGTGCGCGGCGATCTGGCGACGCGGCTTGCCGATTCCATCGAGACCGCCCTGAAGCTGGCCGATGGGCTGGCGGTCGCCGAATTCGCCGACAAGCCGCTCGATGCCAGCCAGACCGGCGAGGATTCGGTCAACAAGTCGAAGAACGAGACGCATGAGCGCATCCTGTTCTCGGAAAAGTTCGCTTGCCCGGTCTCCGGCTTCACCATTCCGGAAATCGAACCGCGGCTGTTCTCGTTCAACAACCCGTTCGGCGCCTGCCCGACCTGCGACGGTCTCGGCAGCCAGCGCGCCATCGACGGCAATCTGATCGTGCCGGACGAGAACATCTCGCTGCGCGACGGCGCCGTCAGCCCGTGGGCGAAGTCGACCTCGCCCTATTACGCGCAGACGCTGGAAGCGCTGGGCAAGGCTTATGGCTTCAAGCTTGGCGACAAGTTCAAGGATTTGTCCGAAGAGGCCAAGGAAGCCATCCTGCACGGCACGGGCGAGCGCGAAATCACCTTCCAGTATGATGACGGCCTGCGCTCCTACAAGACCACCAAGACCTTTGAAGGCGTCATTCCCAATCTCGAGCGGCGCTGGAAAGAGACCGAATCCGCCTGGATGCGCGAAGAAATCGAGCGCTTCATGTCGGCGACGCCCTGCCCGGTCTGCAAGGGCTATCGGCTGAAGCCCGAGTCGCTGGCGGTGAAAATCGCCGGCAAGCACATCGGCGAAGTCACCGAGCTTTCCATCCGCAAGGCCGACCAGTGGTTCACCGACCTGCCAGCGTCGCTCAACGACAAGCAGAACGAGATCGCGGTGCGCGTGCTCAAGGAAATCCGCGAACGGCTGCGCTTCCTCAACGATGTCGGGCTCGACTATCTGACGCTGTCGCGCAATTCCGGCACGCTGTCGGGCGGCGAAAGCCAGCGCATCCGGCTGGCGTCGCAGATCGGCTCCGGTCTCACCGGCGTGCTCTATGTGCTGGATGAGCCATCGATCGGCCTGCACCAGCGCGACAATGCCCGCCTGCTTGATACGCTGAAGCACCTGCGCGACATCGGCAACACGGTGATCGTCGTCGAGCATGACGAGGACGCCATCCTGCATGCCGACTATGTCGTCGACATGGGCCCGGCCGCCGGCATCCATGGCGGCGAGATCATCGCCCAGGGCACGCCGCAGCAGGTGATGGCCAATCCCAATTCGATCACCGGCAAATACCTGTCGGGCGCGCTCGAAGTGGCGACGCCCGGCGTGCGACGTGAAGCGAAGAAGAACCGCCGCCTGAAGATCGTCGGCGCGCGCGGCAACAATCTGAAGAACGTCACCGCCGAAATACCGCTCGGCACCTTCACCGCCGTCACCGGCGTGTCCGGCGGCGGCAAGTCGACCTTCCTGATCGAGACGCTGTTCAAGGCTGCCTCGCGCCGCATCATGGGCTCGCGCGAACATCCGGCCGACCACGACCGCATCGAGGGCCTCGAATTCCTCGACAAGGTCATCGACATCGACCAGTCGCCGATCGGTCGCACGCCGCGTTCGAATCCCGCCACCTATACCGGCGCCTTCACGCCGATCCGCGACTGGTTCGCTGGCCTGCCCGAAGCCAAGGCGCGCGGCTACCAGCCGGGACGCTTCTCCTTCAACGTCAAGGGCGGCCGCTGCGAGGCCTGCCAGGGCGACGGCGTCATCAAGATCGAGATGCACTTTTTGCCCGACGTCTACGTCACTTGCGACGTCTGCCACGGCAAGCGCTACAACAGAGAGACGCTCGACGTCGTGTTCAAGGGCAAGTCGATCGCCGACGTGCTCGACATGACGGTCGAGGAAGGCGTCGATTTCTTCGCCGCCGTGCCCGGCGTGCGCGACAAGCTCGAAACGCTGAAGCAGGTCGGCCTCGGCTACATCCACATCGGCCAGCAGGCGACGACGCTGTCCGGCGGCGAAGCACAGCGCATCAAGCTCGCCAAGGAACTGTCGCGCAAGGCGACCGGCAAGACGCTCTATATCCTCGACGAGCCGACCACCGGGCTGCATTTCCACGACGTCGCCAAGCTGTTGGAAGTGCTGCATGAACTGGTCGACCAGGGCAACACGGTGGTGGTCATCGAGCACAATCTCGAGGTGATCAAGACCGCCGACTGGGTGCTCGACCTCGGCCCCGAAGGCGGCGACGGCGGCGGCGAACTGGTTGCCTCCGGCACGCCGGAAGCAATCGTGCGCGAGAAGCGCAGCTACACCGGCCAGTTCCTCAAGGAGCTTCTGGAGCGGCGCCCCGGAGGCAAGCGCGAAGCGGCGGAGTGATCGGACCGGTTGGCGCCTGGAGAGCTTTTGAATGAAAATCAGAAGAGCGCTTGCCGGTGATCTCCAAACTGTCGTCTCGCTGACGGAAGCGGCCTATGCGCCTTACACTGCACTGTTAGGCGCACCGCCGATCCCAGTCACCGAAGACTATACGCCGCGCATCGCGCGCGGCGAGGTGTGGGTGTTGGAAAGCGGCAGCGAAATTGCCGGAGTACTCACACTGGAACGGCACGACGATCACGCGATGATCTTCTCCGTCGCGGTCTCTCCTGACTTTCAGGGCAAAGGCTTCGGTATTGCGTTGCTCAAACACGCGGACGAACAGACGCGGCTGTGGCGCTTGCCCGAGGTGCGGCTTTACACCAACGCCAGGATGGAGCGGAACATCGCGCTCTATCTGGCCTACGGTTTCCACGAAACGGGTCGCCGGCCCAATCCCTACCGGCCGGGATGGGTGCTCGTCGACATGGCAAAAGTCGTCGATGAGACCACCGCGGCCTGATTTTTTCAGCACTGGGAGGATGACAATGAGCACATCGGGAACAATCCGCGCCGGCATGGGCGGCTGGACCTTCGAGCCCTGGGATACGTCCTTCTATCCCGACAAGCTTCCCAAGGCCAAGCAGCTGAACTACGCCACTCGCCAGGTGCCGAGCATCGAGGTCAACGGCACTTACTATTCCAGCTTCAAGGAGCCGACCTTCGTTAAATGGGCCAACGAGGCGCCGGACGGTTTCCTGTACTCGCTAAAGGGCAACCGCTTCGTCACCAACCGGCGCGTGCTCGGCGAGGCCGGCGAATCGATGATGCGCTTCCTCGGCTCGGGTGTTGCCGCGCTCGGTGAAAAGCTCGGGCCGATCCTGTGGCAGTTCGCGCCGACCAAGAAATTCGATCCGGACGATTTCGAAGCCTTTTTGAAACTGCTGCCGGAAAAGCAGGACGGCGTTGGGCTGCGCCATGCGCTCGAAGTCCGCAACGACAGTTTTGTCGTGCCGGAATTCGCAGCACTTGCCCGAAAATACAAGGCCGCGATCGTTTACGCCGACCATGCCAAATATCCCGACATCGCCGATGTCACCGGTGATTTCGTCTACGCCCGGCTGCAGACCGGCAGCGATGACAATCCCGACTGCTACACGCCGAAAGGCCTCGATGAATGGGCCGCGCGGGTAAAGATTTGGGCGCAAGGCAAGCAGCCGGCCGACCTGCGGCGCGCCGACCCCGCCACCGATGCGCCGGTCAAGCCGCGCGACGTGTTCGTCTACTTCATCACCGAGGGCAAGGTGCGCGCGCCGTTCGGCGCCATGGCACTGATGAAGCGAGTGGACCAGGGTCAGCCGGTGCCCTGACGCAGCGGAATCATGGCATCTTCGCTACCGTCGTAACCTTATCGATACCTCCTTGCTGCATGAATCCAGCCGAACCAGTCGCAGATTTGGGCCGCCGCGGGCAAGGACGAGGGGCATGTCGCTCGACTACACTTCACTTCTGCTGGCTGTCGGTTTTTCCGCTGCCTGCCTGAGCCTGACATTGTTTGGCATGTGGCTGACCGCTCGCTCGGAGAAATTCCTGCTGACATGGGCGATCAGTCTGGTGTTCGTGGTCGGCGATATTTTTGTCTATGACGCCTATATCGATATGCCCGGGCGCCTGCTCGGCATCGCCACGCTGGCTTTCCTCCTGCTCGGTTTCTCGACAATGCTGGGCGCGGCCTACCAGTTCAGAACCGGCGGCTCGCCAGTGCCGCGAACGGTGCTTGGCAGCGCCATTTCGCTGGCCGTGACGTTGCCTCCGATGGCTCTAGGCTATGACGGGCTGGGCTTCATGTTCGAAAATGCCTTCGCCGCCTTGCTTCTGTTCGCAACGGCGGTCGAATACTGGAAAGGCCGCGACGAAGCCCCTGCCCTGACGATCGGTATCACCGCGCTCTATTCCGCCACGGCCGCATCCTTCGCTCTCTGCGCCATGGTTCTAGCCTTGGATGGAAAGCTGGTCCTTGGACATGCGCCAAGCAACTGGGCCGAGGAACTGAGCCTCATCATCGTCATCGCCAGCATGACCGGGATCGGGGCGCTTTCCCTGGCCCTGAACCAGGGACGTCTGGCCCGGCATCACCGCCACAATGCCCTGACCGACCCGCTGACCGGCCTGCTCAACCGCCGCGCCCTGTTCGACCTGCACGGCGATGCGCCGGTCGGCGCCTTCACGGCGGTGGTCGTCTTCGACCTCGACAACTTCAAGGCCGTCAACGACGAATTCGGCCACGCCGCCGGCGATGAGGTGCTGAAGGTGTTCGCACGGGAACTCGCCGGCAATCTCCGCCCGGGCGACGTCGCCGCGCGCATGGGCGGCGAGGAATTCGCGCTGGTGCTGAAGCGGACCTTGCCCGAAACGGTGGAGGCCACCGCCGAGGCCATACGGACAGCTTTTGCCGCGCACCGCATCGAAACCGAGACAGGCTCGCTGATATGCACGGTCAGTGCCGGATCTGCTTTCGGCACCAAGGAAGGTCTCGGCTTCGACAAGGTGCTCAATACCGCCGACAAGGCGCTCTACGACGCCAAGCGCGGTGGCCGCAACCGCGTCACCGCCTCTCCGTTCAGGCGCGCAGGCTGATCGCGCATCTGTGGCAGCCACGATCACGATGAGCGGTGCGACTTCCAGAGCATTTCACCGTTTCAAGGAAACGGCGAGCTGCTCTAACCCTGATGCAATTATCCAGGGAAAGCGCTTCGCACTTTTCCCAGAATTGCTCTACGCCGCCATCACGATTTCATTGAATGCATCCAGGTCGACATAGAAGACCTTGGTGATCTCCTCGATCAGGTCGTCATGGCCGTAGCCTTGGGACTTCAAGATGTTGATGGCAGTGATGATATCGACGCGCTCGGTAAGCCGCCGCTTCTGGTAGTCCTCGACGTAACGTTCCATGGCTGTCCCTTAGCCTGTGTGCCCAAACGCGTTGAACGACAAAGATCGCAGGAGAGAAGCTAGGAAGCCTTGCTTGCGTGAGACTTGCCGGTGATAGCCGCGGCTCGATCTGCGATAAACCAGACTGGTACGGAAGCGGCCGACTCACAAAAGCCTAGGAAAAGACTAGCACGCAGTTGCCGATGCACCAGAGACGCTGATGCAGGGCCGGAGAAATATTGGACTTGGCAAGGACTTCGGATCGTCAACTGAAGTGCGGCGGCAATTCTACACCGTCAGGAACTTCCGGACATCGGCACGGTCCAGATCTTCCGCCGGACCGGTATGGACGATCACGCCCCGGTCCATGATGTTGACCTCGTCGGCGAGTTCGCGGCAGAAATCGAGATATTGTTCGACCAAAAGCACGGCGATGCCGGCTTGGTCGCGCAGGTAGCGGATGGCGCGGCCGATGTCCTTGATAATCGACGGCTGGATGCCTTCGGTCGGCTCGTCGAGCACCAGCAGCTTCGGCCGCATCACCAATGCCCTGCCGATGGCGAGCTGCTGCTGCTGGCCGCCGGAAAGATCGCCACCGCGACGGCCGAGCATCTGCTTCAGCACCGGGAACAATTCGAAGACATGTGCAGGAATGTTGCGGTCGGCCCGTTTCAGCGGCGCAAAGCCTGATTCCAGGTTCTCCCGCACGGTGAGCAGCGGAAAGACCTCCCTGCCCTGCGGTACGAATGCGATGCCCGACCGGGCGCGGTCATACGCCGCGCTCCGGTCGAGCGCCTTCCCCTCGAAGGCAACGCTTCCGCTCGTCAGCCGGTGGTGGCCGACGATCGATCTCATCAAACTGGTCTTGCCGACGCCATTGCGGCCGAGCACGCAGGTGATCTTGCCGGCGCCCGCCTTCAGCGACACGCCGCGCAGCGCCTGGGCGGCGCCGTAGTGCAGCGTGGCGTTGGAAACTTCGAGCATGTCAGCGCCTTTTCCAGAACCGCAGAAACGACAGATCGAAGTGATGGAACTGCACCCGCCAAACCATGCTCATCTCCCCAGATAGACTTCGACGACACGCTCGTCGGCCGACACGAAATCGAGTGTGCCTTCGCTCAGCACCGAGCCCTCATGCAGGCAGCTGACCTTGACGCCGAGCTCGCGCACGAAATGCATGTCGTGCTCGACGACGATGACCGAATGGTCGCGGGCAATATCCTTGAGCAGCCGCGCGGTTTCCTCGGTCTCGGCATCGGTCATGCCGGCGACCGGTTCGTCGACCAGAAGCAGTTTCGGATCCTGCGCCAAGAGCATGCCGATCTCGAGCCACTGCTTTTGCCCATGGCTGAGATTGGCCGCCAGTTCGTCACGCTTGTCGCCAAGCCGGATGATGCCGAGGATGTCGTCGATCTGCCGCGTCTCGGCGGCCGAGCGGCGATGAAACAGCGCGGGGAAGATCGAGCGCGGTCCCTTCAGCGCCAGCATCAGGTTTTCCTCGATCGTGTGGCTTTCGAACACGGTCGGCTTCTGAAACTTGCGGCCGATGCCCATCATGGCGATCTCGGCCTCATCATGCTTGGTCAGATCGACCTGGCCGTCGAAGAACACGTCGCCTTCGTCGGGCCGCGTCTTGCCGGTGACGATGTCCATCATCGTCGTCTTGCCGGCGCCGTTGGGGCCGATGATGGCGCGCATCTCGCCCTTGTCGAGCACCAGCGACAGATTGTTGATGGCGCGGAAGCCGTCGAAGGAGACCGAGACGCCGTCGAGATAAAGGATCGTGTTCGATTTTGACATGGTCGCTCACTCCGCCGGCTGCGGCTCGGGGTTGCTGGCGGACCAGTCGCCGGGCTTTCTCGCCTCGCTGCGAACGATTTTCGCCGGCGGCGGGACGTCGGGGTCGCTACCGGCTTCCTCGGCGACGGAAGCTGCCCGCAACGCCCTGGCGTTGCCGCGCCAGCTGTCCCACATGCCGATAATGCCCTTGGGCAGCAAAAGCGTGACGGCGACGAACAGCCCGCCCAAGGCAAACAGCCAGAATTCCGGCAGCACGCCGGTGAACCAAGATTTGCCGGCATTGACCAGCAACGCACCGATGATCGGCCCGACAATGGTGCCTCGCCCGCCGACAGCCGCCCAGACGACGACTTCAATCGAATTGGCCGGCTCGAACTCGCCCGGATTGATGATGCCGACCTGCGGCACGTAGAGCGCGCCGGCTATGCCGGCCATGACGGCCGAGACGGTGAAGGCGAACAGTTTTACGTTCTCCGCCCGCCAGCCGAGGAAGCGCGTGCGGCTCTCGGCATCGCGCACAGCCATCAGGAGCTTGCCGTATTTGGAGCCGACGATCGCCCAGGTGACGAAGACGGCTAGCGCGAGCATCACGGCGCTGGCGGCAAACAGCGCCGAGCGCGTCGCGTCGGCCTGCACGTTGAAGCCGAGAATATCCTTGAAATCGGTCAGGCCGTTGTTGCCGCCGAACCCCATGTCGTTGCGAAAAAAGGCAAGCAGCAGCGCGTACGTCATCGCCTGGGTGATGATGGAGAGATAAACGCCGGTGACGCGGCTGCGGAAAGCGAACCAGCCAAAGACGAAAGCGAGCAGGCCGGGCACCGCGAGCACCATGAGGCCGGCGAACCAGAAATGGTCGAAACCGTACCAGAACCAGGGCAATTCCTTGTAGTTCAGGAACACCATGAAGTCGGGCAAGATGGGATTGCCGTAGACGCCGCGTGAGCCGATCTGGCGCATCAGATACATGCCCATCGCATAGCCGCCGAGCGCGAAGAAGGCGCCGTGACCGAGCGAGAGTATGCCGCAATAGCCCCAGACAAGATCGAGCGCCAAGGCGAGCAGTGCATAACAGAGATATTTGCCGGTCAGCGCGACAATGTAGGATGGGATGTAGAAGGCGCTGGCAGGAGACACCGCAAGGTTGAGCAGCGGCACGATGACGGCCACCGCCAGCAGGATGAAGATCGTGATGGCGATGCGGCGGTCCGCGCCGGCGGCAAAGAAGCGTCCCGTGATCATGCTTCCACCGCCCTGCCCTTGAGCGCGAACAGGCCGCGCGGGCGCTTCTGTATGAACAGGATGATCAGCACCAGCACGACGATCTTGCCGAGCACCGCGCCCGCATAGGGCTCGAGGAACTTGTTGACGATGCCAAGCGAGAAGGCGCCGACCAGCGTGCCCCACAGATTGCCGACGCCGCCGAAGACGACGACCATGAAGCTGTCGATGATGTAGCCGCGACCGAGATTGGGCGAGACGTTGTCGATCTGGCTGAGCGCGACACCGGCAATGCCTGCAATGCCGGAGCCGAGCGCGAAAGTCAGCGCGTCTACCCATGGCGTCCTGATGCCCATCGAGGCGGCCATGCGCCGGTTGGCGGTGACGGCGCGCATCTGAAGGCCCCAGGGCGTGCGCTTCATCACGTAGAGCAGGATGCCGAAGACAGCGAGCGCGAAAACCAGGATCCACAGCCGGTTCCAGGTGATCGCCAACTGTCCGACATTGAACGAGCCCGACATCCACGAGGGGTTGCCCACCTCCTGGTTGGTCGGCCCGAAGATCGATCGCACGGCCTGTTGCAGGATCAGCGAGACGCCCCAAGTCGCAAGCAGTGTTTCCAGCGGCCGCCCGTAGAGAAAGCGGATGACGCCGCGCTCGATGATCAGGCCGACCAGAGCCGAGACGAGGAAAGCCAGCGGCAGCGCAATAACCAGCGACCAGTCGAACAGGCCGGGAAAGGAGGTGCGGATCACCTGCTGGACGACGAAGGTCGTGTAGGCGCCGAGCATGACCATCTCGCCGTGCGCCATGTTGATAACGCCCATGACGCCGAAGGTGATGGCAAGGCCGATCGCCGCCAGCAGCAGCACCGAGCCCAGCGAAATGCCGTACCAGATGTTCTGGCCGGCATCCCAGAAGGCCAGCGTCGAATTGATGTTGGCGATTGCGGTCGTCGCCGCTTGCCTGACCGCGTCGGTGGAGTTCGCCTCGACAGACGTGAGCAGGGAAACCGCGTCGCGGTCGCCCCGCGCTCCGATCAGCGCGATGGCAGCGAGCTTTTCGCCATCAGGCCGGTCGGAGACCAGAACGGAGGCCGCACGGGCCTGTTCGAGCAGAGCCTTGGCGCTTGCCACGGTCTCGCTGGCAATGGCCGTGTCGAGCGGTCCGATGTTTGCGGCGTCGGGCGTTTTGAACATGGTGTCGGCGGCGGCGATGCGCACGGCCGGATCCTTGGCGCCAAGCGTCAGCGTGCCCAACGCATCGCGGATGACGCGACGCAGCGTGTTGTTGACCTTGATCTTGGTGATGTCGTCCTTGGCCGCCTCGCCCGATGCCTCGCCGCTCAACGGGTCGGAAAGCTGGACGCTTTCGCCCGCTTCCTTGCCGACAAACACCAGGGAATCGGCCTTGCGGACATAGAGGTTGCCGTCGGCCAGTGCCGCAAGCGGCCGCTCCACCGCCGGATCGCCGGCAGCAGCCAGTTCGTGGACGACGGCTCCGATCTCGGAAAAGCCCTTGGCCGCGGCGAATTTGGCGATGATGCCGCGCAGATCGGCTTCGCCGGCGCCGGAGGACGACAGTGTCGCCAGCAGGAACAACAGCATCAAACCAATCGTACGAAACAGGTTCATCGGTCTCTGGTAACCCTTGAAGGTTGAAGTGGGCGTCCGGCCGGCGGGGGAAGCCGGCCGGACGCCCGCGGTCTGACTAGGTCAGCCCTGGGAGGGATCAGTTCGTGCCCTTGCCGCCGCACTTGCCGGTGGCAACATTGAAGTTGCCGCAGGACAGAGGCGCGCGCCAATCGGAGATCAGGTCCTTGGAATCAGGCAGATAGTCGGACCACTCGTCGCCCATCACCAGACCCGGCGTGCGCGACACGGTTTCGAACTGGCCGTCGGCCTGGATTTCACCGATCAGCACCGGCTTGGTGATGTGGTGGTTCGGCATCATCGTCGAATAGCCGCCGGTCAGGTTCGGCACCGAGACGCCGATCATGGCGTCGATGACCTTGTCCGGATCGGTGGTGCCGGCCTTTTCGACCGCCTTCACCCACATGTTGAAGCCGATATAGTGGGCTTCCATCGGGTCGTTGGTGGTGCGCTTGTCGTTCTTGATGAACTTGTGCCAGTCGGCGATGAACTTCTTGTTCTCAGGCGTGTCGATGCTCTCAAAGTAGTTCCAGGCAGCGAGATGGCCGACCAGCGGCGCGGTGTCGAGACCTGCAAGCTCTTCCTCGCCGACCGAGAACGCCATGACCGGGATGTCCTCGGCCTTGACGCCCTGGTTGCCGAGTTCCTTGTAGAACGGCACATTGGCGTCGCCATTGACGGTCGAGACGACGGCGGTCTTCTTGCCGGCCGAACCGAACTTCTTGATCGCCGAAACCTCGGTCTGCCAGTCGGAGAAGCCGAACGGCGTGTAATTGACCATGATGTCTTCCGCCGCGACGCCCTTGGCCTTCAGATAGGCTTCGAGGATCTTGTTGGTGGTACGCGGATAGACGTAGTCGGTGCCTTCCAGCACCCAGCGCTTCACCGAACCGCCATCCTCGCTCATCAGATAGTCGACGGCCGGAATGGCCTGCTGGTTTGGCGCCGCACCGGTGTAGAACACGTTGCGCTCGCTCTCCTCGCCCTCATACTGGACCGGATAGAACAGGATATTGTCGAGCTCGCTGAAAACAGGCAGAACCGATTTGCGTGACACCGAGGTCCAGCAGCCGAACACCGCCGCGACCTTGTCCTTGGAGATCAGCTCGCGCGCCTTTTCGGCAAACAGCGGCCAGTTGGAAGCCGGATCGACGACGACCGCCTCGAGCTTCTTGCCGAGCAGGCCGCCCTTGGCGTTCTGCTCGTCGATGAGCATCAGCATGGCGTCCTTCAGCGTCGTCTCCGAAATCGCCATGGTCCCCGACAGCGAATGGAGAATGCCGACCTTGATCGTGTCGTCGGCGGCCTTCGCCGGAGCGGACATCAACATGCCGGCGGCGACCACGCTCGCCGAAAACATTTTTGTTATTGTCGAGAAATTACCCCTCATATTACGGACTCCCAAGCTGGTTGATTGCACCGCAACACTACAAAGCAACCCCCATGCCAACCGCTCTGGCAATCCCGAAAGGGCACAAATAAATTAGAGATATCAGCACCTTGGAATATAGAGCTTACAAAACAAAGAGAGGTGGCCAGAAATCGATTGAGGGAAATTTGCGCAGCTTGCGCAGCTGCTGCCTATTTTTCGATCACTTTCCCAATCTGCCTAGATTTTGATCTCACCAGTGCCTCAGGCGACCGATGTTGCAGCGCGGTGCAAAAATAGGGCAAGCTCGCTCTTCAAGCGAGCGACGTCATGGTTTCAGGTATTTCACGTATTTTCATCGGCATAGTACTTCTGACGGCAGCAACCGGGGCAGCGCGAGCCGATTTCAGCGACGGCAAGATGCCTGACGGCGCCTATCATTGCGAAGTGTACCTGCTTGGCATGTTCCTCAGCCTCGGCGACATCACCATCAAGGGGAACGTCTACAGCGGCCCCGTCTACACCAGCCTCGGCGTCTTCGGCACCGCGCGGCAGGGCTATAACTACCAAATGGACGCAAACGGCGTGATCTCGTGGCTGGGGCCGCTGGGCGGATATACCGCCGGCGGCAATTCACTGTCGCTGACCCAGGCGACGCTGGACGGTGAAACCGCGCCTTCCTTCGACATCATCATGAAGCAGCCCGACGGCGCCTTCACCGCCTCGACCTGCACCAAGCAATGAGGCGGCAAGGAAAAAAGGCGCGGAACCTTGCGGGTTCCGCGCCAGCAGTCTGTCGGGAGGATTTGACTAGATCGTCTTTGCCGACATCTGCGCGGCGATGTAGTCGGCTTGGCGGATCGCGAGCGACACGATCGTCAGGGTCGGGTTTTCGGCGGCCCCGGTGGTGAACTGGCTGCCGTCGGACACGAACAGGTTCTTGATGTCGTGCGCCTGGCCGTGCTTGTTGACGACGCCGTCTTCCGCTTTCTCGCTCATCCGGTTGGTGCCGAGATTGTGGGTCGACGGATAGGGCGGCGTCGGGAAGGTGCGGGTGGCGCCGACCGCATCGTAAAGTGCCGTAGCCTGCTTGTAGGCGTGGTTGCGCATCGCGGTGTCGTTCGGATGGTCGTCGAAATGCACGTCGGCGATCGGCATGCCGTGCGCGTCCTTTTCGTCGGTATGCAGCGTGATGCGGTTCTCCGCACGCGGCATGTCCTCACCGACGATCCACAGGCCGGCCATGTGGTCGTAATGATCGAGTGCGGCGGTGAACGAGCGCCCCCAGGCACCCGGATCGAGGAACGCCGCCATGAACGGCAGGCCGAGCGACAGCGTCTCGAACTCGTAACCACCCACGAAACCGCGCGATGGATCATGCCGCGCCTCGTCGCGGATGATGCCGGCCATGGTCGTGCCGCGATACATGTGCACCGGTCTGTCGAAGATGGCATAGACCGAGCCGGTGGTGTGACGCATGTAGTTCTTGCCGACCTGACCCGACGAGTTGGCAAGCCCATCGGGGAATTTTCCCGATGCCGAATTGAGCAGCAGCCGCGGGCTCTCGATCGAATTGCCGGCAACCGCGACGATGCGCGCCTTCTGCTCCTGCAGCTTGCCGTCCTTGTCGGCGTAGACGACGCCGGTCACCTTTCCGCTAGCGTCGTGGTTGATCTTGATCGCCATGGCGTTCGGCCTGACTTCGAGATGGCCTGTCGCCTCGCCCTTGGGGATCTCGGTGTAGAGCGTCGACCATTTGGCGCCCCATTTGCAGCCCTGGAAGCAGAAGCCGGTCTGCTGGCAAGACATGCGGTCGTCACGATCGACCGAATTGATCGCCATGTTGCCGGTGTGGCATTCCTTATAGCCGAGCTTGTCGGCGCCGGCCTTCAGCACCTTGAAATTGTTGTTGCCCGGCAGCCGCGGCCAGTCATTGGTGCCGGTGACGCCCATCTTGGCTTCAGCCTTGGCATAGTAGGGCTCCAGCTCGGCCAGCGTGATCGGCCAATCGAGCAGGTTGGCGCCTTCCAATTTGCCGTAGGTCGACAGCGTCTTGAACTCATGCTCCTGGATGCGCAGCGAGGCTCCGGCCCAATGCGTGGTCGAACCGCCGACCGACTTGACGATCCAGGCCGGCAGGTTCGGAAAATCCTTGGCCACACGCCAGTCGCCGGACGTGGTGCGCTTGTCCGTCCAGGCGAGCTGGCTGAACGAACCCCACTCGTCATTGACGAAGTCTTCGTATTCGTGGCGCGCGCCGGCTTCCAGGATGACGACGTCGACACCCTTCTGGGCGAGTTCGTTGCCGAGCGTGCCGCCGCCGGCGCCCGAGCCGATGATGACGACCACGCCGTCGTTGTTCAGATCAAATGAAGCTGCCATGGTTTCCTCCCATGATTTCTGTTTGCGGGTTCAGGAACGACGGGGCTCAGAGCCATTCGATGTCGTCGAAACCGCGCGCGATGTAGCCGCCCTTGGAATAGGACTCGCCCTCGTAACCGAAGATCGGCCACACCTCTTTCTGGTTGTAGAGGCTGACGACGAGGCCGCCTCTGATGGCCTGGAAGAATGGCGTCACCTCGATTTGCTTCAACACGGCGACCCGCTGCTCCTCCCAGCCAAGGCCGCGATAGCCGCCGCCACCGGACTTCTTGTCGAGGTCGGCGATGCCGTCCTCGAGCATCGCCTTGTAGGCGGCGTCCTTGCCGGCCTGCTCGTCATGACCTTTCACGGCAATGGCGTAATATTTGTCCGGAACCTGATCGTGCGGATAGATGTCACGCGCCATCTGGATCAGCGTCGCCATGGTTTCGGGCTTGAGTGCCGATGTCTCGAGCCCCCAGGCATGTTCGGGGCTGATGACGGCGCTGCCGGAGATGACGAGCAGCGCGCCGATGCCGCCGCGTCTGAGAAGCTCTCGACGGGAAAGCCCAGGCTTCGCGTCATAGATCGTGACCATTTTTATTCCTCCCTGCTTGCTATTTGCACCCTTGAGAGTGCCGTTGCTGGCGCTACCTGCCGGTGCGGCTGCAATGTCTCCTATTGAAAGCGACCTGTGCGTTGCAGAACCTCGATCTTGTAGCCGTCGGGGTCCTCGATGAAGAAGAAACGCGCGATCAGCGACCCGTCGCGGTTGAACTCGACGATCTTCTTCGGATTGAGGCCAAGCGCACCGAGACGATCATGTTCGCCGTCGAGATCGGCGACCGAGACCGCAAGGTGACCGTAGCCGTCGCCGAGCCTGTAAGGCTCCTGCCGATCCTTGTTCACGGTCAGTTCGAGCTCGAACCCTGCCTCGGCATTGCTGAGGTAAAGGAGCGTGAATGTCTCGAAATCCAGCCTGTCGGCGACATCGAGCCCGAAGGCGTTTCTGTAGAAATCGACGGACCGGGCCTCTTCGAGAACCCGGATCATGCTGTGGATCGCCTTGGCCAAATCAGTCTCCGCTCTGGTGTGGAGACGATTATGCGCGGCACGGACAAAAGGTGGTGGCAGCCGGTTACCACGCCCGAAGCCGTGAACCGTCCTCCATCGCCAACAAGGACAAAAGTCCGATTGCCGTGGCGGCGATTTTACCCGAGAATGCATGTGGGGACAGGTCAAGCAGTATCAAACTGCACGCCCGTCCACCCAAGACCAACAATCATGGGAGGTTTGTCGGATGTGCAGGGTGTTTGCGGGCCAGGATCCCGAAGGCTATCGCCAGATCAACCGGTCGATTCGCATCGACGGCCACTCGACCAGCATCCAGCTTGAAGGAACATTCTGGGCGTTGCTCGACGAGATCGCCGAGAACCAGAACCTGACGACGCCGAAATTCATCTCCAAGCTCTATGACGAAGCCATAGAGATCAACGGCGCCATCCCGAACTTTGCGTCGATGCTGCGCACCACCTGCGCGCTCTATCTGCGCGGCCATCGGCCAGGGATGGATGAGCAGATGGTGCCGAAGCGGGAGGCCGCTTAGCGTATTGCGCTCAGCTGAGTTCTTGGGCGAGCCCGATGAGAAGCCCTCCAGGCCCTCGAATGTAACATAGCCGATACACGTCTCTATACTGGACGACTTCGCCTTCGAGCCGCGCACCGCGATTGCGGAGCCTTTCGAGCGTCCCGTCAATGTCGTCCACAGTGAACATGACGCGGAGGTAGCCCAGGGCGTTTACCGGGGCGTTGCGGTGATCGGCGACGACAGGCGGCGTGAGGAAACGGGACAGTTCGAGCCGGCTGTGGCCGTCGGGCGTCCGCATCATGGCAATCTCGACGCGCTGATCGCCCAGTCCCGTGACACGTCCGGCCCATTCTCCTTCGATCGTAGCCCGCCCTTCGAGCTCAAGGCCGAGCTCGCCAAAGAAACCAATCGTCTCTTCAAGGTCATCGACGACGATTCCTATGTTGTCCATCCGTTTGAGCGCCATGGTGTTCAGTCTACAAGGTGTCGTCCAGGTCGTAAACTCATTAGCCTGCTTGCCAGCTGAGCAAGTATGATCAAGGGGTCTTGAGAGCCTGGTGATGCGTCGCGGTAGGGCCTGGCATTGACCGCGACCTCGAACGCCACCCGGTCAGTGGCTGGTTCCTGATTCATGCCTGATGGCACGACGCTGTTTCTATCGGTCCAGCATCCGGGCAGGTAGGCCGGATGCTTCGCGGGATCGTGGCCCGACTTTCGGGCAGCCATCCGGCTTCAACAACACACCCAGACCCGATCGGCAGTCGACCGAACCCTCGCTAACGATTTTGTGATGTGGTTGACGAGGTCATTTTCATCTCGCAGTCTATCGGCATTCGGTCTGCGGATTAACCCAACTATCGTTGTCATGATTACTTGGGCGTCACTTCCCGGGCGCGTTCTCTTATTTTCGAGATTCCTAATATTAACCATCGCAATCCTGTTCGAATGAATCGGCGTCTTTTCCTGTCCTCGGTCGCAATATTTACGGCAACCGCGACATCGGCCGGTTTTGCGCGATCGTTCTCGGGCACTTTGCCCTGGACGCCAATGGCATCCGATCCACCCACGCAGGTCGTGGCCGGCGGCTGGCACTTTTTCTCAGCCCAGGAAGCAGCCCTTGTCGAGGCGATCGTCGACCGCATCATTCCGGCCGACGAGCTCAGCATGGGCGGCAAGGAAGCCGGTTGCGCCGTCTATATCGACAGGCAGTTGATGGGGGCGTTCGGAGCGTCGAGCCGGCTTTACACGCAAGGCCCGTTTCTGCCTGGACTGCCCACCCAGGGCTATCAGGGCGAGGCCAATCCGGCGCAGCGCTACCGCACCGGGCTTGCCGCCATCGACGCCTTCCTCAAACAGCGGGACGGCAAGACATTCGTCGAGCTCGCATCGGCCGAACAGGATGCCTTCCTGACGGCAATGGAGGCCGGGAAAGTCGACCTGCCCAATGGCGTCAAGGGTCCCGGTTTCTTCGGGCTTCTGCTGCAGAACACCATGGAAGGGTTCTTTGCCGACCCCGTCTATGGCGGCAACAAGGACATGGTCTCGTGGCGCATGCTTGGTTTTCCAGGTGCCCGCTACGACTACCGCGACCATGTCAGCAAACACAATCAGCCATATCCGCAGCCGCCTGTCTCGATCATCGGGCGTCCCGAATGGCTCGGCAAAGGCGCCTGATCATGACCAAGATACTGCCTCGCAAAGATGTCGTGATCGTCGGCCTCGGCTGGAGGATCCATTCTGGCCCACGAATTGACCGATCAGGGCTTGGACGTGGTGGCCATAGAGCGCGGCCCCTGGCGCGACACGGCAACCGATTTCAACATCGGCTATGCGCAGGACGAGTTGCGCTACAGCATCCGGCGCGACCTCTTCCTGCAGCCGACCGTCGAAACCATGACGGCGCGCAATGACCCGTCGCAGAAGGCGCTGCCGATGCGCGATTTCGGCTCCTTCCTCCCCGGCAACGGCGTCGGCGGCGCCGGCGTCCACTGGAACGGCCACACCTGGCGGTTCTGGGATTCGGACTTTCAGATAAAGACCAATCTGACGAAGAAATACGGTGCATCGAGAATCGCCGATCTCCAGGTCGAGGACTGGGGCGTGACCGGCGCGGAGATGGAGCCCTATTACGACCAGTTCGAGTATCTGGCAGGCATCTCGGGCAAGGCCGGCAATATCAAGGGGCAGTTGCAGGAAGGCGGCAATCCGTTCGAGGATCCAAGGTCGCGGGATTATCCGAACCCGCCGATGCAGATGACCTACGCGCCAACCCTGTTCGCCGAGGTCGGCCGGTCGATCGGCCTGCATCCCTTCCCGACCCCATCCGCCAACATGTCGCGGGCCTATGTCAACCCGCTCGGCATCGCCATGGGTCAATGCACCTATTGCGGGTTCTGCGAACGCTTCGGCTGTGCCAACTATTCGAAGTCGAGCGCCCAGACCACCGTCCTTCCCGTGCTGATGAAGAAGTCGAATTTCGAGGTTCGCACCGACAGCGAGGTTCTGCATGTCGATCTGGCTCCCGGAGGCAAGTCGGCGCGCGGCGTCACCTATGTCGACACGTCAGGCGAGGAATATTTCCAGCCGGCCGATCTGGTGCTGCTGTGCGCCTACGGCCTGCACAATGCCCGGCTGATGATGCTGTCCGGTATCGGCAAGATCTACGATCCCGGCAGTGGCGAAGGAACGGTTGGGCGCAATTACTGCTACCAGACAAATGCCGGCGTGCAGGTGTTCTTCGACGACAAGAACTTCAACCCGTTCATCGCCGCCGGCGCGCTCGGCCAGACGATCGACGATTACAATGGTGACGCGTTCGACCACGGCGCGCTGGACTTCGTCGGCGGCGCGGGCATCAACTGCATTCCCACCAACGGGCGCCCGATCGGAACCAGGCCGACCTTGCCCGGCACGCCGAAATGGGGCAGCGCCTGGAAGAAGGCAACGGTCGAGGGTTACAGGAGCACGCTTGGCTACTCGTCCCAGGGAAGCAGTTACGCGACGCGCAACAACTACCTCGACCGTCCCCTACCAGAGCACCCACAATACGGGCGGCGCCATCATGGGAACGGACCCGAAGAAGAGCGCGGTCAACACCTTCCTCCAAAGCTGGGACGTCCCCAATGTCTTCGTCATCGGCGCGTTGGCCTTCCCGCAGAATGCCGGCAAAAACCCGACAGGAACCGTCGGCGCGCTCGCTTTCCGCGCCGCCGATGCCATCCGCAATCAATATCTGCGCAATCCCGGTGCACCCCTGGTGCAGGCATGAACAAGCTCGTTTTCACGCTCGCCATCGGCGCCGCGGCCCTCAACGCGGGCCCGGCACGGAGTGCCGACCAGGCGGACCAGATCATACGTGGACAGTGTATCAGGCCGTACTCGGCGACTGCGCAGGCTGTCATACGCAGGCCGGGGGCAAACCGCTGGCTGGCGGACTACCGCTCGAAACGCCGTTCGGCATGCTTGTCCCGCCCAACATAACCCCCGACGGCGAAACGGGCATCGGCAATTGGTCGGAAGCCGATTTCCGCAGCATGATGAAGTCAGGCATCGGCCACAATGGCGTGCGGCTCTACCCCGCAATGCCCTACCCCGCCTATACCAGGATGAACGATCGGGACATTTCCGACCTGTGGGCCTATCTGACGACGGTTGAACCGGTATCGAACAAGGTCGAGGCCAATCAGCTGCCCTTCCCGTTGAACATCCGGTTGGCGATGCTGGGCTGGAATGCCCTCAACTTTACCGAGGCAAGCTTTCAGCCGGATTCCTCCAAATCGGCGGAGTGGAATCGCGGCGCCTATATCGTCCAGGGTGCAGGACATTGCGGCACCTGCCACTCGCCCAAATCTTTCCTTGGCGCCGACAAGGACAGCGAGTTCCTGCAAGGTGCCTCCCTGCAAGGCTGGTTTGCCCCCGACATTACCAACAATGCGCAATCGGGCCTTGGGAAATGGTCTCAGGAGGATCTGGTCCAATACCTCAAGACCGGCGTCAACGCGCATTCGATTGCATCAGGTCCGATGGCGGAGGCCATCGAGAACTCCACGTCGAAAATGACCGATCCCGATCTCAAGGCGGTTGCAGTCTACCTCAAGAGCCTGGGCTCGGATGTCGACAGCGTCCAACCGGCAAAACCTGACGCGACACGGATGGCAACGGGCGAGGCAATCTATCGCGACAATTGCTCGGCTTGCCATGGTGGAGATGGTGCCGGGTCAGGCGTGCTTTTCCCTTCCCTTGCCGGCAATTCGATCGTCGCGCAGGGCAGTTCCGAAACATTGGCCCGGCTCGTCCTTGCCGGCAGCCAGGCCGTGCACACGGCTGATGCACCGACTACGCCCGCCATGCCCTCCCTGGCCTGGCGCCTGAAAGACCAGGAGGTCGCCGACGTCCTGACCTATGTGCGCGCCAGCTGGGGCAACGCCGCCCCGGCGGTCTCCTCTGACGATGTCGCTGCCGTACGCAAGGGGCTGACCCGGTAGACCCGTACTCTAGCTCTCTGCTGCGACAGCGAGCGCCAGACGGCTCATGTCTGCGAACAATTCCTGGCGCTCGGAATAGTCGGTCTGTTCGCCGGTCTCGATGTTGTCGACCACAACACACATCGACAGCGCACGCGCTCCGAAATGCTCCGATATGCGATAGAGCGCGCTGGTTTCCATATCCACGGCCAGAGCTCCTTCCGACCGCGCAACGGCAAAACGGGCGCGCCCTTCCGGGTGATAGAAGATGTCGCTGCACACCGTCAGGCCGGCATGATGGTCGATGCCGAATTCTACCGCCTTGGCCAGTGACGATGCGAGAAGCGCCGGGTCGGGGCCAGCGGGTCCATAAAGGCCGAAAACCTGGCCGCTCTGGGCGCTTTCCGCCTGTGCCGATTGTGAGATGACAAGGCTGCGCAGTTTCGCCTTTGCGGTCAGGCTGCCGCAGGTGCCGGTGCGGATCAAGGTCCGGGCGCCATAATGGTCCAGCAGTTCATGCGCATAGATCAGAAATGATGAAACGCCGATGCCCGTCGCCTGAATGCTGATGGACTTGCCACGAAACAGCCCGGTGAAGCCAAGCGTGCCGCGGCGGCGATTGATGCAGCGCGGCGCTTCCAGGAACGTTCGCGCCATCCATTCGGCACGCTGCGGATCACCCGGCAACAACACCGTGTCGGCGTAGTCGTCCTTGTCCGCTTCGTTGTGCGGCGTCACAAGTTGCTCCCCTAAGCCTTCCTGCCGTTTCACCCGCAATCATGGCGTTGTCACGGCGTTGTGCAAGGAGGAACATGGGAAAGTCTCTAAGACTCCAGCACGTCCTTGACGATCGTCGCCAGTTGCTTGAGCGAAAACGGCTTGGGCAGAAAGCCGAAATGCGCATCTGCCGGGAGGTTTCTGGCGAATGCGTCCTCGGCGTAGCCGGACACGAAGACGAACTTGATGTCCGGCTGGCGCTTGCGCAATTCACCAAGCAGTGTCGGTCCGTCCATTTCCGGCATGACCACGTCGGAAACGACGATATCGACCTTGCCGCCCAGCGCCTCGAACACTTCCAGCGCCTCGACGCCCGACGATGCCTCGTGCACGGTGTAGCCACGCGAGGTCAGCGCCCGCATGCCGCCCATGCGCACGGCATCCTCGTCCTCGACGAGCAGCACCGTGGCCGAG
This sequence comes from Mesorhizobium sp. M0011, assembly GCF_040324155.1. Taxonomy (NCBI): domain Bacteria; kingdom Pseudomonadati; phylum Pseudomonadota; class Alphaproteobacteria; order Hyphomicrobiales; family Phyllobacteriaceae; genus Mesorhizobium; species Mesorhizobium sp. M0011. The sequence goes on along the minus strand of NZ_JAMYVQ010000008.1, from coordinate 154,510 downwards.
CCCGACAGATCCTTGGCCGGATCGGCGACCTTTGCCGGCGCTGCCGGCGCATCGCCGGGCTCGCCTGCTTTTTTCGCTTCGGCGATGTGACGCGGCAGGAAAATGCGGAAAGTCGAGCCTTTGCCGACTTCGGAATCGCAGAAGATGAAGCCGCCGGTCTGCTTGATGATGCCGTAGACCATCGACAGGCCAAGGCCGGTGCCCTTGCCGACTTCCTTGGTGGTGAAGAAAGGCTCGAAAATCTTCTTCAGCACGTCGGGCGCGATGCCGCTGCCGGTGTCCTCGACTTCGACCACGACATAGTCCGCCGGGGCGAGTTCGCGGTAGGAAAAGGCCTTGCACTCCTCGGCGGTCACATTGCGGGTGCGCACGGTGAGATCGCCGCCCGCCGGCATTGCGTCGCGCGCGTTGACCGCAAGGTTGACCACCACCTGCTCGAACTGCCCGATATCGACCTTGACCGGCCACAGGTCGCGGCCATGGTCGACCTTCAGCTTGATGTCGTTGCCGACCAGGCGGGCGAGCAGCATCCTGAGATCGGCGAGCACGTCGGTCAGATTGAGCACTTCCGGCCGCAACGTCTGCTTGCGCGAGAAGGCCAGAAGCTGCCGCACCAGCGAAGCCGCCCGGTTGGCGTTCTGCTTGATGTTCATGATGTCGGGGAAGGAGGGGTCCGACGGACGGTGGTTGGTCAACAAAAGGTCGGACGCCATGATGATGGCGGTCAGCACATTGTTGAAATCATGCGCGATGCCGCCGGCAAGCTGGCCGACCGCCTGCATCTTCTGGCTTTGCGCCATCTGCCCTTCGAGTGCTTTTTGCTCCGTTGTCTCGACGGCGTAGACGATGGCCGACTCCTCGGCCCCCTCGCCGCCGGTGCCGTCGGCGACGGCGTTGACGTAGAAGCGGATGTGCCGTTCGTCGTTGCCAGGCAAAAGCGTGTCGATCGGCTCGATGTCGGCCTGCCGCTGCTGCGCTTTCTCGAAGGCAGCCGCGAAGGCCGGCCGGTCGCGTTCGTGGATCACCGTGTCGAGCCTTACGCGACGGTCGACGGCGTCGCGATCGACGACAGACGAAAACAGCGACAGGAACGGCGCATTGGTACGCAGGATGCGCCCATTGTGGTCGACGCCGGCGATCGCCATCGGTGTCGAGTTGAAGAAGCGGGTGAAGCGCACTTCCGAAGCCCGCAAATCGGCAGAGGCATCCTCGCCTTGCGTGCGGTTGAGCACGATCGTGCGTGTCGGCCCGTTCAATCCTTCGCGGCTGGCCGAAACGCGGTGCATGAAGCGCACCGGCAGCGCTTCGCCCGTCGTGGTCGTCAGGTCGAGATCTATCACCGCGTTGCGTGTGGTGCCGGGGTCGGCCTTGACCGAGCGGACCAGCGCCATGCCGTCGCCAGCCACGATCTCCGACAGAGACACGGCGCCGGGCGTGAAGCTGGTGAGGTCGATGCCCAGCCATTCGGCGAGCGTGGCGTTGATATAGGTGACGCGGCCCTCCTGGTCGGCCGAAAAGAAGCCGGCCGGCGCGTGGTCGAGATGATCGATCGCCTTCTGCAGATCGAGGAAGAAGCGCTCCTGCTCGGCCCGCTCCTGCGAGATGTCGGCAAGCTGCCAGGCCAGCATCGGCAGCCGCTGGCCTGGAACGCTGAAGGCGCGGGCGCGTGCCCGGTACCAGCGGGCGCCAGGCTCGGCACCGGGCCGAATGGACTGTGCGAGCCTAAACTCGCCGTCGCCCGGCTGGCCGTCGCGCAGGCCGGATGCCAGGCGATAGATCGTCACCGAGGCTTCGGGGACATCCGAGAGCAATCCCTCGACGGTCTTCAGGTCGGCAGCGGACGATGCTCCGGTCATATCCGCATAGGCGCGATTGGCGTAGACGACGCGGCCCTTGGTGTCGGTGACGAGAAGCCCCTGCGACATCGAATCGACGAAGGATTTCGACAGTTCGTCGCCTGTCGAGCGTGGCGTGACCTGCACGAAGCCGATCGCCGTCGCGAACAGGAAGCCGACGCCGATCATCGCCAGCACGCCGAGCATGCCGAGCAGGAAAGGATCGCCGAGGCGCTCGCGGAAAAGCCCGAAGACGATCGCCGCCCCCGTCAGAACGACGATGAAAATGATAAGCCGGGTGACCGCGCCGGGTCGCGTATTCTGGTCGACGATCGGTACCGGATAGAAATCGCCGCGCGCTTCCTTGGCCATGTGCCCCCTGCTCGTGAATTCCGGTGTTCCGACACCCGCCCCTAGCGGGTTGAATCACATTCTCCTAGTCCGGAAAAGGCCTGGGCGGCAAATGTCGGATAAAAATGATGTCTTCCAGGCTTCGGAGTTTTTCTAGCTGTTCACCAGCGTGAAACGCAACTTGCGGTGGCCCGCTGCAACGGTCTAGTGTCTCTTCACTTCCAAGGGCGATCAGGGGAACCCAATGCAATGGCTCGATAGCGTGGCAGGTCCCGGTTATGCCGCAGCATTGTTGTGGACGTTTGCAGCGCTTGTCCTGCTGGTTATCGTTCTCGTTATCATCAAGCTGGTGCGCAACCTGACATTCGGAACCTTCGTCGCCGGTGGCCGGAACCGCAAGACGCGACTGGCCGTCATGGATGCCACCGCCGTCGACAGCCATCGCCGGCTGGTGCTGATACGCCGTGACGATATCGAGCACCTGCTTCTGATCGGCGGCCCGACCGACGTCGTCGTCGAGCGCGATATCCGACTTTCGGCGCTACGCCGGCCGGCATTGACCGGAGATGGCGGCTTGCAGCCGGTTCCGGCCGCCGCGGCCCCGGCAAGACCGCGTCCGCCGCAACCCGCTCCGCCGCCGGCGAGACAGGCTCCCGCTCCACAGCCGGTGAACACGACGCCACCCGCCCGCCCGCGTACAACAGCGCCGCCGGCACCTGCACCGAAGCCGGCAACGCAAAGCTATCAGCCGACCAATGTCACGCCGTTGCCTGCCTACGGCTCCGCCAACGCCAACACCGCCCGGCACGCGCCGCCACCACCGCAGCCGGTGCAGGACAGCATCGACGACACGCTGATGAGGGAACTCGAAGTGTCGCTGGACCAGCCCCGTTCGGGCGGCCCCGTGGGCAAGGCGGCGGCGCCGCCGTCGCTCGACGACGAGATGACCAAGCTTCTCGGCGAACTCTCCAGTCAGAAGAGATGAGCGACCGCCGGGTCGCTATCCCGCGAAACATCGTCGCCGGTCCGCTGCCGAACCACCTCGTCCAAGCGCAAAATATCAAGGGTTTGCGCCTTCGCGCGCCTCAGAGCGGTGGATGCCACACCAATAGAAATGGCCGGAAAACCGGCCATTTCAGAATCGAGTTCGTTCGAGACAGCCGGCCGTGCGCCGCCGGCCTTGACCTCAGTCGTCGCGATAGACTTTTTCGCGGCGCTCATGCCGCTCCTGCGCTTCGATCGACAATGTCGCGATCGGACGCGCATCGAGCCGCTTCAGCGCGATCGGCTCGCCGGTCTCTTCGCAATAGCCGTAAGTGCCTTCGTCGATGCGCTGCAGGGCGGAGTCGATCTTTGCAATGAGCTTGCGCTGACGGTCGCGGGCCCTGAGTTCGATGGCACGGTCGGTTTCCGAAGAGGCGCGATCGGCCAGATCGGGGTGGTTGGCGTTCTCTTGCTGCAGGATTTCCAGTGTTTCGCGCGCTTCGCGCAATATGTCACTCTTCCAGGTGACGAGCTTTGAGCGGAAGTAGGATTTCTGCCGCTCGTTCATGAACGGCTCGTCTTCGGAGGGTACGTAATCGGCGGTAACGATGTCGTTCATTCGACTCACCCAAACTGCCCCAATTTTGGCGCCTATATATTCGTCGTCCGACGCCTGCACAAGCGCAATCGGCCGCTGTCTCACGCAATTGTTAAAGTACCCGTCACGCGTCTCTGCGGCCGCGTACGGTCGCTTTGGTACAAATTCGCCGAGACACTTTCGATCCGGTGGCACATGCTTTCCGAGATTGCCGTGACCCCCGGGGCCGATACGCAAGAGACCTTTGCAGCAAGCAGCATTGGGTGCTTCGCCGTGTTGAAGAGCACGGGCCATTGTGCGCAACGCCGTTCTCGTGGCTAATCCCGGGACGCTTCGGCATTCGGAGGTTGGGTGAGCAGGCTTTATCTGTTGCGACATGCAAAGGCTGGCTGGGCACTGCCCGGCATGCGGGATTTCGATCGCCCGCTCGATGCGTCCGGCCGCGCCGATGCCGAAATGGTGGGGGCCGCCATGCGCTCCCGCCTCTATGTTCCGGACCGGACGCTCTGCTCCAATGCCAAGCGCGCCAAGGAGACGCTGGAAGGCCTGGCCGGCCAGACCGACACCGGCCGGGTTCTGTTCTTCGACGCGCTCTACAGCGCGGACGCGGCCGGGTACCTCCACCTTATCCGCGACAATGGCGGATCAGGCTCATTGCTGGTCATTGGCCACAACCCGATGATGGAAGACCTCACCATGGCAGTTTCGGGCGACGGCGACGAGACTGCGCGGGTCACGCTGAACCATGGGTTCCCGACCGCGGGCCTGGCAGTCGTCCGCTTTGACGGCGATCTTGCCAGCGCCGCCCAAGGCGCCGGCTATCTCGAAGCGTTCCTGACGCCGGCCGATCTCTGAAGCCATTTCAAAGCCGGGTAGCAGAGCCTATATCGGACGGACCGAAGTTCGAGAGAGCATATTTTGGCATCATCGCTGACCACCTTCACCGACGAGGCGAGGATTGCCCTCGACACGCTGTCGGGCCGCGCCACCGGGCTTTTTTCCCCATCGCTGCGCCTCGGCGTGACGGGATTGTCCCGCGCCGGCAAAACGGTGTTCATATCGGCCCTTGTCCACAATTTGATCCATGGCGGCCGCCTGCCGCTGTTCGAGGCGCAGAAATCTGGGCGCATCGCCCGCGCCTTCCTCGAGCAGCAGCCGGACGACGCGGTGCCGCGTTTCCAGTACGAGGACCACATCGCCGCCCTGGTCAACGATCGTGCCTGGCCCGATTCGACGCGCGCCATTTCGGAACTGCGGCTGACCATCGAATATGAATCGGCTTCCGGCTGGAGCCGCATGTTTTCCTCCGGCAGATTGTCGGTCGATATCGTCGACTATCCCGGCGAATGGCTGCTCGATCTGCCGCTGCTCGGCAAATCCTTTGCCGATTTTTCGCACGAAGCCTTTGAAATGGCCGTTCTGCCGGTGCGCGAGGACCTTTCGCAGGGCTGGCGGGCGTTGTCGTCCGGGATCGATCCGAACGCCGACGCCGACGAGATGACGGCGCGCCGCCTGGCCGAAAGCTTCGCCGCCTATCTGAAGGCCTGCAAGCTCGACGAGCGGGCGCTTTCGACCTTGCCGCCCGGCCGTTTCCTGATGCCGGGCGATCTCGAAGGCTCGCCGGCACTGACCTTCGCGCCCCTGGCCGGGATTGGCGACAGGCGTCCGCGCGCAGGGTCGCTGCACGCCATGATGGACAGGCGCTATGAGGCCTACAAGACGCATGTCGTCAAACCCTTCTTCCGCGAACACATCACCCGACTCGATCGCCAGATCGTGCTGATCGACGCCATGCAGGCGCTGAACGCCGGCCCCGGCGCCATGGCCGACCTGGAACGCGCGGTGACCGAGATCCTCAGCTGTTTCCGACCCGGCCGGGGCAGCTTCCTCACCGACCTGTTCTCGCGGCGCATCGACCGCATCCTGGTTGCCGCGACCAAAGCCGACCATCTGCATCACGAAAGCCATGACCGCCTGCAGTCGATCGTGCGGCGGCTTGCCGACCGCGCCGTGGCACGGGCGAATTTCACCGGCGCCGACGTCGATGTGGTCGCCATGGCGGCGGTGCGCGCGACGCGCGAAGGCACCGTCAAGCAAGGCCGAGAGACGTTGCCAGTCATTATCGGCACGCCGATCGCCGGCGAGAAGATCAACGGCGAAACCTTCGATGGAAAAGCTGAAACAGCCATATTTCCCGGTGATTTACCGGAGAAAATTGATGCGGTTTTTGATCTTTCGGGAGCCGATCACAAGCAGGATGCCGCGGACCCTGCAATCCGCTTCGTCCGTTTCCGTCCCCCAAAGCTAGAACGCACGGCCGAAGGTATCACCCTGTCGCTGCCGCATATCAGGCTCGACCGTGCCTTGCAGTTCCTGATCGGAGATCATCTGGCATGACTGCGCCCCGCAAGCCGGCAGCGTTCCGCATCGAGCCGGAAGCCGAACCAAGGCAAGAGGCGCCGCAGGCGCGCCGTGCCCAGGCCGATGCCCAGCGCAAACCCCGCGCGATGAAGGCCGATGTCGCGATGGTCATCCCGGCGGAAGTCGATGTCTTCGACGAGCCTGACATCATTGCCGCGGAGCCGCCGCCGGCGATCGCCCCCAGAAAACGCTCACTGCTCGGCAGCATCTTCTTCGGCGCCTTTGGCGTGCTGGTTTCGCTAGCTGTCGGCCTGTGGACCGACCAGCTCATACGCGACCTCTTCGCGCGCGCCGAATGGCTGGGCTGGCTGGCCGCGGGCATGGCTGCCATCGCCGTGCTGGCGCTTATGGTGATCCTGATTCGCGAGTTCCTGGCGATCGCCCGCCTTGCCGAGGTCGAAAAGCTGCAGAAGCGTGCGCTCGACGCGATCGCCCGCGACGATCCCAAGGCTGCACGATCGGTCGTCGACGAATTGTCGGCCTTTGTCGCGGCCAAACCCGAAACCGCGGCCGGCCGGCGCGCGCTGGCCGAACTGCGCGGCGAAATCATCGACGGCGGCAATCTCGTGCGCTTGGCCGAGGCTGAAATTCTCGGACCACTCGATGCCAGGGCGAAGGTGATGATTCTCGAAGCCGCCAAACGCGTTTCGCTGGTGACGGCGGTCAGTCCACGCGCACTGGTCGATGTCGCCTATGTCGTGTTCGAGGCCGGGCGGCTTATTCGCCGCCTGTCAGAACTCTATGGCGGACGGCCGGGAACGCTGGGTTTCTTCCGCCTGGCGCGCAGCGTGCTGGCGCATCTGGCGGTTACCGGCTCGATCGCGATCGGCGACAGTTTCGTCCAGCAGATCGTCGGCCACGGCCTGGCCGCGCGCCTTTCGGCCAAGCTTGGCGAGGGCGTCGTCAACGGCATGATGACGGCACGCATCGGCATTGCCGCGATGGAGACGGCGCGACCCCTGCCCTTCAGCGCCGCCAAGCGTCCCGGACTTGGTGATTTCCTCTCGGCGCTGACATCGTTCGCAACCAGGAAAGATGGTGAAACGACCCCATCCGGCAAGTGAGCCGGGCTGGAGTGTCTGGACCTTCGGAATTGTTACCGGACTGCTTTGCGGCGGCCCCGCGGTGACGAAGCATTAACCAATCTTGTTCATGGTCAGACGGGTTCCAAACAGCATCTTTGTTGCCGGGTGTCGTCGATGAAAAGCGTAATTCTATCCAGTGTCCTGCCCCTGGCAACGGTGATTACGGCAGTCGTCGGCATTGCCGGAGTGGCCTCTGCGGCCGAGCCTGACAAGCAGTTCTTCCAGTCCGCCGAAGGCAAGTGGATCGGTCCCGGCGAAATCGTCGCCGGCAAGTACAAAGGCACGAAGTTCAACTGCAGCTTCACCGGCTCGACGCCCGACGGCAAGGTCGGCATGTCGCTCGACGGCGGCTGTCGGGTCGGCATGTTCACCCAGCCGATGTCGGCCAAGATCGAGCGCAAGGGCCGTGAGGGCTACAAGGGCAGCTTCATGGGTGGCGCGACCGGTTCCGGCCTCGACATCATCGGCGGCAACGTCGTCGATGCCCGCAAAGTGGTCTTTACCATCAACCGCAACCAGCTGCGCGGCGTCATGCAGGCTCGCATCCCTGACGACAATTCGATGACGGTGACTATTGCCGTGCGCGTCGACGACCAGCTGGTGCCGGTGATCGGCATGAGCCTGAAGCGCGTCGACGCGGTCGAAGTCGGCTCCATCGCGCCGAACTGAACAATTCAAAAGAAAAGGCGGCGACCCAACGGTCGCCGCCTCGTTTGATCCAATCGAATCAGGGCGTTAGCCTTTGATCGTGGCCGTCAGTTCGTCATAGGCCTTGCAGGAGTCGGCCAATGTCGTAGCGCCCTGATACTTGGTTGTCACCGCCTGGACCTTGGCCGTCAGATCAGCCGCTTTGGACGGGTCCTTGGTAATCGCTTCCTGAAGTGCTGCAGCCATGTCCTGCGCCTTCTTGGTCGCGATCTCCGCCGTGCACTCAGGCGCCTTCGAGCAAGCCGAACCGGCAAGCACCGCCAGGCCGACGGCAACAAACAAAAACTTCTTCATGTCAGTCATCTCCTCAAAAAGGGCGCGACTTGATCGTCGATCACCCTCCAATGGCCGAAGCCGAGCGTCCTTAGCCTTCGATTGCGGCAAGATGCAACGTGTTCCCGGCCTCAACTTGTGTATCGCGCCTGCAACATCGGCGGCGGCCTGGATTCAGGCTATTTTATCAGCGGCAGCAAAGTTCAGCTGCGCGGCTGCAGCAGCGCCAAGACGGCGGTCGATGCGGCAAGGATAGCAGTCAGAGTCAAAGGCCCAGTCGCGCCATAGGTGTCCACGACATAGCCGCCGACAACCGCGCCGATGGTGATGGCAATTTGGAAAGAGGTGACCATCAGGCTGCCCGCTGCCTCCAGCGCATCAGGCGCCGCGCGCGACATATTGGTCGGCAGCACCACCGGCGCCATGCCAAAGGCGAAACCCCACAGCGTAACGAAGCCGAAGGCAACGCCGATATGCGAGCCCCAAAGCACCAAAGTAAGTGCCGCAACCGCCATCAACGCTGCGGTGACTGCGAGGGCCATGTGGATGTTGGTGTCGGCCATGCGGCCGCCGGCAACATTACCGATCACGGCAGCGATGCCAAACCCGAGCAGAGCCAGGGCAATCGGTCCGGTTGTAAGGAGTGTCACCTGTTCGAGGAAGGGGCGCACATAGACCGAGCCGGCAAAATGCCCCGTCATCAGCAAAACAATAGCCAACATGCCGAGTTGGATGCCGCGCCGCCGGGTCAGCCGAAATACATCTGCAAGGCTGTTGCTTGCCGTTGCAGGCAAGGTCGGCAGGCTGAGAAACTGCAGCAGCATGGCAAGCGCGGCCAGCCCCGCCGTCATGGCCATGGCACTGCGCCACCCTATCCAGTCACTGATCAGCGCGCCCATCGACGGTGCGGCAATGGTGGCAAGCGAGACGCCGAGGGTGACGATCGCCATGCCCCGACCTGTCGCATTGGCGCCAACCAGCCTCGCCACGACGGCGACCGAAAGTGCCCAGAAAGCGCTGAGAGCGATGCCCAGTCCGGCCCGGCCCAACAGCAACAGCCAGAAATCGGTCGCCAGCGCCGCCAGGATATTGGAACCGACCGCAAGGGCGCTGAGACCAACCAGCACCGCCTTGCGGTTCAAGCGGCCGATGAGAACATTACTCAACATGGCCGTCACGGCGCCGACGGAAGCGGTGGCGGTGACGACCTGGCCGGCCGTCCCCTCGCTGATGCCGAGATCGCGTGCCATTGGCGTCAGCAGACCTGCGGGCAGGAATTCGGCAGACACCAGGGCAAAGCTGGTGGCCGCCAATGAAATGACCGCGAACCAAGTGGCTGCGCTCCACGCGGCTGGTGCATCGGCATCAAGGCCAATCGCCGCGTCTTCAAGCTGTAATGTTGTGTCAGTCACGGAAAGATCTCCAAAGTTTGGAGGTCTTAAATAGGCGAGTCCGCTCGGATGATATGTATCTTAGAATCCGAAATTCATATCCATTCGTCCGGGAATTGTGCGACGCACAACGCCAGGCGAGACATTGGTGATGCGCTTGAACGCGCGCGCGAAGGATGCCTCGGAATCATAGCCCAAACGGGTAGCGACTTCGGCAACCGACAAGCCGTTTTGGCCCAGCAATTCGCGGGCAAGCTGCATACGCAGGCGGGCGAGATAGTGTGCGGCACCCTCTCCCAATACCGCACCGAAACGCTCGGCGAAAATCGAACGCGATTGGCCTGCCACGCCGGCCAGGCTTCCCAGCGTCCAGTTGTGGCCGGGGTCGCGGTGCATGGCCGCCAAAGCCCGGCCTATATGGGGGTCACGGATGGCTGCGAGCCAACCGGTGGTCGAGGCTCCGTTGCAATTGACCCAACAGCGTATGAGCCGGGCCGTTAGCAAGTCGGCCATACGCGAGAGAATCGTGGCGCTGCCCATCTGCGGTTGCGAGGCCTCCACCGTCATGGCCGCCAGCAAAGGACCGACGACCGGGTCATTGCCGGCCACGTCGCAACCCTTGATGACAGGCGGCATCAACGTGATCAATGGGTTGAGCGCATAGGAGTCCAAGGCCATGGAGCCGCAGAAAAGAGTGCTCGTCGCGCCCGTTCCTTGCCGTACCACTTCGCAGACGTTGCCCCCCAACTTGATCACCTGGCAACCTTCGAGCGAGTCCCCTGCAACGTCCGGCGCGCTGGCCAGCCGATGGGCGATGCCTTGCGGCAGCAGCACCAGATCGCCATCGCGCAACTCCTGCCAGCCTTGCGATTCAGTATGAATCCAGCACGGGCCCTGGCCGACAAAGTGAAACCGAAGCAGCTGTTGTTGCGGAAAGTCTATGCTCCATGGGTGCCGGAGCTCGCAGCGACCATAGTTGACACCACTCAAGCGAAAGTCTTGTAAAACTTCGCTGAGCGCATCCATCGGGATATGTGGCGTCGAAGACGGCCGGGACGAATAGTCAGGCATATACGTGATATAGATGCCGAACGTCCGGCAGGCAAGCGGGGAGCGTTGTTCCACCAGGGGAATCGCTGCAACGGCACCCTACCTTTCCCGGCAGATTTCTCGCCTTGCCTCCCGCTCCAACTGCATGCAAGGAGTGCTGCGAGACACAGGGACAAGAGGCATGGCGGCGGAAGCATCGGGCAGTGATCTGGTTCAGGTGGTGGCGCTGCTTGCTGCCGGCGTCGTCGCCGTCCCCATCTTCAAGCGCATGGGCCTCGGCTCGATTCTCGGCTATCTGGCCGCCGGCGTCGTGATCGGCCCGTTCGGCCTCGGCGTCTTTTCCGAATCGGAATCCATTCTTCATGTCGCCGAACTCGGCGTGGTGATGTTCCTGTTCATCATCGGGCTGGAAATGCAGCCATCGCGGCTGTGGGGCCTGCGCCGTGAGATCTTTGGCCTCGGTGCGTTGCAGGTCGGCGTCTGCGCGCTTCTGCTGACCGGTGTCGGCATGGCGGGAGGGTTTCCGATCGCGCAATCCTTCGTCGCCGGCGCCGGCTTCGTGCTGACCTCGACGGCGATCGTCATGCAACTCCTGGAGGAACGCGGTGAAATCGCCGCACCGAAAGGCCAGCGCATCGTATCGGTCCTGCTGCTCGAGGATCTTGCCATCGTGCCGCTGCTGGCCTTGATCGCGTTCCTGGCACCCGGTGGAGCCGACACCAGCCTGTCGGAGCGGCTGACCGAGGTCGGCATCGGCCTCGCCGCTATCGTCGGCCTGGTGGTGGCCGGCCGCTATCTGCTCAACCCGTTCTTCCGCATCCTGGCGGATGCCCGTGCCCGCGAGGTGATGACGGCCGCGGCACTTCTGGTCGTCCTTGGGTCAGCCCTCGCCATGCAGCTCAGCGGCCTGTCGATGGCGATGGGTGCCTTCCTGGCCGGCGTGCTTTTGTCCGAATCGACCTTCCGCCACCAACTCGAAGCCGACATCGAACCCTTCCGCGGCATCCTGCTCGGTCTGTTCTTTCTTGCCGTCGGCATGTCGCTCGACCTGCATGTGGTCGCGGCGAACTGGCGGCTGATCGCCGTCTATGTCGTCGCCTACATGGTGATGAAGGCGTTCGGCATCTACATCGTCGCCCGTATCCTGAAGTCAGGCCACCGCGAAGCGCTGGAGCGCGCGGTCTTCATGGCACAAGGCGGCGAATTCGCCTTTGTCCTTTACTCGGCGGCCGCGGCGGTCGGCATCATAGACGGCCAGGCCAACGCGACGCTGACGGCGATCGTTATCATCTCCATGGTGCTGACGCCGCTGGCGATCATCGCCTTGCGCTATCTGACGCCGCGCGACGAGCAGTCGCTCGACGGCGTCGATGTCGCCGATGGCCTGACCGGCAGCGTGCTGGTCATTGGCTTCGGCCGCTTCGGCCAGATCGCGAGCCAGCCGCTGCTGCTGCGCGGCATCGACGTCTCGATCATCGACAATGATGTCGAAATGATCCAGGCGGCGGCCGATTTCGGCTTCAAGGTCTACTATGGCGACGGCACGCGACTGGACATCCTGCATGCCGCCGGTGCCGGCCGGGCGCGCGCCGTGCTGATCTGCGTCGACAAGGCCGATGTGGCTGTTCGCATCGCCCAGTTGATCAAGGCCGAATTCCCACTGCTCACAGTGCTGGCCCGCGCATTCGACCGTGGAACGGCGCTGCAGCTCATTCGTGCCGGCGTCGACTACCAACTGCGCGAAACCTTCGAATCCGCACTTGTTTTCGGTGGCTCGGCACTGGAATCGCTGGGCGTCGACCCCGAAGACGTGGCTGAAACGATCGAAGACGTCAGGCGCCGCGACACCGATCGCTTCGAAACCCAGCTTGCCGAAGGCATTCGCGCCGGACAGCGCTTCCTGAGAGGCAATATCGGCACGCCGATTCCGACACCGCTCTCCACGCCGCGCCGGCCTGGTCAGGCACTCAATGAAGAAACCGCGGGTGTGCTGCACAAGTCCGAACCCGCCGATTGAGCAAGGAACTATGCATGGAATTGGACAGCCGGGCCCTATCGGTCACCAAATTCTGGCGCGATGCCGGCGAGGATGCCTGGTTCGAGAAGAACGAAGCATTCGATGCCGAGTTCCGCGACCGCTTTCTCGGCCTGCACTATGCCGCCGCTCGGCGTGAATGCGACGACTGGCTGGAACATGCCGAAGGCGCGCTGGCGCTGATGATCCTGCTCGATCAGTTTCCGCGGAACTGTTTTCGCGGCACCGGCCATATGTACGCGACCGATCCGCTCGCTAGATATTTCGCAGAGAGGGCGGTCGCGGCCGGCCATGACCTGGCACTCGAGGAAGAACTCCGCGTTTTCCTCTACCTGCCGTACGAGCATTCGGAACTGCTGGCCGACCAGGACATTTCGGTCGAGCTGACGCAGGCCAGGGCCGAGCCCTACCTGAAATACGCTGTCGAACACCGCGATATCATTCAGCATTTCGGCCGTTTTCCGCATCGAAACAAGATGCTTGGCCGCGAAACCACGGTGCAGGAGCAGGCGTTCCTGGATGGTGGCGGCTTCTCTGGCTGAAGATCCGGCTACTGCCTCGTCCGGACCTCAGGCCAGCCACCAATCCCGGCCGGACGACAATCGCTCGATGCCTGAGGTATCGACGGCGACCAGGCGGTCGGTGATGCTGCGGCCGCTGACAACCAGGCTGGGCGCGATCTCGGCCAGCGGCGCCAGCACGAAGGCGCGCTCCAGCATGCGCGGATGCGGCACCTCCAGCCCGGTCTCGTGGATGACGCGGTCGCCGAACACCAGAATGTCGATGTCGATCAGCCGCGGCCCCCAGCGCTCCTCGCGCACCCGCTTCAGCTTGCGCTCCGCATCGAGGCAGAGGTCGAGCAAGGCACGCGGTGCAAGCACGGTGGAAATCTCGGCGGCCGCATTGAGAAAATCCGGCTGATCGAGCTTGCCCCAGGGCGGCGTGCGATAAAGCGACGAGACGCCGGTGACGCGCGTATCCGCGTCGGCATCCAGCATTCGCAGCGCCGCGCCCATGGATTTCGCCGGATCGCCAAGATTGCCGCCAAGGCTGAGATAAACGGTACTATTCGGGCCAGACAACGGTCACCTCGACATAATCGAGCACGCCGGGCACCGGTGCGTTCGGCTTGCGCACCGTGATCTCGGCTTTCTTTATCTGCGGAAAACGCGCCGTCAGCGCACGGGCCACTTCGAGCGCCAGCGACTCGATCAGAAAACGGCGCTGCCCGGTGATGATCTTTTCAATGACGGTGAATGCAATGCCGTAGTGGACCGTATCCTTGATGGAATCCTCGGCAAGCGCCCGGCCTGGATCGACGGTGAGAACGGCATCGACATAGAAGCGCTGGCCGAGCCTTTCCTCCTCGTCCAGCACGCCGTGCCGGGCAAAGAAAGCGCAGTTCTTCATGCGGATGACATACATCGCTCAGTTTCTCGCCCGGTCCGTCTGACGCGCCAGCATAGCATCCGCAAGCGCCAAAGCGTCCACGTTGAATGCGACATCGTGGACGCGAAACAGATCGGCGCCCTGGAGCCTCAATATAACGCTGGTCGCCGCTGTTCCGACCCCTCTGTCGGCGGCATCACGGCCGGTGACCGTGCCGATGAAGCGTTTTCGCGACGTACCGACCATCAGCGGCAAGCCGAGTGCATGCAATTCCGAAAAGCGTGCCATCAGGTCGAGATTTTCCTTCGCCGTCTCCTTGGCGAATCCGAAACCGGGATCGAGCACGATATGATCGTCGGCGATGCCGTTCTGGCGGACGATTTCCAGCGACTTTCGCAGGAACGTCAATTGATCGGCAATCACATCCGGCAGTTTCTGGCGATCCCGCCCGGTATGCATGATGACAAGCCCGGCGCCGGTGTCGGCGGCGACACGCGCAATATCGGGCTCGCGCTGCAAACCCCATACATCGTTGACGATATGAGCGCCGGCGGCAACCGCCAGCCGCGCCGTGTCGGCGCGATAGGTGTCGACCGAAATCAGCACCTCACTCACGCCCGCCAGCGCTTCGATCACAGGCAGGATGCGGTCCTGTTCCTGACTGGCCGATACCGCGGCAGCACCTGGGCGCGTCGATTCTCCGCCGACATCGACGACCAGTGCCCCTTCCCCGATCATGCGGCGCGCCTGGGCCAGCGCCTTTTCAGGGGCGTCGAACTGGCCGCCATCGGAAAAGCTGTCGGGCGTGACATTGAGGATGCCGACGACCACGGCCTTGCCGCCAAGGTCGAGATGGCGTCCATGCGCCAACTGCCATCGCCTGGCCGTCATTGCTCATCGACCATGGAGTTCATCAATCATGTGATCCCTGGCGGATCAATTTCATTGCGCCGGCAACGGCCGTAAAGCAAGGTGGTCGAAGAGGCAACATGATGAAACGATCCATGCTTGGCATGAAAAAACCGTCCCTGTGCGTGAAACAATCCTTGGCTTGCGCGCTGCTGCTCGCCATGACCCCGCTTCCGGCGGCTGCCGCCAATCTCGTCAAGACGTACAGCTATTTCGCCATCGGCGGCAGCACGCTCGACGACATCGAGGCACAACTCTCCAAACGCGGGCCGGAGGTGAAAAGCACCGGCACCCGGCACCCGGGCGCCACGCAAATGGCCTTCACCACCCGTATCAGCTATGCGCAGACACCGAGTTCCTGCCGAATCGCCGACGCGGTGGTGACCGTCAAGGTGAAGGTGATCCTTCCCGAGTGGCGCCGCCCGCGCAAGGCCGATGCCGATGTCAGGCTGTTCTGGGATACGCTGTCCGCCGACATCAAGCGCCATGAGGAGCGCCATGTCGAAATCGCCAAGAACCATGGCGGCGAACTCGAAGAGGCCTTGAAGGCCACCTACCCGCAAAAGAACTGCGACGCCGCCAAGGCCAAGGCGGCCGCGATCACCGCGGCTGTCCTGGCCAGGCACGACCGCGCCCAGCTTCAGTTCGACCGCGTCGAAAGCGTCAATTTCGAAAGCCGCATCCTGCGGCTGCTGCGCTACCGCATGGAGCGCATCGGCAACGGCCGACTGCCGCCGGCCTGAACGCACCCGAACTGAAGCCAAATTCGCCGAAGCGTAGTGCCAGATTCGAAAAACTTTCGAGCCGCTGTCGAAACCGGCCTATATGGGACGACATATATCAGGCTCGCCAGACGCGAGCATAAAACACCAATGCGATCCGAACGGTCGAGAAACCGGAACGGCTGAACAGCGCCGGTCAAATCGCAAGCTTATGGATGAACGATCATGGACCAGGCTGTCGATAACAAAACGATGGCGGAAACCGGCACGCCGATAACAGAGAGCGAAAAGAACGCCATTATCGGCGGCGTGCTGTTGTCGATGCTGTTGGCGGCACTCGATCAGACCATTGTCGCGCCGGCCATGCCGACCATCGGGCATGCGCTCGGAAACGCACACTATCTGCCATGGATCGTCACCGGTTATCTCCTGACCGCTACCGCCGTGGCCCCGCTCTACGGCAAGATTTCCGATGTCTACGGACGCCGGCCAACCGTCTATGCCGCGATCCTGATCTTTTTGGCGGGATCGCTGGTCAGTGCGATGGCTCCCAACATGTTTGTGCTGGTTGTCGGGCGGGCGATCCAGGGCGCCGGCGGCGGCGGCTTGTTCGCTTTGACGCAGACCGTCGTCGGCGATCTCGTTCCGCCGCGCGAGCGGGCACGCTATGCCGCCTGGTTCTCCGGCACATGGGCCGTCGCCAGCGTTGCCGGTCCGTTGCTCGGCGGCACTTTCGCCGAGCACCTACACTGGTCACTGATCTTCTGGATCAACATTCCGCTTGGTCTTCTTGCGATGGCGATCATCAACAAGCCGCTCAAGAAACTGCCCGTTGCCGCAAAGCGCCATCGTATCGACGGCCTGGGCGCGTTGCTTCTGATCATTGCCACGGCGCTGCTGCTGCTCGCATTGAACTGGGGCGGCAGCGCCTATCCCTGGATTTCGCTTGAAGTCATCGGCGTTCTCTGCGGTTCGGCGATTTTCTGGGGCGCTTTTGCCTTGCGGCTTATGCGAGCCGCCGAGCCGCTCATCTCGCTTGAAGTGCTTGGCAATCCAATCGTTCTGGCAGGCACGCTTTCGATGTTCCTGCTTCAGGCCGCAAGCGTCGGCATGGCTGTGTACCTGCCCGTCTATCTTCAGGCGGTGCTCGGCCTGTCGGCAGCAGAGTCGGGCATCGCGATGCTTGGGCTTTTGCTGGGGACCGTCGGCGGCGCGGCATTCAGCGGGCGCATGATACCGCATTTCACCCACTACAAGCGCATTGCAATGGTGGGCGTCGTCTTCAGCATGCTGTGCCTCTGCCTGCTGGCCGTCGTCGCAGGATATGCAACGCTGCTGGAGGTAGAGGTCTTGACGATCTGCATCGGGTTTGGAACCGGAACGACGTTTCCGGTCACCACCGTGTCGGTGCAAAACGCCGTCGATCGCGTGCATCTCGGCGTCGCGACGGGCGTGCTGACATTCCTGCGTTCGCTTGGCAGTGCGCTTGGTGTCGCGATGCTCGGCGCGGTCGCTCTGGGTTACGGCTTGCCGCTTGCCGGTGAAGGCATGCGGATCGTGGGCCATAGCGCGACGGTCGAGCCGTTCGTGATGATCTTTGCCGTCGCCGCCGCTACATTGCTGCTGGGGCTGATCACGCTGACGCTGATGCCCGAAAAGGAGCTTCGCGGTTACGCCGACAATGCGGCGCCGATCCTCGCCGAGTAAGCTTCAGCCGGAGACGCCGAGCTTCTTCTGCAGGCTGGTCGATGAGGTCGTGTACTGGAAAACGATGCGCTCGCCGGGGCTGATGATGCGCTTGGCGGCCTGCGCCATCAGCGCCACTTCGTGGAAGCCCGACAGGATCAGCTTCAGCTTGCCCGGATACCAGTTGATGTCGCCGACCGCGAAGATACCGGGCACCGATGTCTGGAACTTCTCGGTATCGACCGGAATAAGGTTCTCGTGAAGGTTGAGACCCCATTCCGCGATCGGTCCGAGCTTCATGGTCAGGCCGAAGAACGGCAGCATGCGCGTGCAAGGCACCTCGACATCGCCGTCCGGTCCCTTGATGGTGGCCGATGACAGTTGGCCGTCGGCACCGGTCAATCCGGTCACCTGCCCGACCTGGAATTCGAGTTGCTTCATCTCCTGCATGGCATACATCTTGTTGACGCTGTCGGGGGCGGCACGGAACTCGGGCCGTCGGTGCACCAGCGTCACGCTCTTTGCCACCGGCTGCAGGTTCAGCGTCCAGTCGAGTGCCGAGTCGCCGCCGCCGACGATAACGAGGTCATGGCCGCGAAAATCCTCCATCCGGCGCACCGAATAGAAGACACTCTTGCCTTCATAGGGCTCTATGCCGGGGATCGGCGGTCGCTTGGGCTGGAAGGAGCCGCCGCCGGCGGCAATCACCACCACCTTGGCCTCGAACACCTCATTTTCGTCGGTGGTGACGCGAAAACTGCCGTCCTCCAGTTTTTCCAGGCTGGAAACCATTCGGTTGTAGCTGAAATCAGGCTTGAACGGCGCGATCTGCTCGAGCAATTTGTCGACCAGCCCCTGCGCCGAGATCGAAGGCCAGCCTGGAATGTCGTAGATCGGCTTTTCAGGATAGAGCTCCGCGCACTGGCCGCCCGGCCGATCGAGAATGTCGATCAGGTGGCACTTCATGTCGAACAAGCCGAGCTCGAACACGGCAAACAGGCCGACCGGCCCTGCCCCGACAATAAGCACGTCTGTCTTGGTGGTCTCGGTCATGCGATGTGCCTCGCTGCGAAGAGAGCAGGACACTGCATGACCAATGCTCCGCTGCCAAGCCGCAGCGGGAAAAATCAGTTGGCAAAAATACCGCTTATCCCTGGCGGGCAGGCACCCGTACGACCAGGCCGTCAAGCGCATCGCGGACCTTGATCTGGCATGACAGGCGCGAGTTGGGCTGGACGTCGTAGGCGAAGTCCAGCATGTCCTCTTCCATCGCTTCCGGCTCGCCGACTTCAGCCGTCCAGGCTTCGTCGACATAGACGTGACAGGTGGCACAGGCGCAGGCACCGCCGCATTCGGCTTCGATCCCGGGCACGGCGTTGCGGATCGCGTTCTCCATGACCGTAGAGCCGTTCTCGGCGTCCATGTCGAAATGCGTGCCGTCATGGGCAATGAAAGTCAGCTTGGTCATTTGTCACCTGAAGGGAGTTCCAGCCGAGATAATCACTCCGGCTGACAAGTCAACTGCCGCATGAAAGCGCCGCCCGATGACGTTTTTCCGCAAATCGGGTTCGGCGCGGATTCAGCGGTTGATGGCGGCGATGAAATCGCGCACTTCGTCGATCAGCGTGCCAAGCCGCTTGAGCGTCTGGCCGTCTTCCGGCCGGTGCTCGATCTCGGTGGCGCAATCGGCAATGGCAAAGGCGCCCACGCCCCGTGCCGAACCCTTTAATCCATGGGCGAGCAGAAGCCGGTCCTTGATGTCGGCGTCGACTATTCTGTCGCGCACGGACAGCGCCTGCTGTACAAACAGCGCCAGCACCTCTTGCTCAAGGCTGCGGTCACCCATCGTCTGGCGGGCAAGGTGTGCCAAATCGACCGGCCGTGACCGCCTTGGTCCGGATACGTCGCCCCCGGGCATTGAGAAGGCAATGCCGCTTTCGCCACGCATAAACTCGAACTCCGTTTCTTCGATTCGCCCAAAAACCTAGGCGAATCCAATGGACAACGGGTTAATGAATGGCCGGGAAAAATGTTGCCAAAGCGGCGCCCAAATCACAGTTCCGTTAACCTTATATTTAAAGTTTTACGTATCCCGCGGAATGCATGTTTTCTTTACCCCCCTGTGTCATTACGATACGAGGGGTCCATTTTCAGCCTCCTGCGCGGGGCAAGACAAACAGAATTATAAGCCCGCGGCAGCTAGTACAGGGTAGCGAAGGCATGGCAAAGAAACCAACGACGACGAGAACTCTCGACAGCGACGTGGCCAGGGAACTGGAAAAGGCGCTCGATCTCGACCTCAGCAACGAGATCGGCAGCGGCGACCTCGACATCGCGGCTTCGATGGAGGATCTGGAAGCTCAGATATCCCAGGCGGCCGACGAGCTGGCGCGCGAGGGACGCAATCATAAGCCGGAACAAAACCCGGAGCCTGTGGTCAATCAGAACCACGCCGCGAAACCCGCGCCCAAGGCCAAGCCTGCCGAATTGCGCCCCGTGGAAACACGCAATGGCGCCCAGCCCGCGGGTTTCGCGCCGGCCAATG
The DNA here is from genome assembly GCF_040324155.1 of Mesorhizobium sp. M0011. Lineage (NCBI taxonomy): Bacteria > Pseudomonadati > Pseudomonadota > Alphaproteobacteria > Hyphomicrobiales > Phyllobacteriaceae > Mesorhizobium > Mesorhizobium sp. M0011. Next base: position 134,528 of record NZ_JAMYVQ010000008.1, on the reverse strand, counting down.
ACGATCGCCAGAAGGACTACAAGACGCTTCTGCACAGCCTCAACAGGCGTGCCTCGAACACCATTTACTGGGTCGTCGCCTTCGTTTCGCTCGCCTGGTTCGCCGGCGCCGGCGGTTTGGCCAATCTGCTTTTCGGACCGAGCATCTGGAGAATCCGTACGCTCGACCAGTTCCTTGCCCGTCCGGAACTGATCGGCCTCGCCGTCGCGGCCATCGTGCCCGTCATCCTGTTCTGGGCCTTCGCCGCCATGATTCGCCGCGCCCAGGAAATGCGCATCGCCGCACAGTCCATGACCGAAGTGGCCTTCCGCCTGACCGAGCCGGAAAACCTTGCCCAGGATCGCGTCATGATGATCGGCCAGGCCGTTCGTCGCGAGGTCGCGGCCATGGGCGAAGGCATCGAACGCACACTTGCCCGCGCCGTCGAACTGGAAACGCTTGTCCACAGCGAAGTCAACCAGATCGAACGCTCCTATTCCGAGAATGAATCCCGCATCCGTTCGCTGGTCGACGGGCTCGGCAGCGAGCGCGAAGCCGTCGTCACCCATGCCGAGCGCGTCCGCGCCTCGATCACCGGCGCGCATGAGACGCTGAAGGACGAGATCGGCGCCGCCTCCGACATCATCCGCGACTCGATCCTCAATGCATCGACCAAATTGTCGATGACGATCACCAATTCCGGCGACACGCTCATCGACCGCATCAACGAAAGCTCGATGTCGATCTTCGATTCGGTAGAAGGCCGGCTCGATTCGATCACCGACCGGCTGTCGACCTCGGGCGAGGCCTTCGCCAGCCTGCTCGACACCCGCATTGCCAAGCTGACGGACACCACGGACGGCCTGACGCGGTCCTTGACCGATCTGCTGGACGATCGCACCACCGGCATGGTGTCACTGCTCGGCGGCGCCGCACGCACCCTCAATTCCGAATTCGAGGCCAGCCTCAACGGCATCGAGCGCACGCTCGCCGAACGCGGCCAGGCACTGATCAGCGAGTTCCAGACCCGCGCCGAGGCGCTCGACACCGGAACGCAGAAGCTCAATGCGGCACTCGAGGCCCGCGCCCGCCAGATCAACGAAACGCTGGTCGAGCGCGCCCGTGAAATCGCGCACACCTTCGCCGAGAGCAAGGACACGCTGTCGGCGATGATCGATCAGGGCAAGACCCAGATCGGCGCCGACATGGCCGACATCGTCACCTCGACCTCCTCCATGCTCGAAGCCCGCGCCAGCGACTTCGCCGGACGCATGGAAGCCGCCCGCCACGTCGTGTCGCGTTCGTTCGACAGCGACATCCAGCGGCTCGCCGACGCCCGCGTCGGCATCGAGGAAGCTGTCGAGAACCACAGCAGGAAACTGTCCGAAAGCCGCGAACGCATGGCCGCGGCCATGGAGGCCGACCTGGCGAAGTTCGCCGAGGGCCGCGCCGGCATCGATGCGGCGGTGACCAACCAGGTGCAGAAGCTGGCCGAAGGCCGCAGCCTGATCTCGCGCGCTCTCGAAGAGGATCTGCGCAAGGTCAATGAATCGCGGGCGGCCATCGATGCGTCGCTCGGCAGCCATCTCGAAAGGTTGGAAGAAGGCCGCAACAGGCTCTCCACTGCCCTAAACGAAGACTCCGGTAAACTGGTGCAAGCCCGTACGATCATTGATGAAATGGTCGCTGGCCATGTCGGCAAGCTCGCCGAGGGCCGCAACATCCTGTCGCGCGCCTTGGAAGCCGACCTCGGCAAACTGTCCGACAGCCGCGCCGACATTGACGGTCTGGTCGCCGGTCAGGTGGAAAAGATCGCCGAAGGCCGCGCCGTGCTCGCCAGGGCGTTGGAAAACGACATCGTCGGCATCAAGAGCCTCATCGAAACCCATTCCGCCAAACTGGCGGAAGACCGCACGCAGCTTTCCCATTCGCTCGACAATGATCTGTCCGGCATACGCGGCCTGATCGAAAGCCATTCGGGACGGTTGGCCGAGGACCGCGGCCTGCTGTCGCAGACGCTCGAAGCCGACCTTGCCAAGCTGGCCGAGAGCCGCTCGAGCATCGACGGTCTGGTCGCCGGTCAGGTCGAAAAGCTGGCCGAAGGCCGCGACATTCTCAAGCGCGCCCTGGAATCCGACCTGAACACGATCAAGGGCGTTATCTCAAGTCAGTCGGAAAAGCTGGCCGAGGACCGCGGTCAGCTTTCCCGGGTCCTGGAAGCCGACCTGCAGAATGTGAACAGCGTCATCGCCGATCACATGAACAAGCTTGTCCAAGACCGCTCCGCCCTGTCCAGGGCCCTTGAGGACGATCTCGCCAAGCTGGCCGACAGCCGCTCCAGCATCGACGGGCTGGTTGCCGGTCAGGTCGAGAAGTTGTCCGAGGGTCGCGACATCCTGCGGCGTGCCCTTGAATCCGACCTCAATGCAATCAAGGGCACCATTGCCGACCAGTCGCAGAAGCTGGTCGATGACCGGGCACAGTTCGCCCGGGCACTCGAGGCCGATCTCGAAAGCGTCAACGGCCTGGTCAACAGCCATTCCGAAAGGCTCGTCCAGGATCGTTCAACGCTGTCGAAAGCGCTTGAAGCCGACCTCGAAAATGTCGGCGGCCTCGTCAACAGCCACGCGGAAAGGCTTGTCCAGGAGCGCTCGACCCTGTCGAAGGCGCTCGAGGACGATCTCGCCAAGCTGGCCGAGAGCCGCTCCAGCATCGATGGCCTGGTCGCCGGCCAGGTCGAGAAGCTCGCCGAAGGCCGCGATGTTCTCAAGCGTGCGCTGGAAGCCGATCTGGCCAAGCTGGCCGAAAGCCGCTCCAGCATCGACGGCCTGGTCGCGGGCCAGGTCGAGAAACTGGCCGAGGGCCGCGACGTTCTCAAACGCGCCCTCGAAGCTGACCTGCAGAAGCTGACCGAAAGCCGCAGCGATATCGACGACGTCATCGCCGGACATGTCGGCAAGCTGTCCGAAGGCCGCAATATGCTGACCCGCGCGCTGGAAGACGATCTCGGCAAGCTCGCCGAGACCCGCAAGGACGTCGACCGCTCGCTGTCGGGCCACATCGACCAGATCGCCGCCAGAAGCTCGGACATCTCTGCCGCGATTGCGGGAGATGTCGAGAAGATCGAGCAGGCGTTCAGCCGTCAGACCGGCATCATCGAGGAGCGCGCCGGCACCATGGAGCGTGCGCTCTCGACAGGCGTCGACAACGTCCGCGCCGTCCTCGAGAAGAGCGCCGTGTTTGTCGCCGGCGCCCTGCGCGAGAAGGTGCTGGAAGTCACCAGCACCCTGCACGAGCAGGCCGGTGCCGCGTTCAGCGACGCCGACCGCAAGATCGCCGAGCGCGCCGAGCAGACCTCCGCCGCCCTTTTGGCGCGGGCCGAAGACATCGCCCGCACCTTCGAGGATGCAGACCGTCGCCTGCACGCCCGTGCGGAAGATACGTCGAGCGCCTTGCTTGCCCGTGCGGACGACACGTCCAGCTCGCTGCTGGCCCGCGCCCATGAAACCGCCGATCAACTGGCTGCTCGCGCAAGCGAGATCGCCGGCACCTTCGAAGCGGCGGACCAGAAGCTCGCCGCCCGCGCCCAGGAAACCGCCGATCAGCTGACCGCCCGGGCTCAGGACACCGCCGATCATCTGGCAGCTCGTGCAAGCGAGATTGCAGGCACGTTCGATGCCGCCGACCAGAAGCTGGTCGCCCGCGCCATCGAAACGGCCCAGTCGCTGGCCGCGCGCGCCGGCGACATCCTGCGCAACTTCGAAGGCGCCGACCAGCGGCTCGGCATGCGCATCGGCGAATCGGCCGAAGCGCTTGCCGCACGCGCATCGGACCTTGGCCGCATCTTCGATGCCGCCGACCAGCAACTCGTCTCGCGCATCGCCGAAGGTTCGGAAGCGCTGTCGAGCCGTGCCTCGGAAATCGGCCGTATCTTCGACGACGCGGATCAGCGTCTGGTGTCGCGCATCGCCAGCAGCACCACCACGATCGGCGAGCATGCCGAGACCATCGTCGGTGCCTTTGCCGATACCGAGCAAAGGGTCGCCGAACGCGCCAGGCGGACCGGCCAGGAAATGGCCGTGCACGCCCGCGAAATCGAGCAGGCGCTTGCCGGCGCCGACGAGCGGCTCGCCTCGAGCGCGGCGGCCGCGGCCGCCCGTGTCGAAGAGCAGGTCTCAGGCGTTGAGAACCGCCTCGCCTTCACGGCCGAGACGATGGGCCAGAAGCTCAACGAACAGGTGTCGAATGCCGAGGCGCAACTCGTCTCGCGCGCCAATGTGATCGCCGAGACCTTCACCGCGGTTGGCCAGCATATCGGCCAGAGCACCAACGATGCCGCCAAGACGATCGGCGCCAACACCCGCGAACTCAACACCATGCTCGCCGCACGTTCGGCCGAAATGTCGAAGATTCTCGACGAAACCGCACGGCCCTTGGTCGAGCGTTTCGCCCAGGGCGGCTCGGACCTGCAAAAGAGCATGGAAGAGGTCACCGAACGCGCCACCGAGAAGCTGCGCAGCGAGAATGCCGCGCTTGTCGACGCACTCGCGAACCGCACCGCCGAAACCTTGTCGGCGGTCGAGGGCGCCCGCTCGTCGCTGTCCGACAGCGTCGCCGATCTCATCGGCCGGATGACCAAGTCCAGTTCGCAGCTCGGCCAGCTGATCGAACAGGCCGCGGTCAATCTCGGCCAGGTCGATGAACGCCTGAGCGGCAGCACGCAAAGCTTCGCCGCCACCACGGAGAAAGCCGCGCAGACCTTCGCCAGCTCGGCGCGACTGGTCGATTCGAACACGACAAGGCTGACGGAACTGTCGTCGTCCACCTTGCGCGAGGTGGCGTCGATCGCCACCAAGTTCGACGAACACAGCCGCCTGCTGTCCAGCGCTTCGGACCTGCTAAGCTCGGCCCAGAGCAATCTCGAACACACGCTCGAACGGCAGTCGTCGCTCGAAGACCTCGCCGTCGGTCTGGTCAAGAAGTCGGAAGATCTCGAAAGGGTCATGCGCTCGTTCGAAAATCTCGTCGGCCAGACGCTGCAGAACGCCGAAGGCAAGACGATGGAGTCGGCCGACAAGATCCGCAACGCCATCACCGACGTCGTCGATTCGGCAACCAAGCGCTTTGCCGATGCGACCGAAGAGATGCGGCGCACCGCGGGCTCGATCAAGAGCGAACTCGACCTGACCCGGGCCGAGCTCAAGAAAGGCGTCATCGAAATGCCGGAAGAGGCAAAGGAATCGACCTCGGCCATCCGCCGCGCCGTTTCCGAGCAGATCAACGCCCTCAAGGAGCTTTCGGACATCGTGGCCAAGTCCGGCCGCGGCGGCGGTGACGGATCAGAACCACGCAACCTGCGCCCGGCGCCGCAAGCGCCGGCCGCACGCGCTGCCGAGCCGCCGCGCCGCGCACCGGCACCGCAGCCGGACCTGCGCACGCCTCAGGCGCCCTTGGGCGGCCCCGCATTGCGAGGCACGCTCGACCTTGAGCGTCCTGGCGAGGCGGCACCGCGTCCGCGCGGCGATGCCAGCGCCCGCACGCCTCAGGGCGGATGGGTGCGCGATCTGCTTACCGCGGCATCGAACGATGAGGACCTCAGGTCGGCAGCCCCTACGGCCCCCGTGGAAGCGCAGCGCGCTACCCCTGCCCAGCGCTCGCCCCTGCATGTCGTGGAATCGCTGAACTCGCTCTCCGTCGATATCGCGCGTGCCATCGACCACGATGCTTCGATCGAGCTGTGGAACCGCTACCGGCGTGGCGAGCGTGACGTGTTCACGCGGCGGCTCTACACGCTGAAGGGACAGCAGACGTTCGACGAGATTCGTCGCAAGTATCAGGCCGAGGCCGAGTTCCGCGCCGCCGTCGACCGCTACTGCGACGATTTCGAGAAGCTGCTCAAGGATGTCTCGCGCAACGACCGTGACAACATCATGGCGCAGACCTACCTGACGTCGGACACCGGCAAGGTCTACACCATGCTGGCCCATGCCAGCGGTCGTCTGCACTAGCCGGCATACGACGGAACTGAAGAGGCGGGGCCACGGCCCCGCCTCTTGCATTCGAGAAACGTCTCGACGCCAAAATCCGATTTCGCGACACCCGCAAGACTGTCGGCGAAACGTTGTCCTGCTTCATGAGGATGCTGACTGTGAAGACGGCAATCATCTTCGACTGTGAGTTTCTTTGCCTTGAGGGCTCCCAACGCAGATTTTGGTGCGCAGCCCACGACCCCGACCCCGTCATCGCACAGATTGGCGCGGTCAGGCTTGGACTTGAAGGCGACTTTCCCCTGCTCGGCACACACAAGGCCTATATCAGACCGGTCGACCGGTTTGGTCAGAGATACGCCCTCGACCCGTTCTTCACCAAACTGACCGGCATCACCGAGGAAGATCTGGAGACCGAAGGTGTTGCGCTAGGAGAAGCGCTCGCTGACGTCGATCGTTTTTCCGGAGGGTCGCGATTCTGGTCCTGGGGCAAGGACGAATTGAACATGATCGCCATCAGTTGCTATGTCGCGGGCATTCAGCCTCCGGTCCCGGCCACCCGGTTTGACAATGCCGTCAAGCTGCTGATCGCGGCCGGAATGCCGATCGAGGATCTGGCGAGAACGCCGAGCAACAAGCTCGCCGACTACTACGGCGTCGAACACCCGCCATTGCAGGGGCACGACGCGCTCGATGACGCGCTGTCCGTCACCTATACCCTGCAGCACCTGATGCAGACCGGAAAGCTCCGCCCGGAAATCTTCGACCGCTTGTAGGTAGAGAAGCCTGGAGGGATGAAGCTTTGTGGGATTCCGGCGCCCCCGCGCTCAGATCACCGAATCCGTCCAGCTCACGATCTGCCCGGCGGCGTCGCCGAACGCCTTGTCGAGCGCGCTGACATAGGCAGGATTGCCGCTGCCCGAGACGGGTGCGGCTGCGGTGAAGCTCTTGGAGGCACGGACCTCGCCGTTGCGATCGTTCAGGATGCGCACGAACAGATCGACCTTGGCATGTTCGCCGCCGTCGACACGCACCTCGAAGGACCGTATTTCGACGATCACCTGATAGTCGATCGCCAGGCCCTCGCCCGGCTTGCCGACGCCGGCAAAGCTGCCCGAGCGCTGGAAGGTCTCGGCCAGCCGCGCCTGCACGATCAGCGGCAGCCGGTCGGCCCATTGCGCGCCCTTGAGATACTGGATCGAGCGATCCGACGGTTTGATGACGATGTTCTGGCTGTCCAGCGCCTTGAGCGCCGACGGCTGCGCGATCAGGATCTGCCGGCGGCTATGGCCATGCGCGTCGACCGAAGGCGCCGACAGCTCGAACGTATCGAGCGGCGCGGGCTTGCCGCCCAACGCCGCGCAGCCGGCCAGCGTCAAGGCAAGCAGTGCCGCAGCCGATGTCAACCCGCCCGTTTTCACCCACACAGACTTCACGCGCGATCCCCGTTGTCCCCGGATCGTAAGATCGACCCGCTTTCGCGGCTCATGTTTCTGGGGCGCGCCGACGCCGAAGTCAACGCCGCGCCCTGCCATCGAATTGCCGAACCTCGCCGTCGCCACCCGAAAGGATGCGCTGCGGATTGCGACTGAGATCGGTCACCGCCTCTTCGATGCGGCTGATCGAACGGCGGCTGTCCTGCACCAAAGCCTCGACATTCGAAAGCCCCTGTCCCGAGAAGCGCGCCAGATTGTCGGTGATGACGCCAAGGCGGGCATTCAGCGTGTCGGCAACCTGCTTGAACGACTTCAGCGTCGCCCTGGCATCCGCCATCACGCCATCGGCCTGCCCCGACCCGAGCAAGGTATCGACCTTGGCAAGAATGCCATCGACGCGCACCGAGGCATCGTTGAGCCGTTGCGCGAGCTGCTTTGCGTCCTTGATCGTCTGGTCGATGTCGTCGGCCCGGTTGGCGAACTTGTGGGTCACCTCAGCGATGTCGGCGGCGGCCTTGTCGGCGCTCTCGCTGGCCTTTTGGATGTTGGCGAGCGCCGAGCGCACTTGTGCGGGATCGATACCGTCGAGCACGTTGTCGACCTTGGCCAGCGTGCCTTGCGTCCGTTTGGTAAAATCGTTGACCGACCCCACGGCCGTATCGACGTTCTTGATCACGCCGTCGAACTGCTTCGACGTCTCCTTGAGGTTACCGGTTACCGCGTCGACATTGGCGACGATGCTCTTGATCTTGTCCTTGTCGACGGCGTTGAGAAGGCCTTCGGCTGCTTTCAGCGTGCCGTCGAGTTTGCCGGAAACGCCTTTCAGCTCATCCGCCAGCGTGCTGGCGGCGGACAGGAACTTGTCGATCCCGTCCGAATTCTTGGCCAGCGCATCGGAGAAGGTCTGGACATTCTGGACGGTCTGCGTCAGCGGCCCGCGAACGTCCTTGGTGAAGCCTTCGAGCTCGGTCAGCACCTTGTCGGCGCGGGTGAAGATATTCTGCGCCGTCTGCAAGAGGTTGGTCACCGCCGACGGGTTGGCGACGATCTCGGCGACCTTACCTTCCTTTTCCGCCTGGTCGAGGAGTTTCACCTCCTTGGGGTCGGCGCCCTTGAGCTCGATGTTGGCCTGCCCGGTCAGGCCGGCAAGCCCGATATCGGCTTGCGTCGATTTGGTGATCGGCGTCATGCGGTCGATCTCGGTATCGGCGATGGCAACCGTCGGATTGTCGACGTCGATATAGACGCGCTTGACGTCGCCGACCTTGACGCCGTTGAACAGCACGAAACTGCCGCGGCCAAGCCCGGACGCCGAGCCCGGAATGCGCACGCGCAGCAACGTCGTCTCGCCCTTGTCGCCGATGGCCGCCGTCCAGTAGACGAAGGCAAACGCCGCCAGGATCGCGGCCAGCGTGAAGATGCCGACAATGACGTAGTTGGCTCTGGTTTCCATTGTCCCACTTATGGCTATGCGCGCGCCGCAAGATCAAGTTGCCGGGCGCGTTTTCCGCGGAAATAGGACTTTACCCACGGTTCCTCGCTCTTCAGCATGTCGTCGATGGTGCCTTCGACCAGCACTTTCTTCTTGCCGAGCACGGCCACCCGGTCGCAAGCGGTGAACAGCGTGTCGAGATCGTGCGTCACCATGTAGACGGTCAGATCCATAGTATCGCGCAGCTTGACCACCAGTTCGTCGAACTCCGCCGCGCTGATCGGATCGAGGCCCGATGTCGGCTCGTCGAGGAAGACGATGTCGGGATCGAGCGCGAGCGCCCGGGCCAGCGCGGCGCGCTTGATCATGCCGCCGGACAGTTCGGACGGGAATTTCTGCGCTGCATCGGGCGGCAGCCCGACCAGCTCGATCTTGAGCATCGCCAGTTCGTCCATCAGCTTTCGCGGCAGGTCGAGATATTCGCGCATCGGCACCTGGACGTTTTCCAGCACTGTCAGCGCCGAGAACAGCGCGCCGTGCTGGAACAGCACGCCAAGCCGCATGTCGATGCGCAGACGCTCGGCATCATCAGCTTTCTCGATATCGACGCCGAACAGATTGATCGTACCCGACTGCTTGGGCGTCAGGCCGAGAATGGTGCGCAGCAGAACGGATTTACCGGCACCCGAGGCGCCGACAAATCCAAGGATTTCGCCGCGCCTTATGTCGAGCGACAGTCTGTCGAGGATAAGCTTGTCGGCGAAGGACACGCTGATGTCATGCGCGGATAGCACGATGTCGCCCTCACCCGCGTCATCAGCCAATGCGCCTGCCCTTTTCCTGTTTCGCAGCTTCATCTCAGAACTCGATCGCTGCGTAGAACATGGCGAAAAGTCCGTCGAGGATGATGACGACGAAGATCGACTTCACAACCGAAGCGGTAACATGCTGGCCGAGCGATTCGGCGCTGCCGCCGACCTTCATGCCTTCGACCGAGGCAATCGTGCCGATGATCATGGCCATGAACGGCGCCTTGATCAGGCCGGCAAAGATGGTGCTGAGATCGATGGCGACGCGCAACCGGTCGATGAAGGCGGCGGGCGGGATGTCGGAATAGAGCCAGGCAGCCAGTATGCCGCCGCCGAGTGCGGCGAAATTGGCGATGATGGTCAGGCACGGCAAGGCGATGACCAGCGCCACGAGCCGCGGAAAGACCAGGACGCCGATCGGGTTGAGCCCGATGACCTTCAGCGCGTCGACCTCCTCGCGCATCTTCATCGAGCCGATCTCGGCGGTGATCGCACTGCCGGAGCGGCCGGCGATCATGATCGCCGTCATCAGCACGCCAAGCTCGCGCAGGATCAGCACGCCGACCAGATCGACGACGAAGATATCGGCGCCGAAATAGCTGAGCTGATAGGCGCCTTGCTGGGCAACGATGGCGCCGACGATCGCCGACATCAGCACCACCACCGGAATGGCGCCGACGCCCATGCGGTCGATCTGGTTGAAAATCGCCGCCGGGTTGACGGCATGGCCACGGCCGAGCTTCATCTGCGCGCCACGGATGGTGGCGCCGAGGATGTTCATCGAGGCGAGAAAATCGTCGCGCATCTCGTAGACCCGGCGGCCCACCGCCTCCAGCGCGCGAATGACGATGTTGGGCGGTCGCGCCGGGCCGGATTCGGGTTCGCGCCGCACGGCCTCGCCGACAGCTTCGAGCAGGATCGAAGCGATCTCGCTCTGGCCTTGCATCTGGATCTCGACGCCCTTCTTCTCGAAGGCGCTGACCAGCCGGTCGATCAGCCAGGCGCCGGCGGTGTCCATCTTCTCGATCTTGGAAACATCGAGCGCCAAGGTTTTGAAGCCGCTTCGCTTTTCGATCTTGCGCATGTCGGCGTCGATGAGCGCGACGGTCCTTGTGGTCCAGATTCCGGAGAAAGCGCAGCCAAGAACGCCATCCTCCTCGCCGATCGCCACGCGCGGTTCGTGGTCAGCCTCCCCTGCGGTCGTGCCGCTTGCGTCGCGCTTGCCGATGGTCAACATGGCGTCCTGTTTAGCCTGACGGGTCTGACCTGTCGATTTGCCGACAACGGTTGTCGCATAGCAGGAGCAGAAAAATATGGCGCGTGTCATTTCGGTTGAGGCCGAGCGTTTTCCCATCGCCGGAACCTTCACCATTTCGCGCGGTTCCAAGACTGAAGCCGAGGTGATCTCCTGCACGATCGGCGACGGCGGCCACTTCGGCCGCGGCGAATGTGTCCCCTACAAGCGCTATGGCGAGACCATGGAGGGCGTGCGCGACGCGATCGAGGCCATGCGTGGCCGGATCGCCGGTGGCATCGGCCGGACCGCCTTGCTCGATGCGATGCCGGCCGGAGCCGCCCGCAACGCCATAGACTGCGCCCTGTGGGATCTGGAGGCAAAGCTCAGCGGAACCTCGGTAGCAGTCGCGATAGGTGCTCTTCCCTTGCAGGCGCTCGAAACCGCCTACACGCTGTCGCTGGGCGAGCCGGAGGCGATGGCGGCGCAGGCCCGCGTCAATGCCGCGCGGCCGCTGCTCAAGGTCAAGATCGGCGGCGACAACGACATTGCCCGCATCCGCGCGGTCAGGCAGGCAGCGCCAGACAGCCGCATCATCCTCGACGCCAATGAGGGCTGGAGCGACGACAACATCGTTGCGAACCTCGCCTTTGCCGCCGAACAAGGCATCGCGCTGATCGAACAGCCGCTGCCGGCCGGTCGTGACGAGATCCTGCGCCATATCGCCCATCCCGTGCCGATCTGCGCCGATGAAAGCGTGCACGAGGCTGAGAATCTCGAAGCGCTTGTCGGTCTTTACGATGCGGTCAACATCAAGCTCGACAAGTCGGGAGGCCTGACTGCGGCACTGGTGCTGCGCGATCGCGCCCGCGAACTCGGTTTCGGCGTGATGGTCGGCTGCATGGTCGGCACGTCACTGGCGATGGCGCCAGCGGTGCTGCTTGCCCAGCATGCCGATTTCGTCGACCTCGACGGTCCGCTGCTGCTTGCCCGCGACCGGGTACCGGGCCTTATCTACCAGGGATCGCTGGTGTCACCGCCCGATGTGGCGCTGTGGGGCTGAGCGCGCAGCAAGCCCGATGAGCACCAGCCCGATCAAGGCGATCGGGATCATGGCAAAGAAGCCGTCCACGCCGAGACGGTCGTAGAGCGGGCCGGACGCCAGCGTCACCACCGCCATGAAGAAGCCGTTGGAGAAATAGGCAATGCCTTGCGCGGCACCTGTCCGCTCCTCGGAGACGGTTTCGCCGATCATCTTCTGCAGGCCGATCAGCCCAAGCGCCACCGAGACCGAGTGCAGCGACTGGACACCGAAGAAACCGGGAATGCTGAGGCCGAGCGGCCAGACCAGCGGAAAGGCGATCCAGCGCACGATGGAGCCGATCCCCGCCATCACCATGATCGACACGACGGAGAACCGGTCAAAAAAGCGGGTGAACATCATGAACATGCAGACTTCCGACACCACACCCCAAGCCCATAAGAGACCGACAACCGAATCACTGATGCCGATCGATTTCCAATAGATGGAGACGAAACCGTAGAGGAATGCGTGGCTGGCGGTGATGACGCCGACGCCGACGGAAAAATACAGGAAATACGGGTTGAGAAGCTTCGGCGCCGAATGCTGGATGTCGGCGGCCGACAGCGGTGAGGCGCGCCGCGGACGGCCTAGACGCGGCGCCAGCAGGCCGGCGGCAAGGGCCGCGGCAAACGCCGCCAGAATGACAACCGGAACGGCCTGCGAGCCGGTTGCCGACAGAATGAAGCCGCCGGCGACATTGGCGCAGAGATAGGAGATCGAGCCCCATTTGCGCATGCTTGTGTAGTTCGAACCGAAGCGGCGGACCCCCGAAAGCGCCAGCGAATCGGCGATCGGCGAATGCGGCGTCCAGACAATGGTCAGCGCCAATGAGACCGCCAGCACCATCGCATAGGTCGGCGGCAGGAAATAACCTGCCGACAAGAGCAGTGATGCAGCCATCAGCGCGACATAGACATCGGCGCGGTCCCTGGCACGGTCGGCCAGCGCGGTCAGTAACGGCGTCGTCACCACGCGCAGGAACATCGGCGCCGCCAGAATGACGGCGATCTGCTCGGCGTGAAAACCCTTGGCCTGCAGCCACAGTGGAAAATAAGGCAAATGCGTTCCGAGCGGCACGTACAGCGTCGCGAAGATCAGGCTCATGCGCAGTTCGAAATGGCGCGGCTTGACGAGTTGTTCGGGCGAGAGCTGCGGCAGGGCCATGAATCGATCCAATCGCGCTGTATTCGACCGGACGGCAACGCGTGTCGATCCCTTAACATGGACGAAAACCGGGCGAAACCGTTTGGACTAATCGATTGATCCCGCAGCTGAGACGAACTCCGGCCTATGCCGCCTGCCCTACCCGATCTTCGATGAGCAGCGGGATAAAGGGCTCGTCCAGCGACTCTGGCAGCACCTTCGCCCAGGTCAGGATTTCCATCCGGCCATCGAAATGCTCGACCACCGCCGTGCAGCTTTCCACCCAGTCGCCGGTGTTGATGTACTGGACATCGCCAAAATTCTCGATGACGGCATGATGGATGTGGCCGCAGATGACGCCATCGACATGCGAGCGGCGCGCCTCGTCCGCAAGCATGGTCTGGAACGAGCCGATGAAGTTCACCGCCTTCTTGACGTTGTGCTTGGCCCAGGACGAAAACGACCAATACGGCAGGCCGAGCAGTTGCCGCAGCCGCGTCACCACGCGATTGACCAGCATGGCCGCGTCATAGGCGTGATCACCGAGATAGGCGAGCCAGCGCGCATTGTGGACCACGGTGTCGAACTGGTCGCCATGGATGACGAGCAGCCGCTTGCCGTCGGCGGTCTCGTGGATGGCGCGGTCGGCGACGACGATGCCGCCGAAATGCACGCCTTGGAACTGGCGGGCGAACTCGTCATGGTTGCCGGCGATGTAGGTGATGTTGGCGCCCTTGCGCGCCTTGCGCAGCAGTTTCTGCACGACGTCATTGTGGCTTTGCGGCCAATGCCAGCTCCGTCGCAGCCGCCAGCCGTCGACGATGTCGCCCACCAGATAGATGATATCGGCATCGTGATATCGAAGGAAATCGATCAGGAACTCGGCCTTGGCCGCCTTCGAGCCCAGATGGACGTCGGAAATGAACATGCTGCGGAAAGTGCGGGGCTCTTGGCCGGACATCGCGATTTCACCGTTGCTTTCGCGAGCCTATGCCCCGATTCATGCAACAACCGTATGACGGTTGCGATTGGTCCAGCCGAAGGACTAGCCTGCCGGCCAAATCACAGGAGAAATCGTCATGGATCTTGGTATCCGCGGAAAGAAGGCCATCGTCTGCGCTTCGAGCAAGGGACTTGGGCTCGGTTGCGCCATGGCGCTGGCCGAGGCCGGCTGCGATGTCGTGGTCAACGGGCGCAACGCCGAACTGGTGGCGAAAACCGCCGCTGAGTTGCGCGAGCGCTATGGCGTCACGGTGACGGAAGTCGTTGGCGACGTTTCGAAGCCGGAGGTGCAGAAGGCGCTGCTCGCGGCCTGTCCCGAGCCAGATATCCTCGTAAACAACAATGGCGGGCCGCCGCTTCGCGACTTCCGCACGCTTGATCGCGAAAAAATCCTCGAAGGCGTCACCCAGAATATGGTGACGCCGATCGAGCTGGTGCAGGCTGTCATCGACGGCATGGCCAAGCGCGGCTTCGGCCGTATCGTCAACATCACCTCGCTGTCGGTCTATGTGCCCATTCCCGGCCTCGACCTGTCGTCCGGCGCGCGCGCCGGCCTGACCTCGTTTCTTGCCGGCGTGGCCAGAACGGTTGTCGACCGCAACGTGACCATCAACAGTCTTTTGCCGGGCAAGCTCGACACCGACCGGCTGCGCGGCCCGCATGAAGCCGGCAGTGTCGAAAGCCCTGAGGCCGCAGCCGCGCGCAAGACCCGCATCAGCGCCGACGTTCCGGCCAAGCGGCTCGGTACGCCGGAGGAATTCGGCCAGATCTGCGCCTTCCTGTGCTCGGTCCATGCCGGCTATCTGACCGGGCAGAACATACCGGTCGATGGTGGTCTCTACGTCAGCGCATTCTGATCAACTTGTCCGTGAAACTGCAGGAATGGTCTGTCAGAAAATCAAGATAAGCATCTGATTAATTGTGGCTTTCGACGCGCCACCGGGTAAAGCTCTCGGCGCGTCAATTAGCGTCGCGAAAAACCACGGCTGCATGCTAAAAGGGAATCTCCAGCCAGATTTCGAGGGAGCGGCCGCATGGAAGGCGAGAGCAAAAAGACGGCACGTTCGGACCTCGACGAAGCCGCCCTCTACTTCCACAAGCACCCAAGGCCGGGAAAACTCGAGA
Organism: Mesorhizobium sp. M0011; assembly: GCF_040324155.1. Classification (NCBI taxonomy): domain Bacteria; kingdom Pseudomonadati; phylum Pseudomonadota; class Alphaproteobacteria; order Hyphomicrobiales; family Phyllobacteriaceae; genus Mesorhizobium; species Mesorhizobium sp. M0011. The sequence goes on along the minus strand of NZ_JAMYVQ010000008.1, from coordinate 119,297 downwards.
TCCAGGCGACCAAGCCGCTCGGCAATCAGCGCGACCTGGCGCTCGCCTATTCGCCTGGCGTCGCCGCCCCGTGCCTGGAAATCCGCGACGATCCGGCGACCGCCGCCGACTATACCGCGCGCGCCAATCTTGTCGGCGTCGTCACCAACGGATCGGCCGTTCTCGGCCTCGGCAATATCGGCCCGCTGGCCTCCAAACCGGTCATGGAAGGCAAGGCCGTCCTGTTTAAGAAGTTTGCCGGCATCGATGTCTTCGACATAGAGATCGACGCGCCCGGTATCGAGCGCATGGTCGAGACGATCTCGGCCCTGGAGCCGACCTTCGGCGGCATCAACCTCGAGGACATCAAGGCGCCGGAATGTTTCGAGGTCGAGGAGCAGTTGAAGGCCCGCATGGCCATACCGGTCTTTCACGACGACCAGCACGGCACCGCCATCATTGTCGCCGCCGCCGTGCTCAACGGGCTGGAATTCGCCGGAAAAACCATATCGGACATCAAGATCGTCACCTCCGGCGCCGGGGCTGCCGCCCTTGCCTGTCTCAACCTGCTGGTCTCGCTCGGCGCCAAAGTCGAAAACATCTGGGTCACCGACCGTTTCGGCGTTGCCTACAAGGGCCGCACTGATGAGATGGATCGCTGGAAAGACCCTTATGTAAAGGACACCGAGGCGCGCACGCTGGCCGACGTCATATCGGGCGCCGATGTCTTCCTCGGCTTGTCGGCGGCAGGCGTGCTGAAGCCGGAACTGCTTGAGCACATGGCGCCAAAACCGCTGATCCTGGCGCTGGCCAACCCCAATCCCGAGATCATGCCGGAAACGGCGCGTGCGGCGCGTCCCGATGCGATGATCTGCACAGGCAGGTCTGATTTTCCCAATCAGGTCAACAACGTACTTTGTTTTCCTTACATATTTCGCGGCGCGCTCGACTGTGGTGCCAGCGCTATCAACGAGGAGATGAAGATGGCGGCGGTGCGGGCGATCGCAGCGCTAGCACGCGAAGAGCCATCCGATGTCGCGGCACGCGCCTATTCCGGCGAGACGCCGATCTTCGGCCCTGAATTCCTGATCCCTTCGCCCTTCGATCCGCGCCTGATCCTGCGCATAGCGCCCGCGGTCGCCAAGGCAGCCTGCGACACCGGTGTCGCGACGCGGCCGATCACCGACTTCGCCGCCTATATCGACAAGCTGAACCGCTTCGTCTTCCGCTCCGGCCTGGTGATGAAGCCGGTGTTCTCCTCCGCCAAGGCATCGAGCGCCAAGCGCGTCATCTATGCCGACGGCGAGGATGAGCGCGTGTTGCGCGCCGCCCAGGTGGTGCTCGAGGAAGGCATCGCCGAGCCGATCCTGATCGGCCGCCCGCACGTCATCGAGGTGCGCCTGAAGCGCTACGGCTTGCGCATCAAGCCCGGTGTCGATTTCGGCCTGATCAACCCGGAAGACGATCCGCGCTACCGCCATTATGTCGACCTTTTGATCGAACTCGCCGGCCGGCGTGGCGTGACGACGGAGGCCGCGCGCACCATGGTGCGCACCGACAACACGGTAATCGCAGCGCTTGCGCTGAAGCGCGGCGATGCCGATGCCATGGTCTGCGGCCTCGAAGGCCGCTTCGAGCGGCATCTGCGCAACGTCACCTTGATCATCGGCCCCCGCGCCGGCATCAAGGACCACGACCTGTCGACGCTTTCCATGCTGATCTCGCAGCGCGGCATCATCTTCCTGACCGACACCCACGTCTCCGTCGACCCGACGGCGGAAGAAATCGCCGAAATGACCGTGCTGGCGGCGGAAGAAATCCAGCGCTTCGGCATCGAGCCTAAGGCAGCGCTCTTGTCGCATTCCGATTTCGGCTCGCGCGATTCGCCCAGTGCCCTGAAGATGCGGCAAGCAGCGGCGATCCTGGCGCGCATCGCGCCTGACCTTGAATGCGATGGCGAGATGCATGCGGACACTGCTCTGTCGGAGCACCTGCGCCAGCGCGTGTATCCCCATTCGAGGCTGAAGGGCGAAGCCAATTTGCTGGTGTTCCCCAACCTCGATTCGGCCAACATCACGCTGACGGCGCTCAGAACCATGACGGATGCGCTACACGTCGGGCCGATCCTGCTCGGCACCGACATGCCGGCGCATATATTGACGCCGTCCGTCACCTCGCGCGGCGTCGTCAACATGACGGCGCTTGCCGTGGTCGAAGCCGCCCACAAGGCACAGGCGGTCGTCAATCTGGGCTGAACACGGATTTCGCGGTAAACTGCAGTTAACCGCGAACACGGTAGCCTTGCGGGGCTAACAGTCGGGATTTGGCAGGCGGAGTTTGGGCGGATGGCAAGCGGAGGGTGGAAGCAGGCGCATGCTGCCGTGCTGCTTGGCCTCCTGTTGTCTGCAACCTGGGGGGTGGCCGAGCCACAGGCTGCTTCGCGGGTCTGCCGCCAGCTGGAAGCCGATCTTGCCGCGTCCTCGCGCGGCGGCGGTGGCGGTCCGGCGCTGATCCGGAAATACGATTCCGCAATTGCCAGGCAGCATGAACAGATTTCGAAGGCTCGCAGCCAGGCGAGCCGGGCCGGGTGCGGTTTTTCGCTGTTTGGTCGCAACCTCAATCAATGCGCCGGACTCAACGCCACGATCGACCGCATGAATGCCAATCTCGACGCCTTGCAGAACAAGCGCGAGCGGCTGGCCGGCGGCGGCTCTCGCCGCGACCGCGGACGCATCCTGGCGGCGCTTGACGCCAATGGCTGCCGCGACGACATCGTAGCGTTTGGGCGGACGCCTTTGCAGGAAGCCAACCGCGACGGCGGCAGCGCAAACCTGTTCAATCAGCTTTTTGGCGGCAACAGCCAGCAACTCGATATGCTTGATGAGCCTAGCCCGCCCGACGATCCAGGCGAGGAGCGCAATGTCCGCCGGGTGCTCAACCAGCCCGGCATACCCGATTTTCCGAGCGTCGGCGGTGAGTTCCACACCTCCTGTGTGCGCACCTGCGACGGCTACTTCTTCCCGATGTCGAACTCAGCCTCGGCTGGCGATTTCGAACGTGACCAGAAGAATTGCGAATCGAGCTGCCCCGGCACCGAAATGCAGGTTTTCTACTCGCGCGGCATGGGCGACGATTCGGCCTCGATGACGTCATCTATCACCGGCCGGCCCTACAGTGAATTGCCGACCGCCTATCTCTACAAGCAGCCCGATATGTCGCGGCCGCCGGCTTGCGGCTGCAACGCCGCCGCGCAGGGTTTTCAGATCATCGCCGGCAACCCGCCGAATCCGGAACAGTTGCAACCCGAGACGGACTCCGCACCGTTCATTCCGGTGCCGATCTCCAAACCGGATCCAGGTGCCGATCCCGAAACGCTGGCCAATCAGGAAGGCGGGCTCGACCGCGAGACGATCAAGCGGGTTTCCGCCAAGCCGGTGACGTCGCCGATATCAGCCTTGCCGCCGGAACAGCGGAAGGTCAGGGTCGTCGGGCCAACGTTCCTTCCCGACCCATCAGCGGCAATAGATCTGCAAGCTCCGGCCCCGAAGGCAGTCCGGTAAGGGCTGTTCTGAGCGGCATGAACAACGCCTTGCCCTTGCGGCCGGTCGCTTCCCTGATCTTGCCCGTCCAGTCCTTCCAGATCGTCGCGGTCCAGGGTTCCTCCGGCAACAGGTCGAACGCCTGTCGAAGAAAGTCGCGGTCCTCATCGGAAAATTCCGGCGTCTCCTGAGGCCCTTCGCGCAGGATGCGCCACCAATTGACCGCATCGGCCAGCCTGTCGAGATTGCCGCGCACCGCCAGCCAGAACGGTTCGGCCTGATCGCCGGAGACGCCGAGCACGATCAGACGGTCTTGTGCCTCGGCGAACGGCATATGGTGCAGCAGCGACCGGTTGAGCACGAACAGCTCGTCAGGATCGAACTTGGCGGCGGATTTCGATGTCGCCGCCGGATCGAAGCGTTCGGCGAGTTCGCCCATCGTCGGCACCGCCGCGACATTCTCCGAAGTGCCGACCAGCACGGCCAATGATGCGACGGCCATCGGCTCGATGCCGTCCTCGCGCAGGCTCTCGATGGAGAGTGCGCCGGTGCGCTTCGACAAGCCCTCGCCCGATGCGGTGGTCAGGAGATTATGGTGGCCGAACACCGGCGGCTCGGCAGCCAGCGCCTGGAACAGGGCGATCTGCACGCCGGTGTTGGTGACGTGGTCGTCGCCGCGGATGATATGACTGACGCCCATCTCGATGTCGTCGACGACAGAAGGCAGAGTGTAGAGATAGGTGCCGTCCTCGCGTATCAGGACCGGATCGGAAAGCGAAGCGAGATCGACGGTTTCCTCGCCGCGCACCAGGTCGTTCCAGTGGATTTCGGTGCGTTCCGGCTGTTGTGGATCGCCTGAGAAATTGGGGAGGAGAAACCGCCAGTGCGGCTGGCGGCCATCGGCCTGGTATTCGGCGATCTGCTCGTGCGTCAGGGTCAACGCCTCGCGGCCATAGACCGGCGGCAGGCCGCGCGTGCGGCGCACCTTGCGCCTGAGATCGAGTTCCTCCGGCGTTTCGTAGCAGGCATAGAGAACGCCTGCCGTCTTCAGCCTCTCGACCGCCGCGTCATAGACTTCGAAGCGCCGCGACTGGTACTCGGTGGCGTCGGGAAAAATGCCCAGCCAATGCAGGTCGTAGAGGACGGCGTCGGAAAACTCCTGCTTCGAGCGCGCAATGTCGGTGTCGTCGAAGCGCTGGATGAATCGGCCCTTGTTGTTCATGGCGAACAGCCAGTTGAACAGGGCCGTGCGCGCATTGCCGATATGAATGCGGCCGGTCGGCGACGGGGCGAAACGAACGGTAACTGTCATGAACGGGACGTACCGGATGCTTTTGTGGTTGACAAGACGCGCCCCCGCGTTGCCCGGCAGACATAGAACATGGCGGCTGGAATGAAAAGACCGGGCGGTGGACGCCTCAGGAGGCGCGCAGTCCGGAGGCGGCCTTTGTGACCCAAGCGTAGCCAGCCGCTGGGGCCGACGACCGGTTGAAGGCGATCAGCGGCCGAAATCATCGGAACTGAGGCGGGTCCAGCGGTCGCCCACCAATCCACCGATAAAAATGTCGCCGGAGCGGACCGCTTCCGTGACCTCGGCGATGCGCGAGCGGACCATCGTTCCCCCGGCATAGCGGAAGAAGACATTCTTGTAGCCAAAGAGTTGGGGGATGAATTTGGTTTGCGTCTGTCCGGTGATGCCGACGCAGCCCATCTCCCATGCGGCGGCGACAAGCGCATCCAGTGTCGCGCCCCAGTGCGATCCGAATGCCTGGATTTGCAACAGGTTCGCCATGTCGCCGGCTTGACCGTAGAAGGCATAACAACCGAGCATTTTGCCCGTTTCGTCGTAGATCCCACCGAAATGAAGGGGGCCGTCGGCCCGCTTCTCGGCCGCCAGCGCAAGCAGTCGTGGCAGTTCCCCATCCTTCCAACTCGGCCGAAGAGCGTAACCAGACAGGAGAGTCGGCAGCTTCTCGGCAAATTGCACGGCATCGATCGGCTCACGGTGGGTGCGATGTGACGATGAATGGAGGACGGGGGGCTCGAACCTTTTCTTCGCGAGAGCATCGAATGCTCTCGCGCATGGATCGAGTACAAGGCGAGGCAGGCCAGGCCATTTACGGTGCAGTGCGGAGGCGGCCATCGCCGCCGGCCGGAAAACATATGTCCATCCCAGACAATGCACCGGCAGGAGTTGATACTTCATCGGACGCGCGAAGGCCAAGGATGTCCGGTTGGCCGAATCGGTCAGTTGCAGATCGAATTCGCCTTGATGCAAGGCACGCAGCAATTGGGGTCCGGCCGAGCCGTCATCGGTGCCGGGGTCGGCCATGAGCGGCCCGATGATCGCCGCATTCAATGCCGCTCCATTGAGCTCGTAGCGGGCTCTCAGAACGCCGAGGAATCCACCCAGGCGACCCTGCCGGTTGATCTGGACAAGAGCGTTGCTTTCACCGGAGTGGCCGGCAGGGTCGAGATAAATCTCTCTCATATACGCGGCCGTCTCGGCGATTGCGCGATCGAGGAGGTGACGCCGCCGCCGGCGAAACTTCGTCAGGAAGAGTGCGGCGACGCGCTCGAGATCTTCGGCGGCGAGCGGCCGAACCGAGCCATGCTGAGATTCCAGCACTGACGGCGCAGCCAACTTCTCCTCGGCATTTGCAGAAAGATGCATCGTGAAGAACGTCCGTAGGTTGCCCTCCATCGGATATATATCAACCAATGGTAGAAACAACGTATCTCGGTCGGTATGATGAACAGAGGTCTCAAGACTTACTATCCGGACAGGACTTCACAGGCAATCAAGTCGGCCAGAATCACGGCGCTGATCGGCGGGTTGGCCGCGGCCCTGCGATCGCATGCCCTGCTCCAGTCCGCTGGGCTGACCGTGGCGGACAGAGGCGGCCTCCGGCCGAAGCTGGAGGCCGCCTCAGGTCAGCTCACAAGTCCCTTGGTCAGCTCGAGCGCCTGGCGTTCGAACAGGCGACGGTAGATGCCGCCTTTCAGCCGGATCAGTTCGTCATGCGAGCCTTCCTCGACGATGTTGCCGCGATCGAAGACCAGCAGGCGGTCCAGCGCCCTCACCGTCGAAAGCCGGTGCGCGATGACCAGCGTCGTGCGGCCGACCATCAGCCGCTCCATCGCCTGCTGGATCAGCACCTCCGACTCCGAATCGAGGCTCGATGTCGCCTCGTCGAGGATCAGGATGCGCGCATCGGCAAGGAAGGCGCGCGCGATCGCCACGCGCTGGCGCTCGCCGCCCGACAGTTTCACGCCGCGTTCGCCGACCAGCGTGCCATAGCCCATCGGCAGGTTGGTGATGAAGTCATGCGCACTCGCCAGCTTCGCGGCATGCTCGATCTCCTCCTGCGTCGCACTCGGCCTGGCATAGGCGATGTTTTCGGCCAGCGACCGATGGAACAGGATCGGCTCCTGCTGGACGATGGCGATCTGCCCGCGCAACGAGGCTTGCGCCACCTGCGAGATGTCCTGGCCGTCGACCAGGATTTCCCCCGCATTCACATCATAGAGCCGCTGGATAAGCTTGACGAAGGTCGTCTTGCCCGACCCGGAATGGCCGACCAGCCCGACGCGCTCACCCGGCGCGATGTCGACCGAAAAGTCGCGGTAAAGCGCCGATCGGTGATGGCCATAGTGAAAGGTGACGTTGTCAAAGCTGATCCGTCCTTCGGTGATCCGGATCGGCTTGGCACCGGGCCGGTCCTCGATGCCGAGCGGTTCGGACTGGAAATCGACCAGCTCTTCCATATCGTTGATGGAGCGCTGCAGATTGCGGATATGCGTGCCGATATCCCTGAGATAGCCCTGCAGCACGAAGAGCGAGGTCAGCACGAAGGCAACATCGCCGGCGCTCGCCTGCCCCCACGACCACAGCATCAGCGCCAGGCCGATCACCGCGGCGCGCATGACCAGCAGCAGCACCCCTTGCGTGGTGCCGTTGATGGTACCGCGCACCCAGGTGCGCCGTGTGCGCGCACGCCATTTGGCGACGACCTTGGCCAGTCGGCGTTCTTCGCGCTCCTCGGCGCCAAAGCCCTTGACCACGGCGTTGCAGCTGACCGCGTCGGCCAGCGAGCCGCCGAGGCGGGTATCCCAGGTGTTGGCGAGCCTTGCCGCCGGCGCGACATAGCCAAGCGACAGCAGCGCCGTCACCGTGATGAACAGCACCGAACCGGCAGCAACGACCGCACCCATCAACGGCCAGAACCAGCCGAGCAGCAACGTCGAGCCGACCAGCATGACGACCGACGGCAGCAGCGCGATGAGGATGGTGTCGTTGAGCAGGTCGAGCGCCCACATGCCGCGCGTCACCTTGCGAACGGTCGAACCGGCAAAGCTGTTGGCATGCCAGTCGGTGGAAAAGCGCTGGACGCGATGGAAAGCATCGGCGGCGATGTCGGCCATCATCTTCAACGTCAACTCGACGATCCCCATGAACGCAAGATTGCGCAACACGACGCCGGCCAGCGCCAACGCCATCAGCATCGAGAACGCCGTCATCGCGGCATTCCAGGCAATCGCGTCGGCGCCGGCGCTGCTGGCGACGGCGTCCACCAGCCGGCCGGAGTAGAGCGGCGTCAGCACATCGGCCAGCGTCGACAGCAGGAAGCTGCCCATGATGAGCGAGAGCCGCCAGGGCTGGCGCCACCAATGGGTGAGCGTGAAGCCAAGAACGCTGCGAAAGGCGCTCGCGCGCAAATCGATCTTGAAACGAGCCATGATGTCATTCGGGCACAAACGAGCCCGATCCCAGTAGGTCAAAAATTGAAGAAGCCGCGCAAGGGGCCAAGTGATTGCCCGGAAGCGGAGCGGCATATTTGGCGTATCGCCCTTAATCGGGCGGCGATCGGCATCGGCATAAGTCTGTGCTCGATCCGGCGTCCGCTCGAAGGGGAAACCTTCGCGGAGCGCCGGATGAGACCTAGGCTTCGCGGCCTCGCATTACCATGTGAAATACTGCCATTCGGACCTCCCGCAAGACAATTGCGGAGCGGTCGTTATAGAGACGCTTCGATGCATCGCCAAGACGGGCTGAGGCCAAAAGCGTATCTGGTCCAACCACTGCGATTATTTTGCAACAATGGCGGGCAAGCCGCGCCTCATTCAGGAACGCGATCGAAGCGCATGTAGCGGCCATCGGTTGATGGCTTGAACCCGAGCTTTTCATACATGCCATGGGCATCGCTGGTCGACAGGCTCCAATGGAAAACGGTCCTGACCTCCGGATGGTCGATCAGGGCCTGAACAAGCCGGCTTCCTATGCCTTGCCCGCGATTCTCCGGCCAGACGATGATATCGGCGAGATAGGCGAATACCGTGCGGTCGGTGATCGCGCGGCCGAAGCCGACTTGCTTGCCATCGACATAGGCACCGACGCACAGTGAATTGGCAAAGGCGCGGCGATGGACTTCATCAGTGCGTCCGGCGCCCCAATAGCTTGCCATCAACAGGTCCGATGTCGCACGGAAATCAATCCGTGACATGTCGAAGCTGATTTCACAATCGGGCATGGCTGTCTCCGGCCGCACCGCCGCGCGCTTTCGGTACTTAGCTGCGATCCCTGAAACGATTGGTGATGGGATACCGGCGGTCGCGGCCAAAATTCTTTTTGGTGATCTTCACGCCCGGCGCCGCCTGCCTTCGCTTGTATTCTGCGATGTAGAGCAGGTGCTCGATGCGCGTCACCGTCGCCCGGTCATGGCCGCGCGCGACGATGTCGTCGACGCCCATCTCGTTCTCAACCAGGCATTCGAGAATATCGTCCAGCACCGGATAGGGCGGCAGCGAATCCTGGTCGGTCTGGTTCTCGCGCAATTCCGCCGATGGCGCCTTGTCGATGATGTTCTTCGGGATCACCTCGCCCGAGGGCCCGAGCGCGCCCGGCGGCACGTGGCTGTTGCGCCAGCGCGACAGCGCGTAGACCTGCATCTTGTAAAGGTCCTTGATCGGATTGAAGCCGCCGTTCATGTCGCCATAGAGCGTGGCGTAGCCAACCGACATCTCGCTCTTGTTGCCCGTGGTGACGACCATCGAGCCGAACTTGTTGGAGATCGCCATCAGGATGGTGCCGCGCGCGCGGCTCTGCAAATTCTCCTCGGTGATGCCTTCCTTGGTGCCTTCGAACATCTGCGTCAGCGCGTGCAGAAACCCTTCGACCGGCTCGAAGATCGGCACGATGTCGTAGCGGCAGCCGAGCGCCCGGGCGCAATCCTCGGCATCCTTCAGCGAGTCCTTCGAGGTATAGCGGTAGGGCATCATGACGGCGCGCAGGCGTTCCTCGCCGAGCGCATCGACGGCGAGCGCCGCGCAGATCGCCGAATCGATGCCGCCGGACAGACCAAGCACCACATTCTTGAAGCCGTTCTTGTTGACGTAGTCGCGCAGGCCCAACATGCAGGCGCGATAATCGGCCTCCTCCCGGTCCGGGATTTTCGACATCGGCCCTTCGGAACAGACCCAGTGATCGCCCTGGCGTTTCCATGTAGTGACGTCGACCGCTTCCTCGAACTGGCTCATCTGGAAGGCAAGCGTCTTGTCGGCGCCAATGGCAAACGAGGCGCCGTCGAAGATCAGCTGGTCCTGGCCGCCAAGCTGGTTGGCATAGATCATCGGCAGCCCGCATTCGATGACCTGGCGGATGACGACCTGGTGGCGGACATCGATCTTGGCGCGGTAGTAGGGCGAGCCGTTCGGCACCAGCAGGATTTCCGCCCCGCTTTCGGCCAGCGACTCGCAGATATCGACATCGCCCCAGATGTCCTCGCAGATCGGAACTCCGATGCGCACGCCGCGGAAATTGACCGGCCCCTGGATCTCGGGTCCGGCCTGGAAGACGCGCTTCTCGTCGAACTCGCCGTAGTTAGGCAGATCGAGCTTGTAACGTTCCGCGATGATCTTGCCGCCATCGGCGAAGACGATCGAATTGTGCGTGCCGCTCTTGCGCTTCAACGGCGTGCCGATGATGACGCCGGGACCTCCATCCGCGGTGTCGGCGGCAAAATCCTGTGCCGCCTTTTCGCAGGCTTTCAAAAAGGCCGGCTTCAGCACCAGATCCTCCGGCGGATAGCCGGCGAGGAAAAGCTCGGTATAGAGCACGAGATCGGCGCCTTGACGTGCGGCATCCGCCCTCGCCTCGCGGGCCTTGGCGAGATTGCCTGATATGTCGCCGACAGTCGGATTGAGCTGGGCGACGGCGATGCGCAGGATGTCGAGCTTCTTGGTCATGCCTGCTGACTTAGCGCGGCAAAATTGCCCGGGCAATGGCGTTCGTTTGGACCAATTCGGACCGATTGACATACGTCAACCGTGTACGGACCGATCAACGTACTTCAATCGTGGCGATACGACCAGGTATCAGTCGTCGCCCATATATTCGCGCAGCGCTTGCGGCGAATGGTTCTCGCCGATCGACATCGCCAGGATGCGTGAAATATGCCGGCGCGGCAGATGCGTCTCCGCTGCCCATTGGTTGATTTGCCTCTGGATCTTGTCCAGGTCCTTCTTCGAAGTCGGGCTTTCGGCGATGTCTAGGCCGGCGTCGCGCAACGCCGCGGCCATATCGCCCGAGATGACGAACGCATCCCAACCCAGCCAGCGCAGGAAATACTGGCCCGTATTGCCGCCCAGCCGGCTGCCATGCTTGCCGAGCCAGGCCATCAGCCCGACCTGGTCGTCAGCCGGCCAGTTGGCGAGGAATTGGCCGAAACCGCCATATTCCTTCGACACGCGCTCGACGAAGGCAGCGTTGTCGCGCACGGATCTGATCTTCTGCGGGTTGCGCACGACGCGCTGGTCGGCCGTCAGATCGTGCCAGAAATCATCGGGCTGGAACAACAGCCGCTTCGGCTCGAAGCGCAGGAACGCCTCTTCGAAGCCTGGCCATTTCTGCTCGATGACCCGCCAGACGAAACCAGCGGCGAAGACGCGTTCGGCCATAACAGAGAGAATGCGGTCATCGGCGATGTCAGCCACGGCGGCATTGTCAGGCGCCGGACCCAGCAGCGACGTCAGTTCCTCTTCGCCGCCCTTGCGTTTTGCGGCGCGTGCGCGAATTTTCTTGAAATCGGCCATTGGTCCCTCGGCAACTGGAATCAATCTAACACTTCCCGTGTGAGCCGGCAGCCTCTACCTCTTACGGCAAGCCAAAGACCCTGGAGATGGCCATGAACAAGACGATCGACGACCTGGCGAACCGCTGGCTCAAGCGGCGGCCGGACGGCCTCAGCCAACTCGAAAGCCGGGTGCTGCAATCGACGCTCGAACGCACCACCATCTCGCGGGACACCAACAAGGCTGTTGCCTTCCACCAGACCTTCGGCGACCGGCTTGCCGATACGATCGCCCGCATCGGCGGCTCATGGTCCTTCATCCTGACCTTTCTCGCCTTTCTGATCCTGTGGACATCAGGCAATGTGTGGCTGCTGTCACGCGACGCCTTCGATCCCTACCCGTTCATCTTCCTGAACCTCGTTCTATCGATGGTCGCCGCCTTGCAGGCGCCGGTGATCATGATGGCGCAGAACCGCCAGACCGAACGCGACCGCATCGACGCCGCCCACGATTATGAGGTCAATCTGAAGGCCGAGATCGAGATCATGGCGCTGCATGAAAAGCTGGATGAACTCCGCCACGGCCAGATCCTCGGTATGCGCGACGAGATCGTGCGGCTGGCCGATCTCGTCAAGCGGATCGACGAAAGGCTGTCTTCGCAGCAGTCGGCTTCATGACCGACGCGATCCATCATTTCATCGAACAATACGGGCTGCTCGCGGTCTTTATCGGTTGCGTCGCGGAGGGCGAAAGTGCCGCCATCCTTGGCGGCTTCTTCGCCCACCAGCAGGTCTTCGTCCTGTGGCACGCGGTTCTTGCGGCCGCGCTCGGCGCCTTCGTCGGCGATACTTTCTTCTTCATCCTCGGACGAAGCTTCGCCGACCATCCCTATGTCGTCAGATTGCGCAAACGGCCCGGCTTCCGCCGCGCCTTTCGGCTGCTCAACACCCATCCCGACATTTTCGTGCTGTCCAACCGCTATATCTATGGCATGCGCCTCGTCGGCGGCATTGCAGCCGGGCTTTCCAACATTGCCGCGCCGCGCTTCGTCATCCTCAACGCGCTTTCATCGGCGGTCTGGGCGGTACTGTTCGGCACGATCGGTTATGTCTTTGGACTGGGAGCCGAGCACGTCATCGGCCAGGCGTTGATGCATCACGAACGGTTGCTGATCGGGCTTGGCATCGGCCTGACCGTGGCCGTTCTGGCATGGCTCGTCGCCCGTCACATCGCCAGGAAGGAACGCGCCAGGGAGGACTGATCGTCAATCCACGCCGAGCGCCTGATCCCCCCGATCGAGGATCAGCGGGATGATCAGGTCTTCCTCGTCGGCAAGATGCCTTGTCAGCATAGCGATCAGCCGGCTGTTTTCGTCGGCATAGGCGTCGGCGGCAAAGCGCTGTCTGTCTTCGTTTTCCTGAAGCGTCTTGATGAACGCATTGGCCGCCTCGGCATTGCGCTCCAGCCCTTCATGAATGGTGTGATGGTCGGCATCGAGAATCTCGAAGCCGCGCTTCAAACGGGGCTCGGCCTTGGCGAAGACCGGAAAATATTGATAATCCTCGACATTGTGGTGACCGTCGAGATGCCCAAGAAAATGATCGAGGCGCGGCGCGAACCAGCGCGCGAAATCAGGCGCCGTCAGCCGTCCCTCACGGTAGTCTCCAATACCGTTGGCCAGCATGCCGCCAAGTTCGCGGAACATGTCGTGCCGCTGCAGCCACATATTGGCGATGCCATGGATGTTGGCATGGTCCTGCCAGTTTTCACGCGGGTATTTTTCGACGAGCCAGCGCAGATCGTCTGGCAGGCCAGCACGCTCAAGAAGCAGAAAGCTCGTGGCTTCGGACATGACAGTCTCCTTTGGTGACTGGCATGTAGGCATCGAAAGGCTAGATCGGTAGTCCCGTAATCCGCTCGATAATGGCGATACCCCAGACGCCGGCGACGATGAGCACCGAAATCAGCACCGCCAGCGAACCGCAATCCTTGGCCAACTGGATATCGACATTGAACTCGCGGCTGAAAGCGTCGCATGCCGCCTCGATGCCGGTGTTCAGCACTTCGACCATGATCAAGAGCAGCACGGCGCCGATCAGCAAAGCATAACCGCGCCACGAGATCGAAACGAACCAGCCGAGCGGCAAGGCAAGCGCCAGCAGCATCAGCTCCTGCTGGAAAGCCTTCTCGCTGGTGGCCAGCTTGCGAAACGCCCGCACCGAATTGAAATAAGCATCGATCAGCCGCTGCATGCCAAACCCCTTTGCGAATCACCGGCACGGGATAATGCAATGGCTGGGCAGATCAATGGAATAAGGTGACTTGTCCAAGATTCATTCAGCAACCGGTATGGACGGTGTCGACTTTTCAAACTGTGGCAGCCCGTCGTCGATCGAATAATAGTCGCCCTTGTCACCGACGAAGATATGGCATTCCCCCTCAAGGCCTGTCGGCTTGTCGAACGATCCCGCCATGACTGAAACGTAGTCCTGGTCTCGCGGCTTCCAGAACAGCACCGATCCGCATGCCTTGCAGAACCCACGCCTGGCGAAGGTAGAGGCTTCGTACCAGGTGATACTTTCCGTGCCCTCGATCACAATGTCGGCGTTGGCAACATTGGTCGCGGCATAGAAATGTCCGCTCTGCTTGCGGCATTGCGAGCAATGGCAATAGACGACGCCACGCAGCGCTCCGTTCGTTCTGAAGCGGACGGCTCCGCACAGACACGATCCCTGGTGACCATCACTCACGTCGACCTCCTTGAAGAAAAGTGCCTGGCATCGCCTTCAGGATTCCAGCTTTGCGGCGCACGCACGCAAGCAAATGCGACATGTGCTGGCGTGGAGAATCCGAAATTCGGTTTCACTTTCAAGAATGCGATGCGCGAATCGCGAATTCAAGCCGCCGCACCGGCGTTGTTTCCAACTGTTGGACGCGCGGATTACGGCTTTTACAGCCCCCAGACAGAGAAAACCCGCTGAACCTCTGCCAGTTAAGGAAACTTTAGCGACAGCGCATTTATGGTCACCTGCAAGCGAAGGCCGTGGGTGGGGACGCATCCTTTCGCAAATTTTTCCGAAGCGTCGGTCGCATTCCCCAGGGCTCGGCGACAAAGGGAATCCGTGAATTCCGCGGAACATCCGAGGGGAAGAACCAAGATGCAGCCGGCAGCTGTCCCGACCGAACGAAGCACCGACATGGCAGCCAATGTTGTCGCGACAATGCGCCAGTTGGGCGTGCTCGGCCTGCCGCGCAATTACGAGATCTTCTATGAGGCCCTGAGCGGCACCAATCGCGAACTCAGCCTGGCCGTCGTTTCGCTGGCCAGCCGGCCGACACAAGATGAACTGGATCAGATCGGGCGCACTTTCTTTGCCCACAACCATGGTCCTGGCATCGTCGAGCATGCCAGAGACGTCATTGCCAGGGAGCTTGAGGAGGTTGCTTCGCTGCTGCGGAGCGAGCGCAGCCACATCGAGAAATACGGCAGGATCCTCGATGAGACATCGAGCGGCCTCAGCGGCCGCAGCCTTCTCTCTCAGGATCTCCTGCAGAAGATCGCCAACGCCATGGCGGTTGCCACCAATTCGACGATCGATCACGGCCGGCAGGTGGCCTCGACGCTCAGCGACAAGACGGCCGAACTCGAGAGCGTCAAGTCGAAGCTTGAGGAGTATAAGCGGCTGGCCGACACCGATCCGTTGACCCATATCTGGAATCGGCGCGCCTTCGACAAGGAGATCACCAGGATCTACAACAGCAACAGGGGTATCCTGTTCAACGCCCTGGTTCTTGCCGACATCGACCGCTTCAAGGACATCAACGACCGCTATGGCCACCCGGTCGGCGACAAGATCATCCAGAGCATCGCCGATATTTTCCAGACCAGCATTCGCGGCGACATGTTCGTCGCCCGCACCGGCGGCGAGGAGTTCGCGCTGATCATCGAGGGCGCCAGCGAGGACGCCACCTATGACGTCGCGGAGCGTATTCGTGCCCTGATCGCGCAGACGCCGTTCACCAGCAGCCAGGCCGGTACGAATTACGGCACCGTTACCGTCTCGATGGGTATCTGCATGGCGTCCGAAGCCGAAGGACCCGAAGATCTCTACACCAAGGCCGACCGGGCGCTCTATCGCTCGAAGGTCAGCGGCCGCAACCGCGTCACCAGGCACTCGACGATGGCAGGCCCCCGGGCCGGCAAGAGCTGGCTGCTCTACAAGAAGGACTGACAGTCCCTGCCCGCTGGTGCCGGGAACACTGGACTAGCGCAGACATAAAAGGCGCCCGATTTGTCGGACGCCCTTTCGTGGATCTTATTCGGACTGCGCGAAAATCAGCCGTTGGCAACCTGCTTGTGCTGCACCGGGTGGCTCTTCTTCAACAGATCCGAGACCAGGAACGCCAGTTCGATCGCCTGGTCGGCGTTAAGACGCGGATCGCAATGGGTGTGGTAGCGGTCCTGCAATTCCTCGGCGGTGATGGCGCGCGCGCCACCGGTGCATTCGGTGACGTTCTTGCCGGTCATCTCGACATGGATGCCGCCCGGATGCGTGCCTTCGGCGCGGTGCACCTCGAAGAAGGTCTGCACCTCCTTCAGAATGCGGTCGAACGGCCGCGTCTTGTAGCCGGCGGCCTCGATCGTGTTGCCGTGCATCGGATCCGACGACCACACCACGGAGCGGCCTTCCTTCTGCACCGCGCGCACCAGCTTCGGCAGATGGTCGGCGACCTTGTCGGAACCGAAGCGGGCGATCAGCGTCAGCCGGCCGGGCTCGTTCTCGGGATTGAGCAGGTCGATCAGCTCCAGCAAGCCGTCCGGCGTCAGCGACGGACCGCATTTCAGGCCGAGCGGGTTCTTGATGCCACGGCAATATTCGACATGCGCATGGTCGGGCTGGCGGGTGCGGTCTCCGATCCAGATCATGTGACCCGAGGTGGCGTACCAGTCGCCGGAGGTCGAATCGACACGCGTCAGTGCCTCCTCGTAGCCGAGCAGCAGCGCCTCGTGGCTGGTGTAGAAATCGGTCTCGCGCAGCGCGTAGTTGGTTTCCGAGGTGATGCCGACGGCCTTCATGAAGTCCATCGTCTCGGTGATGCGGTTGGCAAGAGACTCGTATTTCTCGCCCTGCGGACTGTCGGACACGAAGCCGAGCATCCAGCGGTGCACATTCTCCAGGCTGGCATAGCCGCCTTGCGCGAAGGCGCGCAAAAGGTTGAGCGTCGCCGCCGACTGGCGATACGCCATCTCCTGGCGAGCGGGGTCCGGAATGCGCGACTTGGGGTCGAATTCGATGCCGTTGATGATATCGCCGCGATAGCTGGGCAGCGTCACCTCACCCTTGGTCTCGTTGTCGGACGATCGCGGCTTGGCGAACTGGCCGGCAACGCGGCCGACCTTCACCACCGGCTGCGCGCCGGCGAAGGTGAGCACCACGGACATCTGCAGGAAGACGCGGAAGAAGTCGCGGATGTTGTCCGCGCCATGCTCGGCGAAGCTCTCGGCGCAATCGCCGCCCTGCAGGAGGAATGCGTCACCGGCGGCGACAGAAGCGAGCTGCTTCTTCAGCTTGCGCGCCTCACCGGCAAAAACCAGCGGCGGAAAGGTTGCGAGCTGGGCCTCCGTGTTCTTCAGCGCGGCAAGGTCCGGATAGGCAGGGACCTGCTTGATCGGCTTTGCTCTCCACGAATTCGGCGACCATTTCGTCATCGCTGCACCCAACGCTCTTTCCAGCGGCCTATACTCCGCCATTCCCGCCCCCATTTGGGGATCGCGGCTCCATACACGAAGCCGATTTCCTATTCTAGACCGGAATTCAAGCGCTGGCGAATGGTCCGGGCGGGCTATGCCGCCTTCTCCACCAGCCGCGCCAACTGCGTCATGACCACCGCCGAGCCCGCCAATCGCTTCTCGGGGGTTGGCCAATCGCGTACGAAGACGACGCTGTGGTCCGGCCGGATCTTGGCCAGCGAGCCCTGCTCGCCGATGAACCGGACGAGCCCAACCGGGTTGGAGAATTCGCGCTTGCGGAAATGAATGACGACGCCCTTCGGCCCGGCGTCGAGCTTCTCGACATTGGCTTTGCGGCAGAGCGCCTTGATGAAGACGATCTTGAGCAGATGCTTGACCTCTTCCGGCAGCGGGCCGAAGCGGTCGATCAGCTCGGCGCCGAAAGCGTCGATTTCCTCGGTGTTCTCAAGATCGCCGAGACGGCGATAAAGCGCCAGCCGAAGCTGCAGGTCCGGAACATAGCTTTCCGGGATCATCACCGCCGTGCCGACGGCAATCTGCGGCGACCAGCCGCCATCCTGGACCTCGCCGGAATCCTTCACCTCGGCGACAGCCTCTTCCAGCATCTGCTGGTAGAGCTCGAAGCCGACCTCCTTGATGTGGCCGGACTGCTCTTCGCCGAGAAGATTGCCGGCGCCCCTGATATCGAGATCGTGGCTGGCGAGCTGGAAGCCGGCGCCCAGAGTATCGAGCGATTGCAGCACCTTCAGCCTCCGCTCCGCGGTGTCGGTCAGCTTGCGGTTGGCCGGCAGCGTGAACAGCGCATAGGCGCGCACCTTCGAGCGGCCGACGCGGCCGCGCAACTGATAAAGCTGCGACAGGCCGAACATGTCGGCGCGATGGATGATCAGCGTGTTGGCGGTCGGGATGTCGAGGCCGGATTCGACGATGGTCGTGGACAACAGCACATCGTACTGGCCGTCGTAGAAGGCATTCATGATGTCGTCGAGTTCGCCCGGCGGCATCTGGCCATGGGCCACCGCCACCTTCAACTCCGGCACGGATTCCTTCAGGAAATCATGGATTTCCGAGAGATCGCTGATGCGCGGCACCACATAGAAGGAATGGCCGCCACGATAGCGCTCGCGCAGCAGCGTCTCGCGGATGACCAGCGGATCGAAGGGCGAGATGAAGGTGCGCACCGCCATGCGGTCGACCGGCGGCGTGGCGATCAGCGACAGTTCGCGCACCCCGGTCAACGCCAGTTGCAGCGTGCGCGGGATCGGCGTCGCCGACAGCGTCAGCACGTGCACGTCGGTCTTCAAATCCTTCAGCCGCTCCTTGTGCTTGACGCCAAAATGCTGCTCTTCGTCGATGATCAGCAGGCCAAGGTTCTTGAACGAGATTGCGGAACCGAGCAGCGCATGCGTACCGATGACGATGTCGACCTGGCCCTCGGCGATACCTTTCTTGGTCTCGGCCAGTTCCTTGGCGCCGACTAGCCGCGACGCCTGGCCGACACGGATCGGCAGGCCGGAGAAACGCTGCGAAAAGGTCTTGAAATGCTGGCGCGACAACAATGTCGTCGGCACCACAACCGCCACCTGAAAGCCTTCCATCGCCGCGATGAAGGCAGCGCGCAGCGCCACTTCGGTCTTGCCGAAGCCGACATCGCCGCAAATCAGCCGGTCCATCGGCTTGCCGGCAGCAAGATCGTCGCGCACTGAATCGATGGCCGTCTGCTGGTCGTCGGTCTCTTCATAGGGGAAGCGGGCCGCGAACTCGCCATAGAGGCCTTCTGCCGGCACCAGTGGGGGTGCGGAGCGCATCTGCCGCTCGGCGGCGATGCGGATCAATTGACCGGCCATGTCGAGCAGACGTTTCTTCAGCCGCGCCTTGCGCGATTGCCAGGCGCCGCCGCCAAGCTTGTCCAGCGTCGCCTCGGCCGTGTCAGAACCGTAGCGCGACAGGAGTTCGATATTTTCCACCGGCAGGAACAGCCGGTCGTCACCGGCATAGTGGATTTCCAGGCAGTCATGCGGTGCGCCGACCGCCTCGATGGTGCGAAGGCCAATAAAACGGCCAATGCCGTGGTCGGCATGAACAACAATGTCGCCGGCCGACAGCGCCGAGGCCTCGGCGATGAAATCCGAGGGACGCTTCTTGCGTTTCGAACGCCGGATCAGCCGGTCGCCCAAAATGTCCTGTTCGGCGACGACGACCAGTTTTTCGGTCTCGAAGCCGGATTCGAGCGGCAGCACGGCCAGGGCCGCCTGACCCGGTTCGAGCTTTTCGGCTTCCGCCAGCGTCGCCACCTGCTTGAGGTTGCCGAGATGGTGTTCGGCAAGGATCTGGCCAAGCCGGTCGAGCGAGCCTTCGGTCCAGCCGGCTATGACGACGCGGCGGCGCGCCGCGCGCTCATCGGCGATGTGTTTGACGACGACATCGAACACGTTGGCGTTCGGATCGGCGCGCTCCTCGACGAAGCTGCGGCCGTGGCGCGAGCCGGCGTGATAGACCTTCTTGCCGCCAACGTCGGGTGCGTCGAATGGGGTGAAGTCGATTGCTTCACGCGGCCCTAGCGAGGCAATCAGGTTTTCCGGGGAGAGATAGAGCAGGTCCGGTGCGACCGGCTTGTAGGGCACGGCGTCCTTCAAGGCACCGTCCGCCTGCTTCTTGCGCGCCTCGTAGTGGTCGAGGATCAGCGTGTGGCGCTCGGCCAGCGCCTCATGCGCCAGATGGTCGAAGATGACAGGCGTGTCAGGCAGATAGTCGAACACCGTCTCCAGCCGCTCATAGAAAAACGGCAGCCAGTGTTCCATGCCGGCAAACCGCCTGCCTTCGCTGACTGCTGCATAGAGCCCGTCATCGCGCTGTGGAGCGCCAAAGGCTTCGATATAGGAGCGGCGGAAACGGCTGATGGTTTCCGGCGTCAGCGCCACTTCGCTCATCGCCTGCAACGCCATCGACTTGCGCTGGCCGGTGGTGCGCTGCGTGGCGGCGTCGAAGACACGGATCGATTCCAGCGTGTCGCCGAAGAAGTCGAGCCTGAGCGCTTCGGTCCAGCCGGGGGCGAAAAGGTCGAGAATGCCGCCGCGCACCGCGAATTCACCGATACCGCGCACGGTCGGCACGCGTTCGAAACCGGACGTTTCCAGTCGCGACACCAGTACGTTCATGTCGATCTGGTTGCCGGGCCTGGCGTGGAAGGTCTGTGCCTCGACGAGATCCGCCGGCGGAATGCGCTGCAGCAGCGCATTGGCGGTGGTGAGAATGACGGCGCGGTGCGGCTTCTTCGCCAGCGCGATCATGGCGGTCAGTGCATCGAGGCGCTTGGCGGCCGCATCCGAGCCGGGCGAGACGCGGTCGTAGGGCAAGCAATCCCAGGCCGGCAGTTCCAGCACCGGCAGGCCGGGGGCCGCGAAAGACAGCGCCTCGATGATCGCCGGCAGGCGCTGACCGTCGCGCGCGACGAACAGAACCGGCTTGTCGGGCGCGATCTCGAGTGCTGCCTGCACCAGCGCAAAGGCTTCGTAGCCATCGGCGACGCCGTCGACGATGAACTGACCGGCGCGGTCTTTCGGCAAACCGATGGTGGGAATGAGGGTCATCAAATCACGGTCTTGTTTTTATCGCAATTCCCCAGGGAAAACCGCTTCGTACTTTTCCTGGAATTGCTTGTGTTCAGAATGTCAGAGAACGGCGGAAAGCCAGGATCTTTTGCAGGACGGCACAATCGATGTCGGCCGGCACCGGGCGTTCGCCGGTGACCATGGGCAGGAATTCGGTGTCGGGAATGTCGAGGAGCCTCTCATATTGGTCGATTTCCTCAGCCGTCAAGGCGCCGATCTCAGCGTCGGCGAAAGTGCCGAGGATCAGGTCCATCTCGCGCATGCCGCGATGCCATGAGCGAAACAGAAGCTTGCGGCGGTGGGCGTCCAACCCCTCGCTTGATCTCGTCGTTCCAGTCATTGTGCCGCATCCTCACTTGCTGCGGCGCATATAGCGTGGATAGAAGGTGCTGTCAGCCTTGCGCTGTAACCGCCGCGACATAAGCTGACATCATGCGCCCCACCATCCTCGATCCGCTCTTTGTTCCGATCACCTCGCTTGCCGGCGTCGGGCCGAAGGTTGGCGCCCTGATCGAGAAGGTCGTCGCCGCCGACCTCGGTGACCGCCCCGCCCGCGCGGGCGACCTTCTGTTCGTGCTGCCGCACACCGTCATCGACCGCCGCAGCCGGCCGGGCATCGCAGGATCCGCGGAGGGCCAGATCGTGACGCTGGAGGTGCGCATCGACCGCCACCAGCCGCCGCCGCGCGGCAACAGGTCGGTGCCTTACCGGGTCTTCGCCCATGACGACACCGGCGAGATCGCGCTGACCTTCTTCCATGCTCACGCTTCCTACCTCGAAAAGGCGATGCCCGAGGGCGAGCATGTCGTGGTCTCGGGCCGCATGGAATGGTTCAATGGCCGCCCGAGCATGGTCCACCCCGACCATATCGCGCTGGCCAGCGAGGCGGAAAACCTGCCGCTGGTCGAACCGGTCTATCCCCTGACAGCCGGGCTCTCGGGCAAGGTGCTACGCCGGGCGATCGGCCAGGCGCTGGCGCGTGTGCCCGAATTTCCCGAATGGCAGGAGGGCGCTTTCATGCGCCGCCACACGTCTCCCTCCTTTGCCGGCGCGCTTGCCCGCATCCACAATCCGGCCGACCCGATCGATGTCTCCGTCGATGGCGCTGCCTGGCGGCGCCTCGCCTATGATGAGCTGCTGGCGGGCCAGGTCTCGCTGGCGCTGGTGCGGGCAAAAGTCCGCCGCCTGTCCGGCCGCCCCCTGGTCGGCGACGGCCGCATCGTCGAAAAACTGCGAGCCGCACTGCCCTATTCGCTGACATCGAGCCAGGAGTTCGCGCTAGCCGAAATCAATGCCGACCTCGCCGATCCCGAGCGCATGCTGCGGCTTCTGCAGGGCGATGTCGGCTCCGGCAAGACGGTCGTCGCGCTGCTGGCCATGGCGCGGGCTGTCGAGGCTGGCGGCCAGGCAGCCTTGATGGCACCGACCGAAATCCTGGCGCGCCAGCATCTGGCGACCATCACGCCGCTTGCCGCCAAGGTCGGGCTGCGCATCGCCATCCTCACGGGCCGCGAGAAGGGCCGCGAACGCGCTGATACGCTGGCCGGCCTGGCAAGCGGCGAGATCGACATCGTCGTCGGCACCCATGCGCTGTTCCAGGAGACGGTCATGTTCCACGACCTGGTCTTTGCCGTGATCGACGAGCAGCACCGTTTCGGCGTCCATCAACGGCTCGCCATCACCGCCAAGGGCGACGCGCCAGACATGCTGGTGATGACGGCCACTCCCATCCCGCGCACGCTGGTGCTGACCGCTTTCGGCGACATGGACGTGTCGAAACTGACGGAAAAACCGGCCGGCCGCCAGCCGATCCGTACCGTTACGCTGCCACTCGAGCGGCTCGACGAACTGGTCGACCGCATGGTGGACGCCGTCGCCGGCGGCCAGAAGATCTACTGGATCTGTCCGCTGGTCGAGGAATCCGAAGAAATCAAGCTGATGTCGGCCGAGGACCGCTTCGCCTCGCTGAAACCATTGTTCGGCGACCGTATCGGGCTCGTTCACGGCCGCATGAAAGGTGCCGACAAGGACGAGGCGATGCGCGCCTTCAACCAAGGCGAGACACGCATCCTGATCGCCACCACGGTCATCGAGGTCGGCGTCGACGTGCCGGATGCCACCGTCATGGTCATCGAGCATGCAGAGCGCTTTGGCCTGGCCCAGTTGCATCAGTTGCGCGGCCGGGTCGGGCGTGGTGACAAACCCTCCTCCTGCGTGCTGCTCTACAAGGACCCGCTCGGCGAGACCGCAAAACGCCGGCTGTCGGTGATGCGCGAGACCGAGGACGGGTTCCTGATCGCCGAGGAGGACCTGAAGCTGCGCGGCGAAGGCGAATTGCTGGGCACCCGCCAGTCCGGCACGCCAGGTTTCCAAGTGGCGCGCATCGAGGCGCATGCCGACCTTCTGGAGGCCGCTCGCGACGACGCCAGGCTGATCCTGTCGCGCGATCCAGAGCTGCAATCGCAGCGTGGCGAGGCGTTGCGCCTGCTGCTTTATTTGTTCGGCCGCGACGAGGCCGTGCGGCTCCTGCGCGCCGGCTGAGCCAGGGCGGCAACCGACGGGTTGGCGAGCATTCCCTCGATCGGCTCGCCATTCACGACAACCATTTGCTTGACCTCGGGCGCCACCAGCCCGGCCGAGACGATCAGCTTGGCGCCGTCCTCGATCGTCATGTCGAGCAGCATGATGTCCGACTTCGGCACATACATCAGGAATCCGGTGGTCGGGTTCGGCGTGCACGGCATGAACACGGCAATCAGCGGATCGCCTTCCTGGTCAAGCTTCTGGTTGATCTCGGTTTCCTTCTCGCTGGCGACGAACACCAGCGACCACACACCCTTGCGCGGATATTCGACCAGCCCGACCTGGCGGAACATGTCACCCTTGTTCGACAGCACGGTCTCGAAAATCTGCTTCAGCGAGCCATAGATGCCCCGCACCAGCGGCATGCGGCCAAGCAGGCGCTCGCCGAAATTGACGATGGCGCGGCCGACGATGTTGGCTGTCAGGAAGCCGATCAGCGTGATCAGGATCAGCGCCACGATCAGCCCGAACCCCGGCACCGGAAACGACAAATAGGTGTCAGGGCTGTAGCGGGCCGGAATATAGGGTTTCACCCAGGAATCGACCCAGCCGATGAAAGACCAGGCGATATAGGCGGTGATCGCCAATGGCGCACAGACGACGAAGCCTGTGAGGAAATAGTTCCTCAGCCGGGTCACGCCGGAGGTCTTGGGAGCATCGGACATGGTTCACCGGGGCGCGGGTTGCAGCGCAACATAGTGAACCAGAGGACGTATTGGAACTGCGAAGTTTTTAAAGAGCCGATTATGCCGCCACTTCCAGCGGTTCGATTTTCTCGAGTTCCGGCGCCAGTTTCCTGGCTTCGGTTTCAAGCTCATAGGCCTGTTGAAAATTCATCCAGAATTCGGGTGTGGTGTTGAAAAATCTGGCGAGGCGGAGGGCCGTATCGGGGGTCAAGCCGATCTCCTCCTTGGCAATGCGCTCGATACGGGTGCGCGGAAGATTGAGCTTTTTTGCCAGCGCGCCGGCACTCATGCCGAGCGGGGCGAGATATTCTTCGCGCAGGAATTCTCCAGGATGAACTGGACGTGCGAACTTGAGCATAATTCAGGGTCCTCAAGGGTTCAGGGCAAATGCCTGCTCAATGGTAATCGACGATCTCCACGTCTTCAGCGCCAGCGTCGGTCCATTTGAAGCAGATGCGCCATTGGTCGTTGATGCGAATTGAATGCTGTCCGGCGCGGCTCCCTTTCAGGGCTTCGAGGTGATTTCCGGGCGGCGATCGAAGGTCATTCAGTTGGGCAGCGTTGGCAATTGCGCGGAGGCGACGTTCGCCGCGGGCAACCAAATCCGGCGGAAAGCCTTTTGGCGCCTTCCCTTCGGCAACCGCTTCGACCGCCTTGCCTTTGAACGAAACGATCAATAACGCGCCCTCTGGACTGTATCATACATTGATTCAGACCAGCACGCAAGCAAATGTATCATCGGCCGATACAAATTTACCGCCGGTTGATCGGTGGCAAATGGTGAGTTGCCGATAGCTACTCCACCGTCACCGATTTCGCCAGATTGCGCGGCTGGTCGACGTCGGTGCCCATGAACACGGCGGTGAAATAGGCGAGCATCTGGATCGGCAGCGCGTAGATGATCGGGGAGATGATTTCCGGCACGTCCGGCAGCACGATCGTCTCCATCGTCTTGACGCTCGTCAGAGCCGCGCCCTTGCTGTCGGTGAGCAGGATGATCTTGCCGCCGCGCGCCGCCACTTCCTGCATGTTCGACACGGTTTTCTCGAAAATGCGGTCGTGCGGCGCGATGACGATGACCGGCATGTTCTCGTCGATCAGTGCGATCGGGCCATGCTTCAGTTCGCCGGCTGCATAGCCTTCGGCGTGGATATAGGAGATTTCCTTGAGTTTTAGCGCGCCTTCCATGGCCAGCGGGAAATTGGTGTCGCGGCCGAGATAGAGCACGTTCTTATAGTGCGCGAGGTCGCGCGCGATCTTTTCGATCTGATTGTCGAGCTTCAGCACCTGATTGGCATAGCGCGGTGCTTCCGAAAGCTCGCGCACAAAGGTCTTTTCCTGCTCCTTCGAGATTGTCCCGCGCGCCACGCCGGCACGCACGGCAAGCGATGCCAGCACGGACAGCTGGCAGGTGAACGCCTTGGTCGAGGCAACGCCGATCTCCGGTCCCGCCAGCGTCGGCAGCACGACGTCGGATTCGCGCGCCATCGTCGATTCCCGCACATTGACGACGGCGCCGATCTTCATCCCCGCCTTGCGGCAGTAGCGCAGCGAGGCCAGCGTGTCGGCGGTCTCGCCCGATTGCGAGATGAAGAAGGCGGCATCGTTCTTCGACAGCGGCATTTCGCGGTAACGGAATTCCGAAGCGACATCGATGTCGACCGGCAGCCGCGCGTAACGCTCGAACCAGTACTTGCCAATCAGGCCGGCGAGATAGGCGGTGCCGCAGGCCGAAATCGCCAGCCGGTCGATTTTGGCGAAATCGAAAGGCAGGTCGAGCGGCTTGGAGACGCCGCCGACAAAATCCAGATAATTCGCCAGCGTGTGCGAGATGACCTCGGGCTGCTCATGGATTTCCTTCTCCATGAAATGGCGCCGGTTGCCCTTGTCGACCATGAAGCTGGTCGAAAGCGACTGCTGGCGCTTGCGGTCGACCTTTGTGCCGTCGATGTCGAAGATGGTGACGCCGCCGCGGCGCACCACCGCCCAGTCGCCATCTTCGAGATAGGTGATCGAATTGGTGAACGGTGCGAGCGCGATGGCGTCGGAGCCCAAAAACATCTCGCCATCGCCATGGCCGACGGCCAAAGGCGGACCGTTGCGCGCGCCGACGATCAGGTCTTCATCGCCCTTGAACATGATGGCCAGCGCGAAGGCCCCTTCCAGCCGCTTCAGCGCCTGGTGCGCGGCTTCGACCGGCTTCAGCCCCCTGGCGAGTTCGCGCGCCACCAGATGCGCCACGACCTCGGTGTCGGTCTGCGACGAAAAAGAATAGCCGTCGCGGATAAGTTCTTCGCGCAATTCGGCGAAATTCTCGATGATGCCGTTGTGGACGATGGCGACGCCGTCGGAAAAATGCGGGTGCGCATTCGTCTCGTTGGGCACGCCATGCGTCGCCCAGCGCGTGTGACCGATGCCGATCGTGCCATCGAGCGGCTCGTCCTTGAGCCGGCGCTCCAGGTTGATCAGCTTGCCTTCGGCACGGCGCCGGGCGAGTTCGCCACGCTCGATGGTGGCGACGCCGGCCGAGTCATAGCCGCGGTACTCCAACCGCTTCAACGCATCGACGATGAGCGGCGCAACCTGCGAGTGGCCGACGATTCCAACGATACCGCACATGCAGAAAGCCCCCGAATCCCCGGAAAACCAGCACTATTTAGGGATGGCCGGCCTGCCGTGAAAGTCACATTGCATTTCGTCCCGTGTAACGGAACGCTCATTCTTGTCGATGCACCATGACAGACCGCTCTTGCAATCCGGTTACTGCAATCGTTCGGTTTGTCAGGCTTCGGTTTTCAGACGATGGTTTTCACCAGAGAGATATCTCGCTAATAGCCCTGCCATGAGCGAGAGCAAGCCCACCGTAACCCTCTGGCGCCCTGTCGGCCCCAGGGAACTGAAACTGATCCAGGCCTCGGGGATGCAGGCGTTTCCGCCGCGCCTGCCCGAGCAGCCCATTTTCTATCCCGTGACGACCGAAGCCTATGCGGTGCAGATCGCACGCGACTGGAACGTGCCGGCCAGCGGCTCGGGGTTCGTCACCCGGTTCGACGTTCTCAAGAGCTTTCTCGACCGCTACCGGGTCGAGCACGCTGGCAGCAAGGCGCATCTGGAATACTGGATTCCGGCCGAAGATCTCCCTGAATTCAACAAGGCGATCGTCGGCAAGATCGAAGTCACGGCCGCTTTCGGCAAGGACGCGAAGACTTCCGGCTAACGCCCGTTATCCAGCAGCCTTTTTCTTCGCCGCCGCCGCCGAAGCAAAGCGCTCGCGCAATTCCTTGCCCTTGCCTGGAATCGTCTTCTGGCGGGCGCGGCCGAAGGCCAGCGCGTCGTCGGGCACGCTTTCGGTGATCACGCTGCCCGAGGCGATGTAGCCGCCCTTGCCGATGGTGACAGGCGCCACCAGCGACGAATTGGAGCCAATGAACGCGCCCTCGCCGATGTCCGTGAAGAATTTCGAATAGCCGTCATAATTGCAGGTGATGGTGCCGGCGCCGATATTGGCACCCGCGCCGACGCGGGCATCGCCGATATAGGTCAAATGGTTGACCTTGGCGCCCTCCTCGATAACGGCCTGCTTGACCTCGCAGAAATTGCCGACTTTGGCCTTGTTCCGGAGATCCGCACCCGGCCGCAGCCGCGCATACGGCCCGACATCGCAATTGGACGCAATGGTGGCGCCTTCGATATGGCTGAACGCATGGATCTTGGCGCCCGTGGCGATCTTCACGCCCGGGCCGAACCAGACATTGGGCTCGACGATGGTGTCAGCGCCAATCTCGGTGTCGTGCGAGAAATACACCGTCTCCGGCGCAATCAGCGTCACACCCGACAGCATCGCTTCGTGTCGGCGACGCGCCTGCCAGATACCCTCAGCTTGCGCCAGTTCGGCGCGATTGTTGATGCCGAGCGCGCTCTCGAAGCTGGCTTCGGTGGCGACGACGTCAAGGCCGCGCCCGCTGGCGATCTCGACAATGTCGGTGAGGTAGTACTCGCCCTTGGCATTCTTGTTGCCGACCTGATCGAGCAGCTTCAGCGCATGGGCGCCGGCTACCGCCATCATCCCGGCATTGCAGAAGCCGATTTTTTTCTCCTCCTCGGAGCAATCCTTTTCCTCGCGGATGGCGACCAGCTTGCCGTCCTTTTCGATCAGCCGGCCATAGCCCGTCGGGCTGGGCGGACGGAAGCCAACCACGACGACGGCCGCACCTTCCGCCAGTTTCAGCCGCGCCACGGTCAGCGCATCCGCGTCGATCAGCGGCGTGTCGCCGAACATCACCAGGATATCGTCATAACCCTTTGATATCGCATCGCGCGCGGCGAGCACGGCATGCGCGGTGCCGAGGCGCTTGTCCTGCACGAAGGTCTCGGCCTTCGGAGCGAATTTCGCCGCCGCCTTGCGCATCTCTTCGGCCCCATGGCCGATCACCAGCGCCTGGCTGCCGGCACCAGCGGCTTCGGCCGCCTTCACCACATGGGCGACCATCGGCAGGCCGGCGATCTGGTGCAGCACCTTCGGCAGCACGCTCTTCATGCGCGTGCCTTCGCCGGCGGCAAGGATGACGGACAGGCAGGATCTCTGGCTCATGGAACGACAACCATATGAAAAGGGTTGGGAATCAAAGCATGCTAGCAGTGGCGCCATGCTTCACCAATGCGGTTAAATTCCGGTGCGATGGTAGAGCAACTGACTTTTAATCAGCGGGTCCACAGTTCGATCCTGGGCTCAGCCTGGGCATTTGCCCGCCGCTACCCCAGCCGCCCCAGCACCGGGAAATTCTCCAGCAGCCAGTAGGAAACGGTCTGCACGCCGCCGGTGAGGAAAAACACGCCGGCAACGACCAGCAGCGCGCCGATCGCCTTTTCGACACGGCCGAGATGGACGCGGAATTTGCCGAGGAAGCGCATGAAGGCGCCTGAAAACAGCGCGGCGATCAGGAACGGGATGCCCAGCCCGAGCGAATAGGCGGCGAGCAGCAGCGCGCCCTCGCCCACCGTTTCGCGACCACCTGCCAGCGTCAGGATCGGCCCCAGCACCGGGCCGATGCAGGGCGTCCAGCCGAAGGCGAAAGCCAGCCCCATGACATAGGCGGCGACAGCACTCGCCGGTTTTCCCTGCGACTGGAAGCGCGCCTCGCGCGACAGCAGCGGAATGCGCAGGATGCCGAGGAAATTCAGGCCCATCAGGATGATCAGCACACCGGCGCCCATTGCCAGCGGCTCCTGCCAGACGCGCAGCAGCCGGCCGATGGTCGAGGCGCCGGCGCCCAGCGCGACAAAGACGGTCGAGAAGCCGAGCACGAAGGCGATCGAGGAAAAGAGCAGCGCGCCGCGTGCGCCTTCACGCGCTGTCGCACCGGCATTGCCGCGGAAATCGTCGACCGACACGCCGGCCATATAACAGAGATAAGGCGGCACCAGCGGCAGCACGCAAGGCGACAGGAACGAGATAGCTCCCGCCCCGATCGCGCTGACATAGCCGATGTCCAATGCCATTTCCAAGAACTCCAATGCCGTGACGCCGATATAGCGACGCGCAGCCTTGTCCACCAATCACCATTGTGTTGGCAAGATCATCCATTGCCCGACGCACTTGCCAGGAAGAAACGACGGCTCGCAGGCGTTGATGCTGTGAGGCCGCGATTTCCCGCGCGTCTCCAGATATCAGTCAGGGAGATTTCCATGAAAACCATAACCGCAGGACTGGCAGCGCTTCTACTCAGCACCGCCGCATCCTTCGCCGCCGACGCGTGGAAGGAAGCCGAGGTCAATGGCACCAAGATCTACACCGACGCCAACGGCATGACGCTTTACACCTATGACAAGGACGAGAAGGGCAAGACCAACTGCTACGACAAATGCGCCACCAACTGGCCGCCGCTGAAGGCCGAAGCCGGCGCCAAGGCGGATGACGAATGGACCGTTGTCGACCGCACCGACGGCACCAAGATGTGGGCCTATGACGGCAAGCCGGTCTACACCTTCATAAAGGACAAGAAGCCCGGCGACGTGACCGGCGACGGCGTCGGCGAAGTCTGGCACATCGTCAAGGCCGACTAAGCCACTCTATCCCAGTCCCGCCTGCTGACTGGTCGCCGGGCATCGCTCCATGCCGCCGGCGGCCAGCATCAATCAGCCGTTCTGGCGTCGAACCGACGCTATTCCCGGCCGTCACTCCGCGACTCGGTGGAAACCAGGTCGTTTTCGCCGGCTCGGCACCACATCTCCCTTTCCCAAAATTCTGTGATTTTCTCCATACACTCTTAGAGTGTATTGCTGCGGACCGGCCCGCAATTTGGGCGCTTCCCCTTGACCGGATGCAAAAGCGCGGCCATGTGAGCGACAAATAGAACGAGATTTCGTCGCGCGCAGCGGAATTCTTCTGCCGCACCACAGCTGATATGAGACCTCATGGACGTCGTCGTCGTCGAATCGCCGGCCAAGGCGAAGACAATCAACAAATACCTCGGCAAGAACTACAAGGTTCTGGCCTCGTTCGGCCATGTCAGGGATTTGCCGGCCAAGGATGGCTCGGTGCGTCCGGATGAGGATTTCGCCATGTCCTGGGCGGTCGACACCGCCTCTGGCAAACGGCTTGCCGACATAGCCAAGGCGGTCAAGGATGCCGACGGCCTGATCCTCGCCACCGATCCGGATCGCGAAGGCGAGGCGATTTCCTGGCATGTGCTGGAAGTGCTGAAGCAGAAGCGTGCGCTGAAGGACAAGCCGGTCAGCCGCGTCGTCTTCAACGCCATCACCAAATCGTCGGTTCTGGAGGCGATGGCCAATCCGCGCCAGATCGATGCGCCGCTGGTCGATGCCTATCTCGCCCGCCGGGCGCTGGATTATCTCGTCGGCTTCACGCTGTCGCCGGTGCTGTGGCGCAAGCTGCCGGGCGCCCGCTCGGCCGGCCGCGTCCAGTCGGTTGCGTTGCGTCTCGTCTGCGACCGCGAATCCGAGATCGAGCGCTTCATCCGCGAGGAATACTGGCAGATCGCCGCCCTGCTGGGCACGCCGCGCAACGAGAATTTCGAAGCGCGGCTGACCGCCTTCGACCGCAAGAAGCTGCAAAAGCTCGACATTTCCAACAAGGCGCAGGCCGACGACATCAAGTCGATGCTTGATGGCGCAACCTTCAAGGCGGTGTCGGTGGAAGCCAAGCCGACCAAGCGCAATCCCGGCCCGCCTTTCACCACTTCGACCCTGCAGCAGGCCGCTTCGTCAGGTCTCGGCTTCTCGGCCAGCCGCACCATGCAGGTCGCGCAACGTCTCTATGAAGGCATGGAGATCGGCGGCGAGACCACAGGTCTCATCACCTATATGCGAACCGACGGCGTGCAGATGGCACCCGAGGCGATCGACGCCGCACGCGACGCCATTGCCAAGGAATTCGGCGCAAAATACCTGCCGGAAAAGCCGCGCCAATATACGGCCAAAGCCAAGAACGCCCAGGAAGCGCACGAAGCGATCCGCCCGACGGATTTCATGCGCACCCCGGCATCGGTCAGGCAATATCTCGATTCCGACCAGATGCGGCTCTATGAGCTGATCTGGAAGCGCGCCATCGCCAGCCAGATGCAGTCCGCCGAGATCGAGCGCACCACCGCCGAGATCGAAGCGGTCAACGGATCGCGCACCGCGGAGCTGCGTGCTATCGGTTCGGTCGTTCGCTTCGACGGCTTCATCGCCGCCTACACCGACCAGAAGGACGACGATGCGGAAGACGAGGAAAACCGTCGGCTGCCCGAAATCCGCGCCGGCGAGCAGCTTGCCCGCCAGGCGATCAATGCCACCCAGCACACCACCGAGCCGCCGCCGCGTTATTCGGAAGCTTCGCTAATCAAGAAGCTGGAAGAACTCGGCATCGGCCGGCCTTCCACATATACGGCGATCCTGAAGACGCTCGAAGACCGCGACTATGTCACCATCGACAAGCGCCGGCTGGTGCCGCAGGCCAAGGGCCGGCTGCTGTCGGCCTTCCTCGAAAGCTTCTTCAAGCGCTATGTCGAGTACGACTTCACGGCATCTCTGGAAGAGAAGCTCGACGAGATTTCCGACGGCAAGCTCGCCTGGAAGGACGTGCTGCGCGATTTCTGGAACGATTTTTCCGGTGCCGTCGCCGACATCAAGGAACTGCGCGTCACCGACGTGCTGGACGCGCTGAATGAAGAGCTGGCGCCGCTGGTGTTCCCCGCGCGCGAAGACGGTTCGAACCCGCGCATCTGCCCGAAATGCGGCACCGGCAATCTGTCGCTGAAACTCGGCAAGTTCGGCGCCTTCGTCGGTTGCTCCAACTATCCCGAATGCTCCTTCACCCGCCAGCTCGGCGACGCCGCCAATCCGAATGGCGAGAATGGCGGCGGCGAGGACGGCACCAAGGTCATCGGTAAGGATCCCTACACGTCAGAGGAAATCACGCTGCGGAGCGGCCGCTTCGGCCCCTACCTGCAGCGCGGCGACGGCAAGGAAGCCAAGCGCTCCAGCCTGCCCAAGGGCTGGACGGCAGAATCGATCGATCACGAAAAGGCGCTGGCGCTGCTGTCGCTACCCCGCGATGTCGGCCAGCATCCGGAAACGGCCAAGATGATCTCGGCCGGGCTCGGCCGCTACGGTCCGTTCGTGCTGCATGACGGCACCTATGCCAATCTCGAGAGCATCGAGGACGTGTTCTCGATCGGCCTCAACCGCGCCGTGTCGGTGATCGCCGAGAAGCAGTTGAAGGGCAAGGGCGGACGCAATGGCGGCACTGCCGCTGCGCTCAAGGAGCTTGGCGACCATCCCGATGGCGGCGGCAAGATCGTCGTGCGCGACGGCAAATACGGACCTTACGTGAATTTCGGCAAGGTCAACGCCACCCTGCCCAAGGGCAGGGATCCACAGTCGGTGACCATCGAGGACGCGCTGGCGCTGATTGCCGAGAAGGAAGCCAAGGGCGGCGGCGGCAAGAAGCCGTTCCGCAAGGCAGCGGCGGCCAAGGCCCCGGCAACCAAGAAAGCAGCCGCCAAGAAGCCGGCTGCGAAGAAGCCGGCCGCGAAGAAAAAAGGATAGGGCAGCGTGGCGCGCAAGATCACCGGCAGAACCCACGGCGATCCGCGCACCGCCGACACCAGGGCCAAGGTCAAGGACGACTACCGGCCGTCGCGTGACGAAATTTTGCGCTACATCGCCGAAAATCCCGATCGCGCCGGCAAACGCGACATCGCGAAAGCTTTCGCACTGCGCGGCGACGACCGCATCTGGCTGAAGGATCTGCTGCGCGACTTGCAGGACGAAGGCGTCCTTACCAAGGAACGCAAGGGGTTGGCCCGCGTCGGCGCCCTGCCCCATGTCACGGTCCTCGATATTTTTGACCGTGATGCCGATGGCGTGCTCTTGGCGCGTCCTACCGAACACACGGCCAATGGGCCGCCGCCCATCGTTTCCATCCGCCTGTCGCGCAGTGGCGGTGGACCGGCGCCCGGCATTGGCGACCGCGTGCTGGCCAAGACCTTTCCGGCCGACGACACGAACGTCGCCCTGGGCGGCCCCGCCTACACCGGGCGGGTGGTGAAGATTTTCGAAAAACGCACCGATGCCGTGCTCGGTGTCTTTCGCATCTTGCAGGACGGCACCTTCCGCATCGAACCGGTGGAACGGCGCCAGCCCGAACTGATCGTCGACAAGGAATTCCAGAACGGCGCCAAGAACGGTGACCTGGTCGAGGTCGAGCCGGCGCGGGCTTCCCGCTATGGGCTGCCGAGGGCCAAGGTGCTCAACGTGCTGGGCTCGCTGACCAGCGAAAAGGCGGTCTCGATGATCGCCATCCACGCACACGACATTCCGCATATCTTCCCGGCCGACGTCATCGCAGAATCCGAAGCGGTCAAACCCGCGACGCTGGATCACCGCGAGGATTGGCGCGACCTGCCGTTGATCACCATCGATCCGGCCGACGCCAAGGATCATGACGACGCCGTCTTCGCCACGCCGGATCTCGACGAGAAGAACCCGGGCGGCGTGGTCGCCACTGTCGCCATCGCCGACGTCGCCGCCTATGTGCGCTACGGCACGGCACTCGACCGCGAAGCGCTGAAGCGCGGCAATTCGGTGTATTTCCCGGATCGCGTCGTGCCGATGCTGCCCGAGCGCATCTCCAACGATCTCTGCTCGCTGCGCGAGGGCCAGGACCGGCCGGCATTGGCAGTGCGCATGGTTTTTTCGGCCGAGGGCCGCAAGCTCAGGCACTCCTTCCATCGCGTCATGATGAAGTCGGCGGCAAAGCTCGCCTACCAGCAGGCTCAGGCGGCGATCGAGGGCGCGCCGGACGACAAGACAGGCCCGATCCTCAAAACCGTGCTGAAGCCACTGTGGGACGCCTATGCGATCCTGAAGCGCGGCCGCGATGGCCGCCAGCCGCTCGAACTCGACCTGCCGGAGCGCAAGATCGTGCTAAAGCCGGACGGCACCGTCGATCGCGTCATCGTGCCGGACCGGCTCGATGCCCACAAGCTCATCGAAGAATTCATGATCCAGGCCAATGTCGCGGCGGCCGAAACGCTCGAAGCGAAGAAACAGGAACTGGTCTATCGCGTCCATGACGCGCCATCGCTGGCCAAACAGGAATCGCTGCGCGAGTTCCTGCAGACATTGGGCCTGTCACTTGCGCGCGGCGCGCAGATGCAGCCAAGCCAGTTCAACGGCATTTTGGAGCGCGTGCGCGGCGCCGACAATGAAGGCCTGGTCAACGAAGTGGTTCTGCGCTCGCAGAGCCAAGCCGAATACTCGCCAAAGAACATCGGCCATTTCGGTCTCAACCTCCGCCGCTACGCCCATTTCACCTCGCCGATCCGCCGCTATGCCGATTTGATCGTGCATCGCGGACTTATTGCCGCACTCGGATTGGGTCCGGGCGGGCTGACGCAGGACGAAGCGGCACGGCTCGAAGATGTCGCGGTGCTGATTTCCGGCACGGAACGCCGCGCAATGGCGGCCGAGCGGGACACGGTCGACCGTCTGATCGCCAGCTATCTCGCCGAACGCGTCGACGACCGGTTCGATGCCCGCATCTCCGGCGTCACCAAGTCAGGACTATTTGTCCAATTGCCGCAGTACGGCGCGGATGGCTTCATCCCGGTGTCAACTCTGGGCGGCGATTACTATATATACGATGAAACCGCTCGCTCCCTGTTCGGAGAACGCTCGGGCAAAGGTTATCAGCTCGCGGACCGTGTCGAGGTCCGACTCATTGAGGTGGCGCCGATGGCCGGGGCGATGCGCTTCGAGATGTTGACCGACCCGAAGCCTCTGCCGGGCTCCAAGCGGTCGTTTCACAAGGCCAAGGGCCGCGCCCGCGCGTCGCAATCGCGACCGGGTTCGCGCGGCAGGAGACGATGATGACAACAGCCATGGAAGAACAGGTTTTCGGCGGAGAACATCACTCGGGCCGGACCGCGCGCCCGCTGTGGACGGCGATGAAGCGCGGCCTGCTCGGCCGCTGCCCGCATTGCGGCGAAGGCAAGCTGTTTCGCGCTTTCACCAAGACCGTCGACACATGCAGTGTCTGCGGCGAGGAATTGCATCACCACCGGGCCGACGACCTGCCCGCCTATCTCGTCATCGTCATCGTCGGCCACATCGTGCTGGGCGCCTTCATGGGCGTTGAGGCGACGTCGACGCTGTCCACATGGCAGCACATCGCCATCTGGGTGCCGCTGACCATCCTTTTGTCGGTTGCGCTGCTGCAGCCGATCAAGGGTGCCGTCATCGGACTGCAATGGGCCTTCTATATGCACGGCTTCGGCGGCGAGCACGACGTGATCGAGCCGCATCCCGGAGCCTAGGCCGCAGCCAAGAATGCTGCCTGGTGCAACATACCGACCGTGAAAGGCCACTTTCGCTTGCCAGAAGTTTTCGCTAGGTCCTGCGCATGGACGGTATGACCAAGGCGGAAGTCGACAGGATCGAGCGGAGCATGATCGCTCATAGCGACCGGCCAATCCGCCCGCGCGACGCGGCAACCCTCATCCTGCTCGACCGCAAGGACGATGATGTGCTGGTTCTGATGGGTCGCCGTCATGCCGGCCACGCCTTCATGCCGGGCAAGTTCGTCTTTCCCGGCGGCCGCACCGATCCGGCCGACAGCCGCATACCGGTCGTCGCCGCCTTGCACCCGGAGCAGGAAGCCAGGCTGATCGCCGGGCCAGGCCGCACAAGCGCCGCACGAGCCCGCGCCATCGCCCTGTCGGCCATCCGCGAAACCTATGAGGAAGCCGGGCTGCTGATCGGCCGCAAGGGTGCTTTCGCAACCCTCAGGCCCGATTGGCAAGGCTTTGCCGAACACGGCGTGCAACCCTCTCTCGACATGCTGCGCTTCGTTGCGCGCGCCATCACGCCGCCCAACCGGGTGCGCCGCTTCGACACGCGCTTCTTCAGCGCCTGGCGTGACGACGTCGCCGTCGAACTGCCCGGTGGCGGTCCCACCAACGAGCTCGAAGAGCTGGTCTGGCTGCCGCTCGCCAAGGCCAGGGAAGCCGACATACCCGACATCACCCAAATGATCCTGGACGAGCTGCAAAAGCGCCTCGCCCATGACCCGCTGTTGCGTCCGGGCGGTCCCGTGCCCTTCTACCGGCTTGTCCGCAACCGCTTCACCCGCGAACTTCTCTAGAGCAATTCCAGGAGAAGTGTGACGCGGTTTTCCGCCCGGAATTGCGTAAGATCAAACAGACAGAGTATTCAGCATCCCATGACGGTCGATACCCAACCACAGGGCGACAAACGCGTACACTGGCTGCCGATGGTGGCGGCGATCTCGTCGATCAGCGTCGTCGGCATCGCCATCGGCCTTGGCATGCCGCTGCTCAGCGTCATCCTCGAAACGCGCGGCCATTCGGCTTCGATGATCGGCCTCAACACCGCCGTTGCCGGCCTCGCCTCGATCGCCGGTGCGCCGCTGGCGACCCCGCTCGCCATGCGGTTCGGCGTTGCCTGGACCATGATCGCCATGATCGCCGCCGGCGCGCTGGCCTTTGTCGGCTTTCATTTCGCACCCGATTTCTGGATGTGGTTTCCGCTGCGCATCGTGCTGCACATTGCGCTGACGGTGCTGTTCATCCTGTCCGAATTCTGGATCAGCACCTCGGCGCCGCCGCACCGACGCGGCCTTGTGCTGGGCATTTATGCCACTGTCCTGTCGCTCGGCTTTGCCGCCGGACCGTGGCTGTTCGCCCATCTCGGCAGTTCCGGCTTCAGGCCGTTCGGCGTCATCATCGCGTTGGTGACGCTGGCGGCCATACCCGTGCTGGCAGCACGCAACGAGAGCCCGTCGATCGCCTCGGATGGCGAAACCAGCAATTTCCTGCGCTACATCTGGCTGGTGCCGTCGGCGACCGCTGCCGTGCTGGTGTTCGGCGCGGTGGAAACCGGCGGCTTTGCGCTGTTCCCGATCTATGGCAGCCGAATCGGCTATTCCGAAGCCGATGCAGCACTTCTGCTGACCATGATCGGCCTCGGCAATGTGTTGTTGCAGATCCCGATCGGCATGATCAGCGACCGCGTCAGCGATCGCCGCTACCTGCTGATTGCCTGCGCCACGGTCGGTCTTATCGGCACCGTCTTCATGCCCTTCTTCGCCCAGAATTGGCATCTGATGGCCGCGCTTCTGTTCGTCTGGGGCGGCGTCGTCGCTGCCATGTACACGATCGGCCTCGCCCATCTCGGCTCGCAGCTTTCCGGCCATGAACTGGCGTCGGCCAACGCCGCCTTCGTGCTGTGCTACGGCGTCGGCATGGTGCTCGGCCCGCAGGCGATCGGCATCGGCATGGATGCGTTCGGCCCGTCCGGCTTCGGCTGGTCGCTCGGCCTGTTCTTCGCCGCCTATATCGCTTTGGTCGCCGTCAGGTTGGTTCGCAAGATCCTGCTGTAGCGCGACTGTGGCCAGCCATGCATTTGGCACGGCACGGAGACAGGCTGCTGACAGAACCGTGTCAGGAGCACAGGGCTAAAAAGGCGTCCCAAAACACTCGAGGACCCTTCCATGATCGACAGCGGCTTTGAAACCACATCGCTACGAATGACACTGCTTCTGCTTGTAACGTTCCAGGCTCCGGCCGCCGACGTCGACCGCATCATGGATGCCGTGGTGGCGATAGCGCCGCTGGCCATGGGCAAGTATGACCGCAATGCCTATCAGTCGGCGCACGGCATCGAACGCTACAGGCCGCTTGACGGTGCGGCCGCCGGCGCCGAAACCGAATTGAGGCGGCGGCCCGGCACGGTCGAGGTTTCCTTCGAACTGCCGGACGATCAGGCGCTGGCCGCTCGTGTCGTCGAGGCGATTTTCCAAGCACATTCCTATCAGGAACCGGTGATCCGCATTCAACCGATTCTCGCCAGCCGTTCCAAGGGGCTGGACGACCGCGCCAATCCGAATCGCTGGTGGAACACGACCGGAGACTGGAAGAAGGTTACTGCACCGGCGACAGAAACCGCATGATTTCCGTTCACCAGCAGGCTCAGGCGGATCGCACGAGGCTTGCCGGGCTTGACTTTCCGGGCGCGTTCTTTATGTGTCGCGCCAAGTTTCCCGCGTCCGGGTGTTTCCCCGTGCTCCAGCGGCCAAAACCCCACGAACAAACGGACTGATATCATGGCCAAAGCCGCAAACATCAAGATCAAGCTTCTGTCGACCGCCGACACCGGTTTCTTCTACGTGACCAGCAAGAACAGCCGCACCAAGACCGACAAGCTGTCGTTCCGCAAGTACGACCCGGTCGCCAAGAAGCACGTCGAATTCAAGGAAACCAAGATCAAGTAATCTGGGTTTCTCGCTGCAATGCCGAAACGCCGCCCAATGGGCGGCGTTTTTCGTTTGTAGCCAATTGATTTCGTTGCATCCGAGCAGAGACTCCAGCCAAAGGATTGACCCTTCGCCAGGGTTGCGGCACCCTTGGCCGTGGGTTGGGTGTCACGAACAAGGCGCCTATGGATGTCGAAGAAGTTGAAAGCTGCAATCATTGCAGCCCTTGTCGCTCTGGCTGCTGGTTTCGCCGTCAGCAACGGGCTGATAAGCCAGCAGACGGCCGATGAGATCAAGGCCAGGACTGACCAGGTTCTGACTGAGGAAGAGGCCGCACAGCCTGCACCTCAGCCTGACAGCCCCGCCCCGCCTTCCACGGAACCCACACCGCAGGCTCCGGCCCCTCCCGCCGCGGCACCCCCGCAAGGATCACAACCGGGTCAATGAAGAAGCCCCGCCAGAATGGGCTCCTCTCGTGCGATCGCGCCATCACCATACCTGCTGAGTGTATCGTTTTAATACAATCGCCGATTGGTAGACTTGCACCACGGATAGGCAGTTAGTTTCAGCGTCAGGCAAAAAGGGGGGAAATGCCTCGCACTGGGAGAAAACGATGTCCGTACAAAAAGGCGACTTTCGAACCAACAGAGCCGACTACGTGATTGCCGCGATGCATGGCGGAGTGACCGCCGAAGACAGCGTTCGAGACGAGAACCTGGCAAGGAGAAAGAAGTCCCTGTGGCTGAAGGAGCGGCGATCGGCCAAGTCGGCTGAGAACCCGTTGGACAGCTCGCCGCTGTCTAAAAGAAGCCCTCGCGGTTAGCGATTTACAATCACCTTCCGCGATCACACCATATCCGCACACAACCCACTCACCCATATTGCAGGTGCCGCCGTCGGTGTTGACTAGCTCCGACGGCGGCCTAGTTCGTGGCGAAATAACCTCCGTTTTTTGAGAAGACGGCGGGACCAAGGTCTTGTGCTCGACACGCAAAGGTCCGAGTGGTCCTGTTAGGTTCCGGAAATGTCTCTTGGACGTTCCGCTATTTTATCCAATTGAAATGTAGCGTTACCGTGTATTCCCGCCCGATAGCGGCGCGTGATCCTGCCCGCATCCGCCCTGGCTGAGTCCCTCAGCCGATGCGCTCACCGCTCTTCGGATCGAATAGATGCAGCTGGTGTGGTTCGGCCGCCAACCGTACCTCGTCGCCGGGCTTCACGCCGGCACGGCCCATAGCAAAGACGCAAAGCTGCTGGCTGGCCAGCTTGACGTAGAACTGCGTCGAAAGCCCGAGCGGCTCGACCACACCCACCTCGCCCTTCAACGCGCCGTCATCCGCCAACTTGATATGCTCGGGCCGCAAACCGACGGTGATGGCGTCACCATCCTTGAGCGGCAGGCCTTCCGGCAGCCTCAGCGCCTGGCCGTCGGTCAGCACGGCCTCCGGGGTAGCGCCCTCCCGAACCGTCGCCGGCAGGAAATTCATGCCGGGTGAACCGATGAAACCGGCGACGAACATGTTGGCCGGCCGATCGTAGAGATCGAGCGGCGCGCCGACCTGCTGGATCAGCCCGTCATGCATGACGACGATCCGGTCGGCCATGGTCATCGCCTCGATCTGGTCGTGCGTGACATAAACCGATGTCGTCTTCAGCTGCTGGTGCAGCGCCTTGATCTCGGCGCGCATATGGACGCGCAGCTTGGCGTCGAGGTTCGACAGCGGTTCGTCGAACAGGAAGACCTTGGGATCCCGCACGATGGCACGGCCCATGGCGACGCGCTGGCGCTGGCCGCCCGACAATTGCCGCGGCAGGCGCTGCAGGAAGGTGTCGAGCCCGAGCCGCTTGGCGGCGCCGTCCACCCTGGCATCGATCGTCGTCTTCTGCGCCTTCTTCAAGAGCAGGCTGAAACCCATGTTCTTCGACACGTCCATATGCGGATAGAGCGCATAGGACTGGAACACCATGGCGATGTCGCGGTCCTTGGGTGCTACGTCGTTGACCAGCCGCTCGCCGATGCGGATCTCGCCGCCGGAAGCCTCCTCCAGCCCGGCGATCATGCGCAAGAGCGTGGACTTGCCGCAGCCTGACGGCCCAACCAGGACCACGAACTCGCCATCGGCGATTTCAAGGTCGACCGCGTGCAGGACGCGGACGGCGCCATAGTCCTTGCGGACGTTTTCGAGCGTAACAGAGGCCATCGATCTATCCTTTGACGGCGCCGGCGGTCAGGCCGGTGACGAGATAGCGTTGCAGGAAGGCGAAGAAGATACAGACCGGGATCAGCGCCAGGATGGACGCCGCCATCATCTGTCCCCAGTCGACGGCGAACTTGCCGATGAAGGTGAGCAAGCCGACGGCAAAGGTCTTTTGGTCGTCGCTGGAAATCAGCATCAGCGCGAACAGAAGCTCGCTCCAGGCGGCGGTGAAGACGAAGCCGAGCGTTGCGCCCATGCCCGGTAGCGTCAACGGCACGATCACCTTGCGCATCGCCTGCGCTCGGGTGCAGCCGTCAATCATCGCGGCCTCCTCCAAATCCTTTGGGATGCCGTCGAAGAAGGACTGCATCAGGAAGGTGGCAAAGGCCGTGTTGAAGGCGGTGTAGATGATGATCAGCCCGGTCAGGCTGTTGATCAGGCCGATCTGACCCATCACGCGGTAGATCGGCGGAATGACCATCACCAGCGGAAAGGTCTGGGTCAAAAGCAACATCAGCGCCAGTGCCGCCTTGCCGCGAAAGGTGAAGCGCGACATTGCATAGCCGGCGAGCGTGGCGATGATTGTCACCAGTGCCGCCGTCGATACCGAGACGATGACGCTGTTGAGGAAATAACGCGGAAAATCGGTGGCCTCGAGCACGGTGACGAAATTCTGCAGCGTCATGTGCGACGGCCAGAAGGTGATGCCTTCGGAATAGAGAAGCCGCTCCGGCGTGACCGAGATTTTTAGCGTCCAGTAGATCGGGAACAGGGCAAAGAGCACGTAGGCCGCGATTGCCGCGTAGAGGCCGATGCCGCCGAAGAAGCGCTGCGAGGTTGAGCGTCCTGCGATCATCAGACGTGCCTCACCAGGGTGCGGCGGATACCGATCAGCGCAATCGCATAAGCAATGAGCAGGACGAGCAGCAGCACCGCCACCGCCGAGGCATAGCCCTTGTCCAGCGATTTGAAGGCGCTGACATAGATGTAGACCGGCACCGTGTTGGTCGAGCCGGCTGGCCCGCCCTCCGTCATGACGAAGATCAGGTCGGCGAAGGTGGCGATCCAGATGGTGCGCAACATCACGGTGATGGCGATGGTCGGCGCCAGAAACGGCAGCGTCACCTTGGTGAAGCGCTGCCAGGGCGAAGCGCCGTCGATGGCCGCCGCCTCATGCAGTTCCGATGGAATGGATTTCAGTGCCGCCAAGAGCGTGATGGCGAAGAACGGAATGCCGAACCAGATATTGGCGACGATCGGCCCCCACATGGCGGTTGACGGATCGGACAGCACATTGGTCGGCTCGGCCTTCAGCCCCAATGCAAACAGCCAGTGCGGCAACGGGCCGATGATCGGATTGAACAGCCAGGCCCAGGTCAGGCCTGACAGGAAGGACGGCACCGCCCAGGGCAGGAACACCAGGGCTTGCACGGCCTTGCGGCCGCGAAATGGCTTGTCGAGCAGCAGCGCCAGGCCGAGGCCAAGGAAGAACTGGAAAAACAGACTGGCGACGGTCCACCACAACGTGTTGACCAGCGCCTGCCCCAGCACCTGATCCGACAGCATCGCCTGATACTGCCCAAGCCCGACATATTCGGACTTGAACGCCGAGAATTTGCGGAAGGAGTAGCTGATGCCGATGACCAGCGGCACCAGAAGCACCACGACCAGCAGGATGATCGCCGGGCTGAGATAGAGCCATGGCTCGATTGCGGCGTGGGATAACCGCTTGCGGCGCGGCTGGCCGGCGGATCGTATTTCGGACACGGCATAGGTCATTGGTTTAGGGGTCACTCCTGGAACGTCGGCTGGCGGAGAGTGTCCTTCTCCCCGTGAAACTGGGAGAAGATGCCGTAGACAGATGAGGGGCAGCGCTAACCTGGCAGAAGCTAGTGCTGCCCTCATCCGTCACTTCGTGACACCTTCTCCCCGTGAACGGGGAGAAGGGAAGAAAAACTACTTCTTGTTCTTCGCCAGCCAATCCTGCTGTTCCTTGGTCAGGAAGGCAGCCCACTGGTCGGCGACGTCCTTGGCCGTCTTCTGGCCAAGCAGCACTTCCTGAAAATTCTTGATCGCCACCTGGTCGACGAAATTGCCGAGGTTCTCCAGATGCGTCGGCGGGGTGACCATTTCATATTTGGAGCTGTCGCTGAGCTCCGTAAACCAGCCCTTGAACTGCTCCGTCTTGAAATG
The DNA here is from genome assembly GCF_040324155.1 of Mesorhizobium sp. M0011. Lineage (NCBI taxonomy): Bacteria > Pseudomonadati > Pseudomonadota > Alphaproteobacteria > Hyphomicrobiales > Phyllobacteriaceae > Mesorhizobium > Mesorhizobium sp. M0011. The sequence goes on along the minus strand of NZ_JAMYVQ010000008.1, from coordinate 75,907 downwards.
GGGATCCTGGTCGGCGCCGTTGTGGATCGGGACAACGCCGACTTCCTTGGCCCATTCCAGATTGTCCTTCGGCGACAGAAGCGTCGCCATCAGTTTCCAGGCGTCGTCCTTGTGCTGCGAGTTGGCGAACATCGCCCAGCCGGCATAGCCCAGCGTCGGATAGGATTTGCCGCTCGGCCCGACCGGCAATGGCGCTACCGCGAAATCGTCGGCGCTCATCTTGTCGGCAATGCCGAGCAGCGCGTCCGGATCCTGGTTGAGCATGGCGCAGGTGCCGGAATAGAAGCCGGTGACCGTTTCGTTGAAACCCCAACTCACCGCATCCTTAGGCGCCAGTCCGTCCTTGTACATGTCGGCCATCATCTGCAGGCCCTTGACCGAGCCTTCTTCGTTGATCGTCGAAGTGCCATCCTCGTTGAAGTAGCCACCCTTGCCGGCGGCGATGTTCATGAACATGTGCATGCCGTTGAAAGCGCCCGGCCCGCCGCGCAGGCAGTAGCCATATTTGCCCGGCAACGCAGAGATTTTCTTGGCGTCGGCGATGAAATCATCGAGCGTCGCCGGCGGGCCATCGAGGCCGGCTTCCTTGAACAGTTTCTTGTTCCAGAACAGCGCGTTCACATAGTAGCCGTAAGGGATCATGAACTGGGTGTTGTTGACGGTCGAGCCGAACTGCTTGGCGCGGTCGCCCAGCGTCTTGGCATCATCCCATTTGGCCATATAGGGGCCGAGATCCTCGAGCTGGGCATTGTTGGCGTAGAGGCCCATCCAGCGTTCCGGCATTTCGACGATGTCAGGCGTATCGCCGGCCTGCACCATGGTCAGGAATTTCTCGAACGCCTGGCCCCAGGGCAGCGAGATAAGCTCGACCTTGATGCCCGGATTGGCGGTTTCGAATTCGGCGATCTGCTTCTTCAGGAATTCGGTGCGCGGCGGGCTGGTGATGACTTCGACCATTTTCAGGGTCGAGTCGGCCACAGCACTTCCGGCGGAAATCGCCAGTCCCGCAACGGTGGCAAGCATGACGGTCAGTTTTTTCATGTTCAAGACTCCCATTTTGAACCCGCTTGTTATTTTCTGGCTTTTTCGAAGGCTTGGGCGACATCCGCCCACAGGTCTTCGACACTCTCCAATCCGATATTGAAGCGGATGGTTCGGGGGCTGACGCCGAAGCGCGCCATCGAATTCAGGCCAGGCGTCTGCTCCAGCGACGCCTTGGCCGGCACGACCAGGCTTTCATGCCCGCCCCAGCTGACGCCGATGCGGAAATATTTCATCGCATCGACGAAGACGGGGATGTCGATCTCGTCCGTCACCTCGAAGGAGAACAGACCGGCATAGCCGGCCAGTGTCGCCTTGCCCGGATGGTTCGAATAGACAGGATGGTTGACGCGCTCGACATTGGCATGCGCCTTCAGCCGTTCGGCGATGGTCAGGCCGCTCTTCATGTGGTGCGGCAGGCGCAGCGGCAGCGTGCGCAAGCCGCGCAGCAACAGCCAGGCTTCGAATGGCGACAGCTTGCCGCCGAGATAGGAATAGGTCTGCTCGTTGATGTGCTTGATATGAGCGGCCGAACCCGCGACGACGCCAGCGACGGTGTCGCTGTGGCCGCCAAGGTATTTCGAGGCCGAATGCAGCACCAGGTCGACGCCATGCGCGATCGGCTTCTGGAACACCGGCGTCGCCCAGGAATTGTCGATGGTGGTGACGATGCCCTGTTCCTTGGCCAGCCGTGTCAGATGCGCGATGTCCTGCAGCTCGAACATCATCGAGGTCGGGCTTTCCAGGTAGAGCAGCTTGGCGCCGGGAAGTGCCGCCGCGACCGCATCCGGGTCGGAGCCGTCGACATAGTCGACCTTGATGTTGAGCCGAGGCAACAGCCGCTCGAACAGCCGGTAGGCATCGCCATAGCAATTGCGCACCGCCACGATGCGCTCGCCTGCCCCAACGAACGCAAGCACCGTGGCACTGATCGCCGCCATGCCGCTGGAAAAGCCGCGCGCGGCTTCTGCGCCCTCAAGCGCTGCCACGCGCGCCTCGAACTCCATCACCGTCGGATTGTCGCCGCGCGAATAGATCGGCTGCTTTCGTTTGCCAGCAAAGGTATCGGCCATCTCGGCATAGCTGGCGAAGGTGAACAGCGAGGTCTGGTAGATCGGCGGCACCACCGCACCGCCAGGGAACGGTTCGTCATGCGCCAAGAGTGTCGCCGCCTCGGCGAGATAGTCGTGATCGGAACCGGATGGATGCTCGTTCATGTCTGGCTCGAAAGTTTGAGTTTGGCGGCACCGCGCTTGAGATCGTCCTCGACGGTAGCGATCAGCTTGAGGGCTTCGGCGCGGGCGCCCTGCGGGTCACGGGCTGCGATGCATTCGTAGATGGTGCGGTGATAGGGAAAGCTGGCATGGCCGAAATCGCGAACGCCGAGCGGATGCTCCCAGAAGCGGTGGAACAACTCGTACATGGCGGCGATGATCTGCTCGAACAGCGGATTACCCGAGGCCCGGTAGATCGCCTGGTGGAACTCCCAATCCTCTTCCGCCGACATGCCGTCGCGCGTGCGGAACGCCTGCTCCATGATGTCGAGCTTGCGTGCGATTTCGGCGATATCTGCCTGGCTGGCGCGTTCGGCGCAAAGAGCTGCGGCCTCCGCCTCCAGCGCGCGGCGGATCTCCATCGTCTGCATCAGGCTGGTGAAATCATTGCCGCCCGCCAGCGTCAGCGGCATGTGCAGCATATCGTGTGAAACAGCCGCCTTGAGATAGGTGCCGCTGCCCTGCCGCCTCTCGACGAGGCCGAGCCCTTCCCAGCGTGTCAGCGCCTCGCGCACGGTGTTGCGGCTGACCTTCAGCCGCTCGGCCAGAATACGCTCGGTTGGAAGCCGCTCGCCCGGCTGCAAGGCCTCGGCGCGAACAAAGCCCACCAACGCCTTCAGCACGGCGTCATCGCGCGCCGTCGTCTGGATGGGTGGCAGGCTGTTCTGGTCCACATTTCCTCCAAGTGGTCCAATGGTCCAACCAATTTCTGCACAGAAGGAAGCTCCTGTCAACCAACTGTCAGGAGCACTGTCGGAGGGAGCGACGCAATATTTTCAAGGCGGTCGCGCGATCGCGCTTCGATCGTATCTGCTAATCTGAGGCAGCAGGCGACCCGAACCAGGTGGTCAGCGCGTCCACCAGCCCCTGTTGGGTTCCCGCCCCGGCCCAAGCCACATAACCATCGGGCCGGATCAAGACGGCGCCGGGCGCGGCGACCCTCCCGAGCACCGGGAGGTCCCAGATACCGGCGTAACCGGCGTCGATCTGCCGGACCCGATCAGCCCAGGGCGCGAGGTCCAGCCTGCCGGGCTCACCGAAGTTGAGCAGCACGGGCCGCGCGTCGTGCAGCAAGGTGAAGACCCGCAACGGTCCGTCAGCGGTGGCCAGATCGAGATCGGGCATTCGCCGCCCAAGCAGCGGATGCCCCTCGCCGAAGTCGTAATGGACGCCCAGGCCGGACATCTCGGCGGCGATCCGTTTGCGGGGCTCATCCATGCCGAGCAACTCGGCAAAGATGTCGTTCAATGCCTTGCTGCGGTCATCCGTACGACGAAGAGCGACCTGTGCCATCGTGTTGCGCAACACGCGGGCAGCGACCGGATGGCGTTCGGTGTGATAGCTGTCGAGCAGGCTTTCCGGTGATATCAGCTTGACCACTTGGGCGAGCTTCCATCCCAGGTTAACCGCGTCCTGCACGCCGATGTTGAGGCCCTGTCCGCCCATCGGCGGGTGGACGTGCGCTGCGTCACCGGCCAGCAGGACGCGTCTGTCGCGGTATTTCACGGCTTGTCGCGTCATGTCGGTGAACCGCGAGAGCCAGGTCGGATTGTGGACCCCGTAATCGGTGCCGTAGATGGCGATCAGCGCCTCGCTGAGCTCGCGCAGGGACGGTTCGCCGCGGGCCTCCAGGTTCGGTTCCGTCAGCACGACGCCAACTTTTTTGCCGTCCTCGATCTTACCCAGGGCATGAATTCCGAAGGCGTTGCTGCGGAAGCCCCATTCCGGCTCTTCCGATATCTCGACCTCGGCAATCATCCAGCTCATCGTCGGATCCCATCCGGCGAACTCAATACCGGCTGATTTGCGAACGGTGCTGCGGCCTCCGTCGCAACCAACCAGATATGTCGTCTTCAGCCGGTGGCCGTTGGACAGTTTGACATCGACGCCGCTGGCGTCCTGGATAAACCCCGCAACCTCGTGTCCGCGATAGATCGGCACCTTCAACTCGCCGACCCAGTCGGCCAGGATGCGCTCGATGTGGTTTTGCCGCAGTGCCAGCAGATAATTGTGGCGCGTGGGAAAATCGCTGATGTCTAACCGGATCATGTGCAAGCCCACGGACGGCGATGTCTGTCCCTGTGAAAGGAACCGATCCGCAATTCCGCGCTGGTCGAGCACCTCAAGAGTGCGCGCATGCAGGCCGCCTGCGCGCAATCCTGCCAGTTTCTGATCCGGTCGCCTTTCGACAATGGCAACGTCCATGCCTGCCAGCGCCAGTTCGCCTGCCAGCATCAATCCCGTCGGACCACCCCCGGCGATCACAACCGCATGATCTGACATCATTGTCATAACTCCCGTTTTCCGCACCCTGGCTTGGGTCGCGGGTTTACGGGAGGAGCCGGGTCTTGCCGCAAGCCCCTTGTGCGCCATATCTGTGAAATGGAAGGGGTGCTCTTCCCCTCATCGTTGGCTGCTCTCACAGCGAAACTGTGTTGGAACGGCTAGAACGGGTGTTCCGATTTCACATGCAAAAACGCAGATTCCTCCGTGCTTTGGCACGGAGTTCTGATGTTCTTTTGGAGAGAAGGGGGCCGGTCGGCGTTTGGCAGCGGTACGAGGAGGCCACTATGTGCCAGCGCCGGCCGGCCGACCCCACGGACCCAGGAGATGCGGCGGACCTGAGCATCATGGGGTATTCCCAGGGAACGGAGCCGGCTTTCTATCCTCGTGCCGGCTTCGTCTTGGCCTGCACAGTTGCGCAAGAGCTTATGAAAATCAACAGTTTCTTAACCAAGGCTCGCGAATCGCTTGGATTAAGGTAAACGGGTAACCCTGTCGGGTTGACTGGATATTCGGAGCCTTGGCCGGTTATGCGGCTTTGGCAACAACCCGGTTGCGGCCGCCGCTCTTGGCTTCGTAGAGCGCGAGATCGGCACGCTTCATCAGCGCCGCCACCGTGTCCACGCCCTTCAGCACCGACGACACGCCGACGCTGACCGTGACTTCGATCGCCTTGCCGTCCTGCCCGATGGCGAAAGCCGCCTGGGCGATTTCGGCGCGAATGCGCTCGGCTACCTTCTCGGCCACCGCGCCCTCGGTGTCCGGCATCACCACGACGAACTCCTCGCCGCCAAAGCGGCAGGCAAGGTCGATACCCCTGACATTCTTGCGCAGCCGTCGTGCGAATTCCCGCAGGACCTCGTCGCCGCCGTCATGACCGTGCGCGTCGTTGATCGCCTTGAAGCGGTCGAGGTCAGTGATCATCACCGACAGCGGCCGGCGCCGCGCCACGGCGCGATCGAACAGCGTCTGCAGGTGGCTGTCCAGATAGCGGCGGTTGTGCAGCCCGGTCAGTCCATCGGTCACCGCCATTTCGATGGTCTGGGTGACGCTGGCGCGCAGCTGGTCGTTGTAACGCTTGCGGCGCACCTGGGTGCGCAGCCGCGCCGTCAACTCCTGCTGGTCGATCGGCCGCATCAGATAATCATTGATGCCGAGTTCGAGGCCGCGGATGATGCGTTCCTCCTCGCCCTCCTCCGCCAACAGAATGATCGGCACGAAACGGGTGCGATCGAGCGAGCGCAACTGCGAACAGAGCCTCAGCGGATCGAAATCGGCGAACGCGGTCGAGATCATCACGCATTCATAGGACGTCTCGGCGGCCTGGAAGAAACCGGCATGCGGATCATGTGTGACGTCGAGGTCGGCCCGGTCGCGCAGCATCTTCTGGATGCGCTCGACGGATGATTTGCGCTCGTCGATCAAAAGCACTTTCGGAGTCGTGTCCTCGGATGCGAAATTGCGGCTGAGCAACTCCTCGATGCCGATGTTGCGCGTCGTCGAGGCGCGCAGCCGCAACTCGTCGGTCAGCGACTTCAGGCGAACCAGGCTCTTGACGCGCGTCATCAGTTGCAGATCGTTGACCGGCTTGGTCAGGAAGTCGTCGGCGCCGGCCTCGAGTCCGCGGACGCGGTCGGAAACCTGGTCGAGCGCGGTGATCATCACCACCGGAATGTGCGATGTCGCCGGATCGCTCTTCAGCCGCCGACAGACCTCGAAGCCGTCCATGTCCGGCATCATAACGTCGAGCAGCACGACATCGACCTTGCCGTTCTCGCAGGTCTCGATCGCATCCGGCCCATTGGTGGCGGTCAGCACTTCGAAATATTCGGCCAGCAGCCGCACTTCCAGCAGCCGCACATTGGCAGGGATATCGTCGACGACGAGGATCCGCGCAGTCATTTCACAACGCTCCGGCTCGGCTGAAGGGGCACATCACGCATCGCCCAGATAGGATTTGATGGTTTCGATGAAACGCGGCACCGAGATCGGCTTCGAAATATAAGCCTCGCAGCCACCCTGGCGGATGCGTTCCTCGTCGCCCTTCATGGCGAAGGCGGTCACCGCAATGACCGGGATGACGTGCAGTTCGTCGTCCTCCTTCAGCCATTTGGTCACTTCAAGCCCCGACACTTCAGGCAACTGGATATCCATCAGGATGAGATCCGGCTTGTGCAGGCGCGCCAGATCGAGCGCTTCCAGACCGTTGCGGGTGCGCACGGTCTCGTAACCGCTTGCCTCGATGAGGTCCCGAAAGAGCTTCATGTTGAGCTCATTGTCCTCGACGATCATAACCTTCTTCGGCATCGATATCCCGTCCCGGCCGTCCTTCCGCTTCGAAGGCGACCGTCATGCGCCCAAGTCTGAACGCACCAACCCTGCTTCACTTTACGGCAATATGATTGACGAAACGGAAATCCCCGGCTGGAAAACAGCGCGAATTCCACCTCGTCGCCTGCGCGTCCAAAGGGCGCGCCACGCTCTAATGGCTTGCCGCAAGCAACTCTTGCCATTACTGCGGGAGAGACTCATTCCACACACCGAAGGTAGTGATGGCAAACGCAGCGTCAATGCGCGAAGAAGCGGAATCGATTGCCGTGAAGGCCCTGGGCTTCGTCGCCTCCGATCCGGAGCTTCTGCCGCGCTTTCTGGCAATCACCGGCATAGAGGTCCATTCGATCCGCAAAGCCGCCAGCGAGCCGGGTTTTCTGGCCGGTGTCCTGCAATTCATCCTCGCCCACGAGCCGACTCTGATGCGCTTTGCCGAGGAAACCGGCACCCCGCCGGCTTCTGTCGGCAAGGCCTTGCGGTCGCTGCCGCTGGGCGACGACAACCACGAGCATTCCATATGAGCGATGATCCGGAAACCGCGCGCCAGATTGAAGAACTGGCAGCCGACGACCGACCCTTGCTTGTGCTCGATGTCGACGATGTCGTGCTCGAATTCATCCGACCGTTTCCGAATTTCCTCAAGGCGCGCGGCTATGGCCTGACGCTGGCCTCGTTTCGGCTGACCGGCAACATCGCAGAGACCGCCAGCGGCCGCCTGATCGAACAGCCCGAAGTCACGGCACTGCTGGCCGATTTCTTTGACGCGCAAGCCGATTGGCAAAACATTACGGACGGCGCGGCAGAAGCCCTGGCAGGGTTTGGCGATCGCGCGGAAATCGTTTTGCTGACGGCCATGCCGCACAAACACCGCGCCGTGCGTCGCGTCCATCTCGACGCGCTTGGGCTGAGCTACCCGCTTCTGACCACTGAAATGGCCAAAGGACCGGCAGTGGCCAAGCTTCGCGGCAGGGCCGGCCGACCGGTGGTCTTCGTCGACGATCAGCCGCACAATCTGGCGTCGGTACGGGAATCGGTCGCCGACGCCGAACTGTTCCACCTGATGGCCGACAATTCGCTGCGCGCATTCCTGCCGCCGGTGACGGACGATGTGGTCGTCGTCCAGGACTGGCACGAGGCAGCGCCCAAGATCGCAAGCGCGCTGGGGCTCTGAACTCCAGCTTCAGGGGTTCAGTTCGCACCTGCGCCGCCGCTGTCGTCTCCGCTGTCATCGGCGCCGTCACCATCATCCACGCTGTCGTCCACGGCCGGATCGGCAGGCTTCAGCATGACGCCATTGACGGTGACCGAACCGTCGGCCTTGGCATTGACGACCCATTCCAGCCGGCCATCGGGTAGCGTCTTGCCAAAGCCCTTCGCCATGAGAGCGACTGGCACGTATTGGCCAACCTCCGGTTCCGACTTTGCCGCTTGCTGCAGGCCTTCGACAAGCTTGTCGAAGCCGGCGACATCGACGGTTACGCTTCCTTCGGGCTTTTCGCCTGGGAATGTCATCTCGCCTTCCAGCGCGATCTCCGTGTCCTTGTTCTTCACGGTGCTGTGGCCAAGCACGACCTTCGGCATCCTGGCCATGAAGTCGACCTTAAGTTGCTCGCCGAATTCGGCCGACAGCGGCGGATTCTTATTGAGATCAAAGGCTTCGATCGCCTTCTTCGCCATGCTGTCGAGATCGATATTGGCGCCGCCAAAGTTCAAATCGACATCGGTGGGCAACAACCCCACGCTCCAGCTCGGCAGAAGCTGGGTCGGCACGGTCAGCCCCGATGCCTTGATGCCGTACGTGATCGTGCCGTTCTCGGCCACGCCATCGGTGCCGAACACGGTGCTGAGCTGGGTGGCGCCGAAATTGCCGACCGGGCTTTCCACCGCGAAATCCTTGAAACCGTAGGTCCCGTCGATACGCTGCCAAAGCGGCAAGGCGGCGAGCAGAAGCGATTTGAGCTGCGCCTGGTTGTCCTTCAGCGTCGCCTCGTCCTCGTTGGCCACCGCAAATGCCAGGAGATCGAGCAATGGCTTGGTCCGCACGCCCTTGCCGCTGGCTTCGACCGACAGTTCAGGCGACCTGACGGTGACCGGGAATTTCAGCCCGCTCTCGGGGTCATCGAAATTGATCGCTTCGACAAAACTCGACACCTTCTGCGAGGTTGTGAAATCGACGCCCCCGGTCGCCGACTTGGTCGCGGCAACGGTCGCGATGCCGGCGCCCGTGCTGGCTTCCATGTGCTGCTTGGCATCCTTCGATGCCATCGTCATGCCGGCCATCGAGCTGGTGCCGCTGGTAAAGGCCGCCAGATTTGGATCGTAGACGCCCGAACCCTTGCCGTCCTTGATCGAAAACTGAGTGCTTTGCAGCCCCTCGGGTCCGTTGAACTCGAAGGAGGCGGTTTGGGAGAAATCCATGGAGACATCCCAGGACCCGTCGCTGCGCGGCTTGACCATCAAGGCATAGGGCGCGAAGTCGAACTTCAGCAGTTTCTGGTCCGGAAATGATGCGGCAAGTGCCTTGAAATCGAACACGATCTTGTAGGCGCCACCTTCGAGCGAAACCTTCAAAATGCCTTTGTCGATGGCCTGCTTGCCGACATAGCGGGACAAGTCGTCGGACAATTGCTTCGCACCCTGACTGTCGGCGGTCTGGCTGAAAGCAGGGGCACTCAACGCAAGAAGGAACACGAATGGCAGGGCACGGTTCACGCGAATTCTCCGTTTGACCTAGAAGAAAGACTTTGTCCGTCTGGTATGAAATTACCGCTGCAACCGCAAGGTGAGATCGACAACGGCACCCGGGCAGACCATCTCGATCAAAGCACCAGCCGCATCAGCGGGCGACCGGCCTTGCGTTCCACCAGCCGCTCGAAACCCGCCTTCTCGAAGACCCGTGACGAACCGACGAACAGGCCGATCGAGCGCGAATCGCGAGACAGGTCCATCGGGCACGCCTCGAGCAGCCGGGCCCCATTCTGGCGGGCGAAACCTATGCCGCCTTCGACGAGGCGATGCGTGATGCCCCTGCCGCGCGCCTTGGCGCGGATGAAGAAGCAGGAGATCGCCCAAACGGCCGCATCCCCCGCGTCGGCAGGATCGACCGGTGCCGACCCCCTGCCCTGATTGTTCCATTCGGGCACGTCGGCGCGCGGTCCGATCTGCATCCAGCCAACCGCCTGGCCATCCTCGAATGCCAGCAGTCCGGGCGGCGGGCCGGCTTCGATACGCGCCTTGATGTGGTCCTTGTTGCGTTCCCGGCTGCTCTCGCGGCGCATCGCCGGCGCCAGCCGGAAATGCGTGCACCAGCAGCCGTAGCAGGCGCCTTGCTTGCCGAAGAGGTCCTCGAATTCAGCCCAAAGCTCGGGCGCAAGCGGCGCTATGGTCGTGCTCATGCGTTCTCCCCAGGCCAGCCTTGTCGCTGGCCTTGCACTGTCGTACCATTGCTTCTGTTCTCTTTATGTTCGCAGCGATGGCGGCCCCTGTCAACAATCCCGATCACGGTTTTTGCCGCGACTGCCTGATGTTTCAGCGCAGCCCGACGCGCCGCTGCGAGCGCTGCGGCAGCCCCCGGCTTGTGCGTCATCCCGAGCTTTACCGGCTGCATCTGGCCCATATCGATTGCGACGCCTTCTATGCGGCGATCGAAAAGCGCGACAATCCGGCGCTCAAGGACAAGCCGCTGATCATCGGCGGCGGCAAGCGCGGCGTCGTCTCCACCGCCTGTTACATCGCCCGCATCCAGGGCGTCCGCTCGGCCATGCCGATGTTCAAGGCGCTCGAAGCCTGCCCGGAGGCGGTCGTCATCAGCCCCAACATGGAAAAATACGTGCGCGTCGGCCGCGAAGTGCGCGCCATGATGCAAGCGCTGACACCGCTGGTCGAGCCGCTGTCGATCGACGAGGCGTTTCTCGACCTCGCCGGCACCGAACGACTGCACGGCCTGCCGCCTGCTGTGGTGCTGGCGCGCTTCGCGCAGGCCGTCGAGAAGGAGATCGGCATCACCGTTTCGGCCGGCCTGTCCTATTGCAAGTTCCTTGCCAAGATTGCGTCTGATTTTCGCAAGCCGCGCGGTTTCTCGGTCATCGGCGAGGCCGAGGCAGTCGGCTTCCTGGCGGCGCAGCCGGTGACCATGATCTGGGGTGTCGGAAAGGCATTCAACGCCACCCTGGAGCGTGACGGCATCCGCACTATCGGCCAGTTGCAGCAGATGGATCGCGGCGACCTGATGCGCCGCTACGGCACGATGGGCGACCGGCTCTACCACCTTTCGCGCGGCGAGGACGTCCGCCGCGTCGATCCCGACCAGGATGCCAAGAGCGTATCGGCCGAAACCACCTTCGACACCGACATCGCGTCGCTAGAGGAACTGGTCGCGGTTCTCAGGGGTCTTTCGGAAAAGGTTTCGGCACGGCTGAAAAAGTCAGGCATTGCCGGGCGCACTGTGGTGCTGAAACTGAAGAGCCAGGATTTCAAGCTGCGCACGCGCAATCGCCAGCTCGGCGATCCGACCCGGCTCGCCGACCGCATCTTTCAGACCGGGGTGGAGCTTCTGCGCAAGGAAACCGACGGCACGAAATATCGGCTGCTCGGCATCGGTGTCAGCGACCTCTCGGACGACGACAAGGCCGACCCGCCCGATCTGGTCGACATCCAATCGCGCAAGCGCGCCATGGCCGAAGGCGCCATCGATGCCCTCCGCGACAAGTTCGGCCGCAAGGCGGTGGAAACCGGCTACACATTCGGCAAGGGCCGCGACGCCCATCCGCCGGAGCCGCTCGAGGATTAGGTGCGCTGCAGATCAATCCTGCTCGTCACCACGCTCTTGCCGGTTTTCGGGTCGGTGTCGATGACGGTCAGCCGCATGCCGTTCTCGCCGCGTTTCTCGACCTTCATCTGCGCCCTTCGGTCGCCATTGACCTCCTTGGCCCAGCGAATGCCCAGGTTGATCGCGTTGCCCGAACGGCTGCCGTTGAGCTGTGCCGGTCCCGTGCGAGAGCCGACATAGGTGCCGCTGTATTTGGCGCCGCTGGCCTTCAGATCCGCGCTGATGGCACGCGTGACCACGACAAGCCCCCGGCAATTGCCGTCGAGCGACAGGGAGGTCGATGTCGCGTTCGAGCTGAACGTGCAGGACACGTTCACGGTCGGCGCATCGGTGGTGACCTTGACGATACCCCTGCCGGCGAAATTGCCCTTGAACGACTGGAGAAATTGCGTCTCGTCGGCATGTGCCGCGCCTGCCGCAACCAGTAAACCGCCGGCAAGCGCGAATTGCGCGAAGGATCTCATCGAAGCTCTCCCTGTCGATCTTCAAAAAGGCGGGACGGTCCGCCAGCACGGCTGACCATCGGGATTCAACGCCACTTGCCGTTTCAGGTTCCGCCCGCCACATGACTGTTTTACAATATCCAGCCAGTCGCGACTGGCCCAGAAGAATGCCTTGCGTAGCGATTGCGGCAGAAGTCCTGGCCTGCGACATAGCGCGAATGGCACCCACACCCTCGATCCCCAAGGCCGCGTTCTGGATGGCGCTGTCGATCGCTTCCTTCCTTGGGATGACGGTCGCCGGCCGAGCCACGACAGCGGAGCTCAACGTCTTCCAGGTGCTGGAGTTGCGCTCTGTGATCGGCTTCTTCATCCTTCTGCCGCTGGTGATGACGAGTGGCGGCTTTCAAGCCATGCGCACGCGGCGCCCCATTGCCCATATCGCCCGCAACGTCATCCACTACACGGGCCAGGCGGCCTGGCTCTACGCCCTCACTTTGATCCCGCTGGCCGTGCTGATCTCGATCGAATTCACCACGCCGATCTGGACAGCTATCCTGGCGGTGATTTTTCTTGACGAAAGGCTCAACCGGCCCAAGCTGGCAGCGATCGGGCTGGGGCTGATCGGCGTGGTGATCATCGTGCGCCCCGGTGTCGGCTCGATCGATCCTGGACATCTCGTCGTGCTGGGTGCCGCGGCCTGCTTCGGCATCTCGGTGGTCACGATCAAATCGCTGACCCGGACGGACAGCGTCGTGCGCATCATCTGCTGGATGCTGATTATCCAGTCGATAGTCGGTCTCATCCCGGCGCTCTATACGTGGCGCAACCCGCCACTGGAGCTGTGGCCATGGATCGTGCTGATCGCCTTCACCGGCATGTCGTCGCATTTCTGCATGGCCCGTGCGCTTGGTCATGCCGACGCGACTATCGTCTCGCCGATGGATTTCCTGCGCGTGCCGCTGTCGGCGCTGATTGGCTGGCTGCTCTATAGCGAGCAGATCGACGCCTTCACCGCTGGTGGCGCGCTGCTGATCCTGATGGGCAATCTGCTCAATCTTCAGCGCAGGCCAATGAAGCCGGCCGAAGTGGCGGCGTCGTAGTCCCGCCGGCCGTCAGTTCCCTTCGTCGGGTATGTTGAGAAGATGGCCGCAGGCTTTGCAATGCACGGCGTCCGGCTCGTGCCGCCGCAGGCCGCACTGCGGGCAGGGAAACAAAACCTTGGCTGGCCGGAAGATCGCCTGAGCCAGTCTGACAAACAGCGATATGCCGATGATCATGGTGACGATTGCCGTCAGCTTGCCGGCCATGCCCGGCAGCACAATGTCGCCGAAGCCGGTCGTCGTCACCGTGGCGACGGTGAAATAAAGCGCGTCGATATAGTTTTCCAGACCGGCGCCAGTGCGGAAGAAGAACGTGTAGACGAAGCCAGTGATGACGAACAGGAAGGTCAAAAGGTTGATGACGGCGTGGCTGGCCTCGCGCCACGGCCGCAGGCCGCGCATCTCCAGATGCCGCCAGAGCGAACCGCTGCGCGACAACGACCACAGCCGCAGGATGCGCAGGAAGGCGAGATTGGCGAACGCCGTCGGCATCAGCAGCGTCAAAAGGATGAAGACATCGACCCACGACGTCGGCTGCTTCATCAGCCGCAGCATGTTTTTGGAGGCAAGCAGCCGGGCGATCAGGTCCGCGGCGACAAGCGCGGCCGCCGAATAGTCGAGCCAGAGGAATGACGGCTTGTCCTGAAGGACCGGCGTCGCGATGAAGAAGGCGATGATGGCGAGGTCGATGACGACGGCCACCAGTTGGAACCGGAAAGCGGCCGGCGTGCGCCCATGATAGAGCCTGCGCAGCCTGTCACGCAGCCGCGCCAAGGCTGAAACCGCCTGCGACCCGTTCCTCTGCGCCGGCTTCATGCTGACTGCGCTGGCGTTCGCGGCAGCGACCGCCAGGCTGATTGCCGCGCGCGAGAAAGAGCGGGGGTCACACCAACTCCACTTCGACCACGCCCGGCACCGCGCGCATCGCCGAGGCGATCTGCGGCGAAATCCGGTAGCGGTTCGGCAGCTCGATCTCGATTTCCCCCTCGCCCTCTTCCTTGATCAGCACGAAGCTGACCTGGCCTTCGCCCCTGACGGTCAGTTGGCCGGCCAGCGTGTTGATCGGCGCGGCGTTGCGCACGAAGATGCGAAGTGCCTTCTGGATACGGCTTGCCTCGTCCTCCAGCGACTGCACTGAGTTGATGCGCAGATTGACGCCTTCCGGCCTGTCCTCGGCGGCAACGGTGATGACCACGGAGCGGCCGGCCTCGAGCAGATCGCGATATTGCGCCAGTCCTTCGGAAAACAGCACGGCTTCGTACTGGCCGGATGTGTCAGAAAAGGCGATAACGCCCATCTTGTTGCCGGTGCGCGTCTTGCGCTCCTGCTTGGACGTCACCGTGCCGGCCAGACGGCCGGCGGCGGCACCGCGTTTGACGGCCGCCGAAAACTCGGCCCACGTCTGAACCCGCATCTTCTGCAGGGCCGCCTTGTACTCGTCGAGCGGGTGCGCCGAGAGATAGAAGCCGACCACCTGGAATTCACGGTGCAGCCGGTCGGCGGCGAGCCACGGCTCTGTCGCCGGCAGATTGAGTGCCTGCGACTGGGCGCCGATGGAGGCGCCGAAAATGTCATGCTGGCCGGAAACGGCGTTCTGCTGCGCCAGCGAAGCCAGCCCCATCATGCGTTCCACCCCCGCCATCATCGACGCGCGATCGTGGCCGAAGCAGTCGAGCGCGCCGGCCATGATCAGGCTTTCGAAGACGCGCTTGCCGACGATCTTGGGATCTACCCGCTCGCAGAAATCGGCGAGGTTCTTGAACGGCTTTTCGCCACGCTGGGCAACGATGTGCTCGACCGCCGCGTCGCCGACGCCTTTGAGCGCAGCCAACGAATAGTAGATGCGGTTCTCACCGACCTCGAAGGGACGGAAGCTCGATATCACCGACGGCGCCAGAACCTCGATGCCAAGGCGCAGCGCGTCCTGGCGGAAATCGGCCAGCTTGTCGGTGTTGCCCATGTCGAGCGTCATCGACGCTGCCAGGAACTCGACCGGATAATGCGCCTTGAGATAGGCGGTCTGGTATGAAACCACCGCATAGGCGGCGGCGTGTGATTTGTTGAAACCATAGTCGGCGAACTTGGCCAGCAGGTCGAAAATGAAATCGGCTTGCGGCTTGCCGACGCCACGCTCGACCGCGCCGGAGACGAAGCGCTCGCGCTGCTTGTCCATCTCTGCGCGGATCTTCTTGCCCATGGCGCGGCGCAGCAGATCGGCTTCGCCGAGCGAGTAGCCGGACAGCTCCTGCGCGATCTGCATCACCTGTTCCTGGTACACGATGACGCCTTGCGTCTCTTTCACCAGATGGTCGATCTTGGGATGGATCGACGCCATCTCCTCCTCGCCATGCTTGCGGGCGTTGTAGGTCGGGATGTTCTCCATCGGCCCCGGTCGGTAGAGCGCGACCAGGGCGATGATGTCCTCGATGCAGTCGGGCCGCATGCCGATCAGCGCCTTGCGCATGCCGGCACTTTCCACCTGGAACACGCCGACCACTTCACCGCGCGACAGCATGGCGTAGGTCTCGGGATCGTCGAGCGGGATCGTCGCCAGGTCGATCTCGATGCCGCGCCGGCGGATCAGCTTCACCGCCGTCTCCAGAACGGTCAGCGTCTTCAGGCCGAGGAAGTCGAACTTCACCAGTCCGGCCTGCTCGACATATTTCATGTTGAACTGGGTGACCGGCATGTCCGAGCGCGGATCGCGGTACATCGGCACCAGTTCCGACAGCGGCCGGTCGCCGATGACGATGCCGGCAGCATGGGTCGAGGCGTGGCGATAGAGGCCTTCCAGCTTCTGCGCCATGTCGAGCAGCGTCTGCACGATCGGCTCCCTCTCGGCCTCTTCGGCAAAGCGCGGCTCGTTGGCGATGGCGTCGGCGAGCTTGACCGGATTGGCCGGATTCTGCGGCACCATCTTGGAGAGCTTGTCTACCTGGCCATAGGGCATCTGCAGCACACGGCCGACGTCGCGCAGCACGGCGCGCGCCTGCAGCGTACCGAAGGTGATGATCTGGCCGACCTGGTCGCGGCCGTATTTCTGCTGGACGTAGCGGATGACCTCCTCGCGGCGATCCTGGCAGAAGTCGATGTCGAAGTCGGGCATCGACACGCGGTCGGGATTGAGGAAGCGCTCGAACAGCAGCGAGAAGCGCAGCGGATCGATGTCGGTGATGGTCGTCGAATAGGCGACCAGCGAGCCTGCGCCCGAACCGCGGCCCGGCCCGACCGGAATGCCTTGCGCCTTGGCCCATTTGATGAAGTCGGCAACGATCAGGAAGTAGCCGGGAAACTTCATCTTGGTGATAATGCCAAGCTCGAAGTTCAACCGCTCGCGGTATTGCTCGACTGTATAGCCGGCGGTTGGGCCATGCATGGCGAGGCGCGCGTCGAGCCCCTCATGCGCCTGGCGGGCCAGTTCGTCGGCTTCCGCCTGCACGGCGGCGTCATTGTCGGCGACATCGCCGCCGGTGAAGCGCGGCAGGATCGGATTGCGGTTCTTCGGATAATAGGAGCAGCGCAGCGCGATCTCGACAGTGTTGTCGATCGCCTCCGGCAGATCGGCAAAGAGCCTCGCCATATCGGCCTGGCTGCGCAGGAAATTGTCCGGCGACAGCCGGCGACGATTGTCGGCGGCGACGACCGATCCCTCGGCGATGGCGATCAGCGCGTCATGTGCGTCATAGTCGTCACGAGAGGAAAAGAACGCCTCGTTGGTGGCGACCAGGGGCAGTTCATGGGCATACGCCAGATCGATCGAGGATTTTTCGATCACGCGGTCATAACCGGAAACCCGGTCCAACTCGACATAGAGCCGGTCGCCGAACATCTCCTTGAGGGTCAAAAGCCGGGCTTCGGCCAGGTCGCGGCGATCTTCCTTGAGCGCGGTGCCGATCGGTCCGCGCGGCCCACCGCTGAGGCAGATCAATCCGTCACAATAGCCGTCCATCATTTCGGTGGTCAGGTGCACGGCTTCGCCCGGCGGTGTTTCGAGGTAGACGCGACTGACCAGCCTGACCAGATTGGAATAGCCGGCTTCGGTCGCTGCGAGCAGGACGACCGGCCGCATATCCGGGCCCTGCCGCCTGCGGTCGCGCTGGCCATCGCTGTTTTCGCCGGAAAAGGCGAGCGCGGTCTGGCAGCCGATGATCGGCTGGATGCCGTCCTTCACCGCCTTCTGCGCGAATTCCAGGGCACCGAACAGATTGTTGGTGTCAGTGACGGCAATGGCGGGGGCTTCGTCCTTGACCGCATGAGCCACCACCTTGCCGATCTGCAAGGCGCCTTCCAGCAGCGAATAGGCCGAATGCACGCGCAAATGGACGAAGGGCCGCGCCGGGGCCTCCGGCCGCGCCGCCGCAATCGCTGCTTCGCGCTTCAGGGGATCACGGGGAAGTTTTTCGTCGGCCATGGCGCTGCGTGAAGGTCCTTGAGTCGATGGAGATGTATTGTCCGGGACCGCGCGATGCCAGTCCAGCACAAACCGCTGCTGATCACAGGCTGCCTGCCCGGTCAGCCTTACGCAAACTCCATGATCACCGCATCCACGGCCAAGCTGTCGCCTGGCTTGGCGTTGAGTTTGGAGACGACAAGGTCGCGTTCAGCACGCAGCACGTTTTCCATCTTCATCGCTTCGACCACCGCCAAGGTCTCGCCGGCCTTGACCTCCTGGCCTTCGGCAACGGCAATCGACACGACAAGGCCAGGCATCGGGCAAAGCAGCAGGTTCGACGTGTCCGGCGCCACCTTTTCGGGCATCAGCCTTTCCAGCTCGGCGGTGCGCGGCAGCATGGCGCGCGCGGTCACCGACATGCCTTTCCAGGCTATGCGAAAGCCGTTGGCAACCGGCCTGACCTGAGCCGTAACCTTGCGCTTGCCGACCGTGCCGCGCCAGATCAGATCGCCCGGCCGCCAGTCTGATGCAACGGTCAACGCCCTGCCGCCCTCGATCGACAGATCGATTTCCATCGGAATGGAAATCATGCCCTCGATGATCGACGCCGACAGATAGTCATCGCCGATCTTTACCACCCAGTCGCGCTTCAGAGCTCCCGAATGCGGCGCCAGCCGCCCGCCCAGCCGGTCGAGCCGGTCACGGCGCAGCAGTTCCACCGCGGTCGCGATCGACGCCAGCACGGCCTTCTCATCGTCGTTCGGTACGACCGGCGCGAAGCCGTCGGGATATTCCTCCGATATAAAAGCGGTCGATATCCGCCCTTCCCGCCAACGCGGATGCTGCATCAAGGCGGCCAGGAACGGAATGTTGTGCTCGATACCGTCGACGACGAAGCTGTCGAGCGCTTCCGACATGGCATCGATGGCCTCCAGACGCGTCGGCGCCCAGGTGCACAGCTTGGCGAGCATCGGATCGTAGAACCTCGAGATTTCGGAGCCTTCGGTGACGCCGGTGTCGTTGCGGATGACGACATCGCCGAATTGTCCTTCCTCAGGCGGCCGGTAGCGCGTCAGTCGGCCGATCGAAGGCAGGAAGTTGCGGTAAGGGTCTTCGGCATAGAGCCGGCTTTCCACCGCCCAGCCGTTCAGCTTGATGTCGCTTTGCTTCAGGCCAAGCTTTTCGCCGGCGGCGACGCGGATCATCTGCTCGACCAGATCGATGCCGGTGACGAGCTCCGTCACCGGATGCTCGACCTGCAATCGTGTATTCATTTCAAGGAAATAGAAGTTCTTGTCCTTGTCGACGATGAATTCGACCGTGCCGGCGCTCTGGTAATCGACAGCCCTGGCCAGCGCCACCGACTGCTCGCCCATGGCCTTGCGTGTCGCGGCGTCCAGGAAGGGCGACGGCGCCTCTTCGGCGACCTTCTGGTTGCGTCGCTGGATCGAGCATTCGCGCTCGCCGAGATAGAGCGCGTTGCCATGCGCGTCGGCCAGCACCTGGATTTCGATGTGGCGCGGATCGACGATGAATTTCTCGATGAAGACACGATCGTCTCCGAACGAACTCTTGGCTTCCGAGCGCGCGCGGTCGAAGCCGTCGCGCACTTCGGCCTCGCTCCAGGCGATGCGCATGCCCTTGCCGCCGCCGCCGGCCGAAGCCTTGATCATCACGGGATAGCCGATTTCGCCGGCTATCTTTTCGGCATGGTCGGCATTCTCGATAACGCCGAGCCAGCCGGGCACGGTGGAAACCTTGGCGGCGTTGGCGAACTTCTTCGATTCGATCTTGTCGCCCATCGCCTTGATGGCCTTGGGCTTTGGGCCGATGAAAATGATGCCTTCCGCTTCCAGCGCTTCGCAGAAAGCCGCCCGCTCGGACAGGAATCCGTAGCCGGGATGCACGGCCTGGGCTCCCGTTTCCTTGCAGGCGGCGATGATCTTTTCCGGGACGAGATAGCTCAGCGCGGCTGGCGAAGGCCCGATATGCACCGCCTCGTCGGCCATCTCGACATGCACGGCATCGCGATCGGCATCGGAATAGACGGCAACCGTGGCAATGCCCATCTTGCGCGCCGTCTTGATTACGCGGCAGGCAATTTCGCCGCGATTGGCGATCAGGATCTTGGTGAACATGCGAAATGTCATCCCTCGGGTCGGCCGTTCCTTTTATGGCCTGTGCTTGCAGGGTCAAGCCGACCATGCAATTCACTGCCTTTCAATCGACTTGCGATTCCAATTCATCGCTGTGGCCCAGTCGGGGAGCCAGCTGCCAGTTGATCGTGTCGGCAAAACCTGAAACCTTGGAAAAAAATCCGCATTGGAGGACGCCTGATGAAAACCCGCGCCGCTGTCGCTGTCGCCGCCGGAAAGCCGCTGGAGATCATGGAGGTCGATCTCGACGGCCCACGTGAGGGCGAGGTGCTGGTCGAGATCAAGGCGACCGGCATCTGCCACACCGACGAATTCACGCTGTCGGGCGCCGATCCCGAAGGCCTGTTTCCAGCCATCCTCGGCCATGAGGGCGCCGGCGTCGTCGTCGATATCGGCAAGGGCGTCACCTCGCTCAAGAAGGGCGACCACGTCATCCCGCTCTACACGCCCGAATGTCGCCAGTGCCATTCCTGCCTGTCGCGAAAGACCAATCTGTGCACGGCCATCCGCGCCACGCAGGGCCAGGGGCTGATGCCGGACGGTTCATCGCGCTTCTCGATCGGCAAGGACAAGATCTTTCACTATATGGGCTGCTCGACTTTCTCCAACTTCACCGTGCTGCCCGAGATCGCGCTGGCCAAGGTCAACCCCGACGCGCCCTTCGACAAGATCTGCTACATCGGCTGCGGCGTCACCACCGGCATCGGTGCTGTGATCAACACCGCCAAGGTCGAGATCGGCGCCACCGCGGTCGTCTTCGGTCTCGGCGGCATCGGCCTCAATGTCATCCAGGGCCTGAAACTTGCCGGCGCCGACATGATCATCGGCGTCGATTTGAACAACGACAAGAAGGAGTGGGGCGAGCGGTTCGGCATGACGCATTTCGTCAATCCGAAGGAGATCGACGGCGATGTCGTGCCCCACCTCGTCAACATGACCAAGCGTGGCGCCGACCAGATCGGCGGCGCCGACTACACATTCGACTGCACCGGCAGCACCAAGGTGATGCGCCAGGCGCTGGAAGCCTCGCATCGCGGCTGGGGCAAGTCGGTCGTCATCGGCGTCGCCGGCGCCGGACAGGAGATTTCGACACGGCCGTTCCAGCTGGTCACCGGACGCACCTGGATGGGCACCGCCTTCGGTGGCGCGCGCGGCCGCACCGACGTGCCCAAGATCGTCGACTGGTACATGGACGGCAAGATCCAGATCGACCCGATGATCACCCACACGCTGAAGCTCGAGGACATCAACAAGGGTTTCGATCTCATGCATGAGGGCAAATCGATAAGAAGCGTCGTGGTTTACTGAGGAAGATCACAGGCCGCCACCTAACCGGCCCGAGACCTCCGTGGTTTACAATGGGGGAGAAAAGAAACATGAGCGAACTCCCCGCCATTCTCGTCGATGCAGACGCCTGCCCGGTCAAGGCCGAGGTCGAAAAAGTGGCCGACCGGCATGGCGTCGTTGTCACCTACGTCTCCAATGGCGGCCTGCGGCCATCGCGCGATCCGATGGTCCGCAATGTCGTGGTCTCCAAGGGCGCTGATGCCGCCGACGACTGGATCGTCAACAATGCGCGCACCAACGACATTGTGATCACCGCGGACATTCCGCTGGCCGCCCGCGCGGTGGCACTCGGCGCCCATGTGCTTGGGCCAACGGGGCGCCCCTTCACTCCGGAAACGATCGGCATGGCGATGGCGATGCGTGACCTGAAGCAGCATCTGCGCGAGACCGGCGAAAGCAAGGGCTACAATGCCAGCTTCGCGCCACAAGACCGGTCGCGGTTTCTGGGCGAACTCGACCGCATCTTGCGGCGGGCGCTCAAATCCGCCACACCAGACTAGAAACCGAGCGCCATCCAAGGTTGGAGCCGACATGGCTGCCGAAACCCCGGTGAAGTCTCCCATTCAGCGCCACATGCTGTTCGCTGTGTCGGCCTGCGTTGGCGTTTTTGCGCTTCTCGTGGCGTTGCTGCTGCACGCCCCGCTTGCCTATTCGATCGGCGCCAACGCGTTCTTTGCCGCCTATGTCATTCTCGTCGTCGCCCAGATGCCGAAGTTCACCGGCAGGTATCTGAGCAGGAATGCGCGTGCCACGGACCAGCCGGTGCTGGTCATCTTCGCTGTGACGCTTGTCGTCGTCGGCGTTGCCGTTATCTCATTGTTCCTGCTGATCAATCAGAAGGACAGAAGCCATCCCGTCGAGCTCATCTTCGCGCTGCTGTCGATCCCGCTCGGCTGGTTCACAATCCATGCCATGGCAGCGCTCCATTATGCCCATGTCTACTGGATGGACGGCGATGCGGTGGATGCCGAGACCAGGAAGAAAATCCCGGTCGGCGGACTGCTGTTTCCGGGCGACAAACGGCCGGAGGGCTGGGATTTCCTGTACTTCTCGACGGTGATCGGCATGACCGCACAGACTGCCGATACCAACATCTCGACAACGCATATGCGTCGTGTCGTGCTTGTCCATTCCATCCTGTCGTTTTTCTTCAACACGGTCATCGTCGCCGCTGCCGTCAATCTCGCCGTCAGCCTGGGTGGTCCGTAATAAATCCGTGATCGGATGAAACATCGGTTTGGATCGCGACGTATCAGGAGGACAATGAACGCGCAGGCCATGCCGCGAGGCCGGGAGACGAAAGACGATGGAATCCGTTGCCAGAAGCCAATCCGCCGCCGATCCAGGCGCTTCTGCGTCGAACGACAAAACGCTGATCTACCGGCAGTCTCGCTGGACGCGGCTGACGCATTGGCTCTGGGCTATCTCTTTGTTCTTCATGCTGCTGTCAGGCCTGCAGATCTTCAATGCCCGTCCGCAGCTCTATATCGGCAAAGAATCGGGCTTTGACTACAACAACACCATCTTCGCCATCGGCGCTGAGAATTCCGACGCGGGTCCGCGCGGCTACACGGAAATCTTCGGCAAGCGCTTCGACACGACTGGCGTGCTCGGCTGGTCGGGTCCGGCCGGGCAGGAGACATCCCGCGCCTTTCCATCCTGGGCGACCATCCCGTCCTACTATGATCTCGGCACCGCGCGCGTCATCCATTTCTTCTTTGCCTGGATACTGACCACGACGTTGATCCTCTGGTTTGTCGCCAGCATCGTGAACGGCCATCTGCGGCGCGATCTCGCGCCACGCCTCGACGATTTGAAGCGATTGCCGCAAGACATCGTCGACCATGCCAAGCTCAAATTCCACCACACGCGCGAATACAACACGCTGCAGAAGATGGCCTATGGCGGCGTGCTGTTCGTGCTGTTGCCGCTGATGATCATCACCGGCCTGGCGATGTCGCCGAGCATGAATTCGGTGCTGCCGTTCCTCAACGATCTGCTCGGTGGCCGGCAGACGGCACGCACCATCCATTTCACCGTCATGGTGCTGCTGGTCGCCTTCTTCGTCGTCCATATCCTGATGATCCTGGCCGCCGGCCCGATCAACGAACTGCGCTCAATCATCACCGGCTGGTATCGCACCGATCCTCCCGCACAGGACGACAAACCCGTCGAGAGGAATGCCTGACATGGCAAAATTCCAGATCAGCCGCCGCAAATTCCTGACCGGTGCCAGCCTTGGCGTCTCCGGCATCATGCTGTCGGGCTGCGACGCCTTCGACAGTCAGCTAGGTGTTGGCAGCGGCCTGCGCAGTTTTCTCGAAAACGCCAATGACCTGACATACCGGGCACAGCGCCTGCTTGCCGGACGTGACGCGCTGGCGCCGGAATTCACGGAGGCCGACATACGCCAGCCGCAGCGGCCGAACGGTGTCACCGCTCCCGATGACGATGTTTACAAAGGCCTGCTCGCCAACAATTTCGCCGACTGGCGTCTGGAAGTGACGGGTCTCGTCGAAAAGCCGCTGTCGCTCAGCCGCGAGCAGCTTCAGAACATGCCGAGCCGCACCCAGATCACCCGCCATGACTGCGTCGAAGGCTGGAGCTGCATAGCCAAATGGACCGGCACCCCGCTGTCGCTGGTGCTGGACCAGGCGGTGGTCAAACCACAGGCGCGCTATGTCATGTTCCATTGCCTCGACACGATCGACCGCAGCCTGTCGGGCGACATCAAATATTACGGCAGCATCGACCTGATCGATGCCCGTCACCCGCAGACGATCCTCGCCTATGGCCTGAACGGCAAGCCGCTGCCGGTCGAGAACGGCGCGCCGCTGCGGGTTCGCGTCGAGCGCCAGCTCGGCTACAAGATGCCGAAATATCTCTACAAGATCGAGTTGGTCGATGGCTTCGCCACAGTCGGCGGCGGTCGCGGCGGCTATTGGGAAGACAATGGCTACGACTGGTACGGCGGGATCTGAGCTGCACACCGCAAATCCGGCTCTGAAGATGCTAGCCTAGCGAGCGGCGAAACAGTTCGCCCTTTTCGGCAATCTGCTCACCAATGCCGCCGAGCCGCAGCATGTGCC
Organism: Mesorhizobium sp. M0011; assembly: GCF_040324155.1. NCBI lineage: Bacteria > Pseudomonadati > Pseudomonadota > Alphaproteobacteria > Hyphomicrobiales > Phyllobacteriaceae > Mesorhizobium > Mesorhizobium sp. M0011. The sequence continues at coordinate 51,622 of NZ_JAMYVQ010000008.1, read as the reverse complement.
AGGCAAGGGCGTGATTGCTCGAGGTTACCGGTTTCCCCAGTTCCTTCTCGACGTCCTCGATGATGCGGGCAACGCGCATGCTCGTGCAGGAAACAAACACCGCCTCACAGTCGCTCGACGCGCCGATCTCCAAAATGGCCTGCTTGACCGATGCCGGCGTGATGCGTGCAACGACATTGTCGTCCGCCTCGTTGAAGGAGCCCATGACCGGAATATCCATCCCCTGCGCCATCAGCGATGCCCGCAGGGAATGATTGATTTTTGCCAAATAAGGGGTGAGCAACGCGATCCGCGAAACGCCCAGGGCCTTCAGCGCCGCCCGCGCCGCCGTCACCGGGTTGGTCACTTGCACGCCCGGCAGCACCTCGTGAACGCGTTCGGCGACCTTGTCCTCGCCGATAACCAGCGCTCCCGAAGTGCAGGCAAAGCCGATCACATCGAACTTGACGTCCGGCAAGAGCCCGACCGTTCCCGGGATGACGGCCGACATCTTCATCAGGTTTTCAGGCGTGATCTCGACATCGCTGTAGAGCCGCGCCTCGTACAGCGCGATGTCGCGCGCGGGCAGCGCATAGCGGAATTCATCCTCGATGGTCTGGTCGGTCCGAAGGACGAGCAGGCCGAGATTGGCGCGGGTGCCGATGCCGTTGTCGGTCGTGAAGGGAATGTGTTCCTTGTCGAGGACAAGCGTGTCGTCGGCGCGGCTAAGCGGGGCGTCCATGGCGCAGTCCCCCTCCTGATGCCAATCAGAATTGTCGACAATAGAAACGACAACTTTGCCAAACGTGTCAAGAGCTCCGTTCGAATTTTGGCAACCGAGAAATGCCGGGGTTTCGCCCTGTCTGAACGGTGAATCGATCGTCGACCCACGCGCCGTTGACAATGACCAGCGTCTTCCTATTGAATTGTCGACAATAGAAACGACAACCATTCGGGACAGCGATGCGCGTATTGATCTTGGGCGGCGGCGTTGTCGGGATCACCACGGCCTATCAGTTGCAGAAGGACGGCCACACGGTCACCGTTCTCGAGCAGGCATCACAGGTGGCCGAAGGGGCAAGCTGGGCAAATGCCGGCATGATCGCGCCCGGCCATTCCTTCGTCTGGTCATCGCCGGCCGCGCCAAAAACCCTGCTGAAGTCACTGTTCCTGAAAGACCAGGCGCTTCGTTTCAAGCTCTCCACCGACCCGCATCTCTACAGCTGGTCGCTGCGCTTCCTCATGCAATGCACGGCCGCCAAAGCACGTCGCAACACTCTGCTCAAACATCGGCTTGCGGTCCATTCCCAATCGGTCCTGCAGGCGGTCGTCAGGGAAGAGGCGATCCCGTACGACAGGACGTCGGACGGCATTCTTTATTTCCACCGCAGCCATCAGGCGCTCGACAAGGGCGTCGCCAACATGCGCCTGCTGGAAGCCGACGGCCAGGAGATCCGCATCGTAGACGCGCAGGAAATCGTTGACCGCGAGCCGGCGCTGGCTTCGTCGCGCGACAACATTGCCGGCGGCGTATTGTGTCCGACCGACGAAACCGGCGACGCCGCCAAGTTCACGCGCGCGCTGGCGGCCATCGTCGAAAATAGGGGCGGCAAGATCCTGACAGGGACCAGGATCGTGGGGATCGAACGCAGAAAGGAAACGATCACCAAGGTCGTCACCGACAAGGGAGAGTTTCTGGCCGACACCTACGTTCTGAGTCTCGGCGCCGAGAGCCCCGTCCTCGCCCGCAAGATCGGCCTTGGTCTGCCGATCTACCCGGTCAAGGGATATTCCCTGACCATTCCCATCGTCGATCGGGCGCTGGCTCCAAAACTCCCTGTCATCGATGAGCACAACCTCGTCGCCATCACGCCGATGGGCGATCGCATCCGCGTGACCGCCACCGCGGAATTCGCAGGCTATGATCGCAGCCACAAGCCTTCGGATTTCGCCTTCATGAAGCGCGTCACGCAGGACCTGTTCCCGCGCGGCATCGCCTATGATCGCGCCGAGATGCGGGCCTGCCTGAGGCCCATGACGCCCGACAACCTGCCGATCCTCGGCCTGCGCAACATCAAAAATCTCTGGCTGAACACCGGCCACGGTCATATCGGGTGGACCATGGCACATGGATCGGCCCGCATCGTCGCCGATCTGATCGCCGGCCGGGCGGCACCAATCGCCCTCGATGACATCCTTCCCACACGGGCGCGGTTCGCCGAACCAAGCGCCGCAAAGGCTTGACCGACGCCATGCTCCGACCCACCAGGCAAACCAACCAGGGCAACAGCGCGGCCCTGCCATCCAAGCCGATCAAGACCGGCCCGCGTGTCTATGAAGAAATCCGTCGCATGGCGATGGACTATCGCTTCAAGCCGAACGAGCGCATCAACGAAGTGGCGCTTGCCGCTAGGCTGAATGTCAGCCGCAGCCCGATCCGGGAGGCGCTCCAGCGGTTGGTCACAGAAGAACTCATCACTTTCCAGACCAATCGCGGCTTCTTTTGCCGGGGCTTCGATGTAGACGAGATCGTCAATCTTTCCGACGTGCGGGCGGTGCTCGAGGAGCGCTCCGTCAGGCTGGCGATCCAGCGCGCGACAGATGAGGAGCTTGCCGCGCTCGTCGACTGGTGGACGCTCACCATGGCGCGCGCCGACTCATTTTCCAGCGCCGAACTGACCGCCAGGGACGAGGAATTTCACATCCGCATCGCCAGGCTGTCAGGTAATCCCGAACTGGCGCGCATGCTCGAAGGCATCAACACGCGCATCCATTTCGTTCGCACGATCGAAGTGGAGAAGCACCGGCGATTGTCGACGACCTACACCGAACACAGCGAAATCGCCCGAGCCATGGTAGCCCGCGATGCCGACAGGGCCGCAAGGCTCATGCACGACCACATCGCCATCAGCGTCGCCGATGCCATGTCGACCGTCAGGGAAGGCTTGGCAAGGATATACATCGACGTCGACCAGATCTAATCGGGCAACCGCGGCTTTGACCGAGGCAACCCCTACCGCTCAGGCAACCTTGTCGAGCAGCGGCCTCAGCGCCGGATGGATTTCCGGTGAGGCGTGCTTGATCAGGGTCAACAGCGCGCGTTCGTTCTCGTAAAGAGGCCTGTCGACGCCGATATGTTCGATCAGCCAGCCGGCTTCGCCGGCATCGATCGTCTCGGCGCGGCGGGCCAGGGCCTCGGCCGCCCTGTTCCTGGCTTCCCACTCGGCCTCGATGTCGCCTGGAGACCGATAGGCTTCCATGATGCCGGCAAGGCCGCCAGAGATCATGCGGCTGAAGAAGCCGCCGATTTCCGGATCGGCATGTTCGAGGAAGGCATCGCGGCGCAGCGCCACATCGCGCGTCGGTGCTTCGTAGCCGGCCGAGCACATGACGAAATTGGCGATCGCCTTGACGAACAGCTCGTTCCAGGACGGATCGTTGTGCCCTTGAGCAGTGCACTCGTTGATCTTGAACAGCACCTCGGCCTCGGCGCGCGTGATGGCGATGTTGCCGTCGCCGCCATGGGCACGGAGGATCCGGCGCACCAGCTCGACCTCCGCCTGTGCGATGAGGCCGGGAGCCAGCGCGCCGCCGAGCATCAGCGGCCCCTTGCCGTCAATGACGGCATGCGCCACCTGCTCCAGCGCATAGACGCAAAGCTGGCTCGGCGACGATTTCGCCTGTTCCAGCACGTGCACCAGCAATTCGAGCTCGGTCCGGCTGTCGACCATACCATCGCGCGAGATCGTGCGGATCAGCCAGTCGGCATTGTCTTGCGAGATATAGCCCGACGGCTTTTCCTGGTGGACGATATAGTCGGTAACCGCCTCGACGAAGAAGGGCGGCCATTCCTGGCATTTGTCCTTCGCCGTTGCATCGAGCGCGAACAGCGCCTCGGCCTCGCCGCGCGTCACGACGCCATCGCCGAACACTTCATGGCGCAACATCGCCACGTCCTCCGCGGCGATGCGGCTTTTCGAGGTCAGCCCGGCCACCGGCGCGCTCATGATCAATTCGCCCATTGTCGTCCCCGTCCGCCGTCGCCAAGCGCCGGCCCCAAGCGTCATACAAGCCAACATATCAGCAGTGTCTTGAAAAACCGGCAAACGGCGTGGTTAGCGAAGACTTGTCGGCCAACGCATGTCGCCCAAAAACGTGCCGCGGTTTTGAAGAATGGCATGCACGCGCTTTAGATGTCGCTGACAGGTGACAAGCCGTCGCGCGCGAGCTATGGATGGCGCGTCGAGGACTCAGGGTCTGAGTCCTACCTGTTTGCGGGAGAGAACAGCGAGAGCTGTCGCCGAAGGGGAAATCGCCCGAAATCTCTCAGGCAAAAGAACCGTAGACGGGAAAGACACTCTGGAAAGTCGGGGCTTGCCCCCGCGCCGAAGGTGTAAGCGCCGCTGACAGAGCTCCGGCTGCGCGAGTCTCTCAGGCTTCAGACAGAGGGGCACGGACTGGTCGCCATTCGCGGCCGATTGCGTGCGACTCTGGAGACGACATGACGGGCGACGATACAAGACACCTACCCCTCGAAGACATCCATGTGGCCGCCGGTGCGCGTTTTGGCGCTTTTGCCGGCTGGTCGATGCCGCTGACCTATCCGGCGGGCGTCATGAAGGAACATCTTCACACCCGCGAACAGGCCGGCCTGTTCGACATCTCGCATATGAAGCTGTTCGAAGTCAGCGGGCCGGAGGCGGTTGCGCTGCTCAACCGCGCTTGCCCCTTGGATGCAGGCGCATTCCAAATCTCACAGTCCAAACTGTCCTTTTTCCTCAACGAGGCAGGCGGCATTCTGGACGACCTGATCGTCACCAGACTTGGCGATAGCAGGTTCATGGTGGTCGCCAACGCAGGCAACGCCGTCGCCGACGAAAAGCATTTGCGTGCACTTGCCGCGGATTTCGACGCCAGGGTCGAGCCGCTCGACCGCGTCTTCCTGGCCATCCAGGGTCCTGAAGCCTGGGCCGCCCTTTCGCGCGCCGGCATCGAGACCGGCTCGCTGCTGTTCATGCATGGTGTCGAACCGCGCAAGAACTGGTTCATGAGCCGGTCGGGCTATACCGGCGAGGACGGTTTCGAGATCGGCCTGTCGGAAGCCGATGCGCGCGACCTCGTCGCGAAGCTGCTCGGCGATGAACGCGTGCTGTGGATCGGCCTGGCCGCCCGCGACAGTCTGCGGCTGGAGGCCGGGCTCTGCCTGCATGGCCAGGACATCACGCCGGAGACCGACCCGGCCAGCGCTGCCTTGATGTGGGCTATTCCGAAAGACATCCGCGCTTCCGGCACTTTCATCGGCGCCGATGCGCTCCGCGCCGCCGTGGAACGAGGACCCGCGCAAAAGCGCGTCGGGCTGAAGCCGGAAGGCCGCCAGCCGGTGCGCGCCGGCGCCGCGCTCTTTGACGCCGACGGCACGCCCGCCGGCCATGTCACATCAGGCGGCTTTGGCCCGTCAGCCGGCCATCCGGTCGCCATGGGCTATGTCACGGCGCCACTGGCCAAACAGGGAATACGGGTTTTCGCCGATGTTCGCGGCACGAAAATCCCAGTCGATATCAGCTCCCTGCCCTTCACACCGCATCGCTACCGCAAAGGATGATCTCAATGGCAACGACCTATTTCACATCAGATCACGAATGGCTCCGCGTCGAGGGCGGCATCGCCACTGTCGGCATCACCGACTATGCGCAGGAGCAGCTCGGCGACCTCGTCTTCGTCGAACTGCCGGAGACCGGAAAGAAATTGACCAAGGGCGACACCGCCGTCGTGGTCGAATCCGTCAAGGCGGCTTCCGATGTCTACGCGCCGGTCGATGGCGAGATCACCGAAGCCAACAGCACGCTGTCGTCGGACCCGTCACTGGTCAACTCGGCGGCAACCGGCGCCGGCTGGCTGTGGAAGATGAAGCTTGCCGACGAAAGCCAGCTCGCGGGCCTCATGGATGAGGCCGCCTACAAAGCCCATATCGGCTGATATCAGGACGGATTGACATGACCGCAGCACTCACTCCCTTCTCGGCCCGCCACATCGGCCCGAGCGTCAACGATGTCAGAGCCATGCTTGCCGTGATCGGCGTTCCGTCCATCGAGACGCTGATCAGCCAGGCCGTGCCGCAGTCGATCCGCCTCGACTTGCCGCTGACCCTGCCCGCACCGGCCAGCGAAGCGGAAGCGCTGGCCGAATTGTCGGCGACCATGGCCAAGAATACGGTGCTGAAGAGCTTTATCGGTGCCGGCTATCACGGCGTGCATGTGCCGCCGGTCATCCAGCGCAACTTGTTCGAGAACCCGGCCTGGTACACGGCCTACACGCCCTATCAGGCCGAGATCAGCCAGGGCCGGCTGGAGATGCTGTTCAACTTCCAGACGCTGGTCACGGAATTGACCGGTCTGCCGGTGGCGTCGGCCTCGCTGCTGGATGAAGCAACCGCGGTCGCCGAAGCCATAGGCATCGCCTTGCGCCACCACCGCGACAAGCGCACCAAGATCGCACTTGCCGGCACGCCACACCCGCAGACACTGGACGTCGTGCGTACCCGCGCCGAGCCGCTCGGCATCGAGATCGACGGCGAGACGATCGACGACAACACCGCTGCTTTGCTCGTCTCCTGGCCGGATACGTTTGGCGTCTATGGCGACCACAAGGCGGCGATCGACAAGGCGCGTGCGACCGGCGCCATCGTCGTCTTCATTGCCGATCCGCTCGGCCTGGCGCTGACCGATGCGCCGGTCAAGCTTGGCGCCGACATTGCCGTCGGCCCGATGCAGCGTTTTGGCGTGCCGATGGGCTTTGGCGGGCCGCACGCCGCCTATTGCGCCGTCTCCGACAAGTTGACGCGGCTGATGCCTGGCCGCCTGGTCGGCCAATCCACCGATAGCAAAGGCCGGCCCGGCTACCGGCTTGCCTTACAGACACGCGAACAGCATATCCGCCGCGACAAGGCGACCTCCAACATCTGCACCGCACAGGCGCTGCTTGCCAACATGGCGACGGCTTATGCGATCTGGCACGGCCCCGCCGGGCTGCAGGCGATTGCCGGGCGCATCCACACGCTGGCCAATCGTCTGGCAAGCGGCCTCGAAGCGGCAGGCGTGTCGGTGATCGGCGCCAGCCGTTTCGACACGGTGACGGTGGAGACCAAGGGCAAGGCGGCGCAGATCGCCACTGCGGCTGAAAAGACCGGCCGGCTGCTGCGCGTCATCGATGCCGACCATGTCGGCATCAGCTTCGATGAGACCTCGACCGATGCCGATCTCGATGCGATCGCCGCCCTGTTCGGCGCCAAGGCCTCTCCGTCGGCCGACAGCACCGTACCTGGCAAGCCGCGCGGCAAGGAGTTCCTGACCCAGCCTGTGTTCCATGAGAACAAGTCGGAAACCGACATGATGCGCTTGCTGCGCCGGCTGGCCGACAAGGATCTGGCGCTCGACCGCAGCATGATCCCGCTGGGATCCTGCACCATGAAGCTCAACGCGGCGGCGGAAATGATGCCGGTAAGCTGGCCTGAAATCGCCAATTTGCATCCCTTCGCGCCGGCAAGCCATTCGGCCGGCTATCGCGCCATGATCGGCGAACTGGAAGGATGGCTGTCGGAGATCACCGGCTTCGACGCCGTCAGCCTGCAGCCCAATGCCGGCAGCCAGGGCGAGTATGCCGGCCTGCTTGCAATCCGCGCCTATCATCGCTCACGCGGCGAAGGTCATCGCACCGTCTGCCTGATCCCCTCCTCCGCTCATGGCACCAATCCGGCAAGTGCTGCGATGGCCGGGATGAGCGTTGTCGTTGTGCGCTGCCTGGAGGACGGCAATATCGACATGGACGACATGAGAGCCAAGGCCAACGAGCATTCCAAGAATCTCGCGGCACTGATGTTCACCTACCCCTCGACGCATGGCGTCTACGAGGAAGGTGCACGCCACCTCTGCGCCCTTATCCACGAGCATGGCGGCCAGGTCTATTTCGATGGCGCCAATCTCAACGCGCTGGTCGCCTTGGCGCGGCCCGCCGATATCGGCGCCGATGTCTGTCATATGAACCTGCACAAGACCTTCTGCATTCCGCATGGCGGCGGTGGCCCGGGCATCGGCCCGATCGGCGTAAAGGCGCATCTGCAGCCCTATCTGCCGGGACATGTCACCGAAGGTTCGGCGCACGCCGTGTCGGCCGCACCATTCGGCAGTGCCTCGATCCTGCCGATCACCTGGATGTATATCCGCATGATGGGCGCCGCCGGACTGAAGCAGGCGACGGAGACCGCCATCATCTCGGCCAACTACGTGGCGACACGGCTCGCGCCGCATTTCCCGCTTCTCTACAAGGGCAGGCACGATCGCATCGCGCATGAATGCATCCTCGACACCCGCGTGCTCAAGGACAGCGCCGGCATCAGTGTCGACGATGTCGCCAAACGGCTGATCGACTACGGCTTCCACGCGCCGACCATGTCCTTCCCGGTCGCCGGCACGCTGATGGTGGAGCCGACCGAATCCGAGCCCAAGCGGGAACTCGACCGCTTCTGCGAGGCGATGATCGCCATCGCAGGCGAGGCAGCGAAAGTCGCCAGGGGCGAATGGCCTTTGGCCGACAATCCGCTGGTCAACGCGCCGCACACCGCCGCCGAGGTGCTGGCCGGCCAGTGGACGCATCCCTACTCGCGCCTGGAGGCGGCCTATCCCGCCGGCGACGCCGACACGGCAGCCAAATACTGGCCACCGGTGTCACGCATCGACAATGTCGCCGGCGACCGCAACCTGGTCTGCTCCTGCCCGCCACTGTCGGACTATCTGGGTGCGGCGGAATAATTACGCGGAGCGCAAGGCCGGCTTGATAGGTTCGGCCTTGCCTGTCCTTTTACGGCTGATGACGCAGTTTCGCCCGGCGCGCTTGGCGGCATAGAGCGCCGCATCGGCCTCGGTCAGCACCTCATCGAGGCTGCTGCCGCTTGCCTCGCCAAAGCCGATGCCGCCGCTGACCGTGCTGCGCAACTTGCCGAGTTGGGTGGCGACGATCTCGGTGCCGAAGGCCACACAGATCTTGCTGGCGAGATCATGGGCCTTCTCTTCCGTCATTCGCGACATGACGACGGCGAATTCCTCGCCGCCCAGGCGAAAAGCGTCGACGCCGGTCCTGGCATATTTCTTGATGACCGCGGCGAAGCGGCACAAGACCTGGTCCCCGACCGGATGGCCATAGACATCGTTCGTCCGCTTGAAGTGGTCGAGGTCGAACATGACGACGGACATGAACGGACCGAAACTCCGCTCGCCGTAGAGCGACGTCAACGCCCGCCGGTTCATCAACCCCGTCAGCGGGTCGGTCATGGTCTCGGCCTTCAGCTCGATCTGCGCCTGCAGATGGTGGAGGGAGAGCGTCAATGCGCCGAGCCCGGTCATGCAAGCCACCGCCACGACGGAATTCAGTCGTTCGGCCCAGTTGTCGGGCGCGACCGCGAGCGTCCATTGCCCCTTGGTCAGCAGAACCACGCCACAAAGCGCAAACGACACAGCGCAGGTGCCGCTCAGAAACGAAACCACCAGCAGGATCCGGCGATCGTGACTGCCATTGATCCAAAACATGGCGCCGATCGCCGACAGAAGCACCGTCACCGTGGCGTAGGTGACGATGAAGCCGACACCGTCAAGCCCCAGGAAGGTCACTGCCGCACAGACAGCCATGGCGGCAAGCGCCGGTGCAACGGCGCGTCTGTGGCCGGGCACGCCCAGATATTGCATGGCCGACACGCAGAGGATCAGGAACCCCAGGCTGAGCAGCGCAAGCACGATCTGACAGAGCAGCGGATCGGGATCCTTGGTGTATCGCCAGAACAGGATCACATGCGCGACGAGCACCAGAATGCCGCACGCCACCGTCAGCACGAAGCCTGCCTTGGGCGCGGTGAACCAGATCGCAAACATGGTGACGCTGAGGCAGATGCCCGACAGCGCAGCTGCGAGCAGGAGCGAACTGAAGTCCAGCATATCGGGCAAGGGCCTCTCGAGCGTCGGCGGTTGCGCTGCACTCTAAGGTCAGCGGCAGCCCTCAGATATGGGTTTTCAGCCGATCTATCGATGCAACCTACGGATAGGGTTTACAAAACGTTCGATGCCATGTGTCCCGAAACCGGACCCTTGGACGACGCGAGGTCAACCCTTGTTCAAGAGAGCGAGGTTGGCGTTGACGACGGTGGGATCGGCCATGCCGGCCTTCGCTTCGAGCAGCAGCGCCTTGGCCTTCTTGCGATTGCCGCGCAGCAGTTGCGAATAACCCATATTGTTGACGATCTGCGGCTTGCGGCCGGCGACTTTCAAAAGCTGGCCGTAGGCACGGTCGGCGAAGTCGAAGCGGCCGAGTTCATCATAGGAAGCAGCGAGCCCCATCCAGGCCTCCGCATTGTCGGCCTTCAACTCGACGGCCTTGCGGAAGTGCTTTTCGGCGAGGCCGTAATTGGCGTCGCGAAACTGCGCCTTGCCTTGCGCCAGATCGGAGGTGTCGATGTCCTTTGCCGCCGGTTGGATGGCGGTGGTCTTGGTGGTGTCGACGCCGCCCGTTGTACAGCCAGACATCATCAAGACGGCCGAAATCGCGGCCATTGCCGTGAAGTTACTGTGACGCATGCCCCTGCCTCATCGCCCGATTTGCCGGGTCGTTCTTCAGGAAACACATTATATCAGCGACGCTTAAACTTTGGTGCCGAAACGTCACCAAAATTTGGTTTCGGGCACACCAGCCATTAACCACCAGGCCACGCTGCTTCAGTCGCAGCCAGCGGCGTCCTCACGGCTCCAGGGCTTTGAGCCCCGCAGGAGCCGTATACCGGCTGCCATCATAGCGCAGCCGGTAGGTTTGGCTCACGGACTTGCCGGGATGGGACTGGCACTCGCCATCCTTGTCGGGCAACGGATTGTCAGTATCCATTTGCTCGACCACCGTTATGTCGTGGTAGCCATGATGTTTGGCCGGGCTCATCGCCAGGCTAACCCGACTAGTATGAAAGTATCCGGCGCAATTGGTATCGCCCTCGCCGCCATTGCCGCCCACGACCAGGCCATCGAGCACCATCCTCAGGGAATCGCCATCGACGGCATAGAGCCGCAGGTCGGTTTCACTGAAGGGATTAGGTAGCGAATTGTTCGCCATTTCGATGCGCAGGCCAAAGGCAGTAACATCGGGCGCCAGCGCATAGCGGCCGGTATCAAGTTCGACCTTGCGGATGGCGATGGCATCATCATTCATCAGCCCGGGCTGGAGCAAGCGCTGGCGCACCTGCCGGCTCTTCCTGTCGACAATCAAAAGCTCGATATCGCCGGCATGCGCGTAGTCGCTGGGTTGGGACCCCTCCATCAGCGGCACTGCGACCAACAGCAGGTCGTCATGGGCGGGCCAGATCTTGCAAACCAGCCCCGGCGGATCGCCATACGCGAATGTCAGGGCGATGCTGGTGTGGGGTTCGAGCGTGAACGAGGTGCCGTCGGCGTTCTTTCGAGCTTTGGGATAGGCCTGCTGCACCAAGGCGGCGGCATCGCCGCAATCGTCGGCCACGGCCCAGGCGAGCGACAGGCTGGCCGCGGCAAGGCCGAGCAAGAGAGTGCGCAGCAGCATGGACTTCTCACCTGCAAAGCCGGGTTCGGTCAGAACAATGGTTGTCAGCCCCTTGCTAGGGCTTTTGTGAAGCGCTCGCTAGTGCGCCGTCATTTTGACGATGACTGGAATGGCCGCGATCATCAGCACCACCGGCAGGATGCACACAACAACCGGCACCGACATCTTGGCCGGCAAAGCGTGCGCCTTTTCCTCGGCCAACGACATACGCTTATGGCGCATGTCGTCGGAAAAGACACGCAGCGCCCCCGACAGGCTGGTGCCGAGTTCCTTGGACTGCTGCAGCAATGTGGCGAAGGAACGCACCTCGTCCAGGCTGAGGCGGTCGGCGAGCGCCTTCAGCGCATCGTCAAGGCTGCGCCCGGCCCTCAGCTCCAGCGACACCAGCTGCAGGTTCTGGCTGAGCGCGGGATAGGTCTTGGCGAGTTCTTTGGAGACGCGCTCTATGCCCGCCTCCATGCTCATGCCGGCATCCGAGCAGACAATCATCAGGTCCATGAAATCGGGAAAGCCGTTGCGGTACTCACGCCTGCGTTCCCGCACTTTCTGGCTCAGCACCAGGCCGGGCAGGAAATAGCCGGCCGCTCCCGACAGGATGACGAAGGTCCAGCGGCTGGCCATCGTCGCGTCCGGGCTGGCCATCCAGCGGTTGAGCACAAACACACCGATTGCCGTGCCGATCATCGCGGTGAACCGGATCAGGAAAAACGTGCCGACAGCGCGCGGCTCCATGTAGCCCGCCTGGATAAGCTTCATGCGCAGCCGGGCGACATTTTCCGGATCGCTCCTGGCGTAGAATTCCTGCGCCCGCTTCACCGCCTTCTCGCGCACGACGCCGGTATTCTTCTTTTGCACCAGCTCCGGTTTGGCGGCCACGGGACCGTTGTCGACCCTGAGCCGGCGCATGACCTCGTTGCGATCGCCCTTCGCCGTGACAACAGGCCAGGCAACAGCGGCAGCACCCACCGCCAGCAGCAGGATGGCCACCGGCATCAACGAGGTCGGCGCAAGCGAGGCGAGGAATTCGATGAAGTCCTGCATGTCAGAACTTGAAATTCGACATTTTGAACATCATCAGGTTGCCCAGCATCAGCCAAGTGATCGACCCGCCAAGCAGATACCAGGTCTTTGGCTCGCCCCAGACGTCGCTGTAGAACCCCGGCATCAGTGCCATGATGGCGGCAAACAGCAACGCCGGCACCGCCGTCAGTATGTAGGCCGACATCCGGCCTTCTGTCGCAATGGCGCGCACCTTGCGGCGCAGCTTGCCGCGCTCGCGGATCGTCGTCGCCAAGCCATCGAGTATCTCGCGCAGATTGCCGCCCGAACTGGTCTGGATCGAGACGGCGGTGACGAACAGCGGCAGGTCTTCCTGGCCGACCCGGTCGAACAGCGAGTTCAACGCCGAAACCAGATCGGAGCCATAGGTCACTTCGTCGGCGATGACGCCGAACTCGCTGCCGATCGGGTCGGGCATCTCGCGCGCCACCATGGCGATCGCCACCGGCACAGGGTGGCCGGCCTTCAGGCCACGCGTGATCAGTTCAAGCGCCTCCGGCAATTGCATGCCGAACCGCTTCAGCCGGCGCTTGCGCTTGAAACGCAAAGTCAGCACCGGCAATAGCGGCATGAGCACCACAAACAGGACGAACCCCATCAGCAGCGGCAAGCCGTACCAGATGGCGACCAAGGCCATCGCCATCGCCACGCCGCAGGTGATCGTCAGGAATTTCGACAGCGGCATGATCATACCCGACTGGGTTCGCAGAGCCCGAAACCGGTCCGCCGAAAACAGCGGCGTGCCCGCGTCAAGTCCGCGCTCCTTGCGCAGTTGGACGAGCACCTGCTCCTGGCTGATCTTGTTTTCCTGCAGCTTCATGCGCCGATTGATGGCGGTGCGCTTGTCGCTCCGGCCGGCATAAAGCAGATAGCAGGCCTCGGCGATCAGAATGCCGGTCAGCGCGGCCGCGGCATAGACGACATAGATCGCGCTCATTCCATCGAACACTTGGCTACTCCTGCGGCCGGCCGGGTTCGAAATATCGTCCGGGAAACTCGATGCCCATGGCGCGCAAATCCTCAAGGAAGCGCGGCCGGATGCCGGTCGCCTCGTAGTGGCCGAGAATCTTGCCGTCGGCCTCCATGCCGGTACGCACGAAGCGGAATATCTCCTGCATCTGGATGACATCGCCTTCCATGCCGGTCACCTCGGCGACACTGGTCACCTTGCGCTTGCCGTCGGACAGGCGCGTCAGCTGGACGATCAGGTCGAGCGCGCTGGCGATCTGGCTGCGGATCGACTGCACCGTCATCGGCATCCCGGTCATGCCAAGCATCTGCTCGAGCCGCGAAATGGCGTCGCGCGGCGTGTTGGCATGGATGGTCGCCATCGACCCTTCGTGGCCGGTGTTCATCGCCTGCAGCATGTCGAAAGCTTCCTCGCCTCGGCACTCGCCGAGAATGACGCGGTCGGGGCGCATGCGCAGCGCGTTCCTGACTAGGTCGCGCTGCTTCAGCTCGCCATGGCCTTCGATGTTGGCCGGCCGCGTTTCCATGCGTGCGACATGCGGCTGCTGCAGCTGGAGCTCGGCCGCGTCCTCGATGGTGATCAGCCGCTCGTCTTCCGGAATGAAGGCCGACAGCGCATTGAGCATGGTCGTCTTGCCGGTGCCGGTACCGCCCGAAATGATCGTCGTCTTGCGGGCATGCACGGCCGCCGCCAGCACTTCGGCCATGTTCTGGGTGATGGCGCCGAATTCGACCAGTTTGTGCAGGCCGAGCTTGTTCTTGGAGAACTTGCGGATCGACACCAGCGGTCCATCGACCGCAACCGGGCGGATGGCCGCGTTGAAGCGCGAGCCGTCCAGCATGCGGGCATCGACCATCGGCTGCGATTCGTCGACGCGGCGACCGACGGCGGCGACGATCTTGTTGACGATGCGCAGAAGATGCGCCTCGTCCTTGAACGGAATGTGGACCGGCTGCAGCTTGCCCTTCTTTTCGACAAAGCAGTTCATGTGGCCGTTGATCAGGATGTCGTTGATGTCGGGGTCCTTGAGCAGCGGCTCGAGCGGACCGAGGCCGACCATCTCGTCGACGATGTCGTCGACCAGCGCGTCAAGTTCGACGGTGTTGATCGCCATCCGCTCCTGCTTGGTTTTTTCCGACACGAAATCATGCACTTGCCGGCGCATCTCGTCCTTTGGCAAACGCTCCAGCGCGACAAGATTGATCTCTTCGAGCAGCAGCCGGTGGATACGCACGCGCGCATCGAGCACCTTGTTGGCATTCTTTGCCGGCGCTGTGTCCGGCTTTGCCGGCAAAGCCTTTCGGCTGGTCGGAATGACGACGGCATGATGGGCGACCGGCGTCGTCTCAGGCACGCGCTGCGGAAGCGCATCGCGGTTCTGCAGGGCGGAGAAGCGGCTGGTCATCCGGCTTTCCTCTTCAGCAATTCACGGCCCATGCCAAACAGCGAGCGCGATTTCGCCCGTGTTGGGGCCGCCTCCTCCGGCAGGATGATCTTCTTCAGATCGTTGATGACGTTGGCGTTTGGATCAATCTCGTGCAACGGCACGCCGCGATCGACCGCCTCGCGCACCAGCCGATAGTTGTTGGCGATACCGCCGACGAAATGCTCGCCGAGAATTTCCTGGACGTCCGCTTGCTTGATGCCGTTATCGAACATCTTTTGTTCGAAACGGTTGACGATGACGTTGGGCTTCACTTCCTTGCCGGCGGTCTCGTAGACCGCCTGGATCAGCCGCTGCGTGTGGCGCAGGCACGGCACCGTCATTTCCGCGACGATGTAGAGCTTGTTGGAACCGAGCAGCACGGTTTCCGTCCATGGGAACCAGGTGCGTGGCATGTCGATGACGACATTGTCGAAATAGGCCGAAACGAGGTCCAGCATACGCACGACGACATCGGTCTTGAACGAGCGCATCTCTGCTGGATGCGCCGGTGCCGCCAGCACGCACAGTCCGCTGGCATGCTTGGACAGCATCACGTCGAGCAGTTGGCGGTCGAGACGCTCGGGCTGGTTCTCGATCTCGGTAATGTCGAAACGCGGTTCGAGGTCGAGATATTCGGCACAGGCGCCCTGCTGGAAGTTGAGATCGACGACGCAGGTCGAGGCGCCGCGCGTCACCGAGTGATGCAGCTGGAAAGCGGTCTGCAGCGCCAGCGTCGTGGTGCCGACGCCGCCCGCCGCAGGCATGAAGGTGTAGATCTGCGACTCGGTGTTTTCCTCCCGCCCGGGCCCTTGCAGCGCCCGTACCACGGAGCGCACCAGATCGGCGGTGGTGATCGGCTTGACCAGGAAATCCGCGACCTTGAGCTGCACGAGAATACGCACCGCGGCCGCGTTGAACTCCTGGGTGACGACGACGACAGGAACCTTGTCCTCCAGCCGGCGCATGATGCGCTGCAGCGACTCGACCTCCTCCAGCCTTGCCGCATCCATGTCGACGATGATGGCGCCGAAGTCGGCTTCCTGGATCTCGCCGCGCAACTCGGTAACGTTCTTCTCCACTGTCGAGAGCTGTATGATCTCGGAGGCGGAAAATGCGGTGCGCGTGTCCTGCGCAAACGTCCTGTCGGTCGATACGAGCAGGATCTTCCTGGTCTTGATGCCGTTTGCCATTCTGTCAGCCTGTCAGGTCGATCGACCGTTGGATCAGTTACCCGTGGGATCAATTGGTCGTGCTGGACTGCGACGCCTTGGCACCGGCCGCCTGATCGGGTGTGACAGCCGCGGCACTGCCCCGTTGGGCCGGCACCAGGAGCCTGGTGTTCTGGACCCCGTATTTCCAGGGATCGACCATCTGCATGACGGTGTTGGCGGCCTGCGCATTTCCGGCGCCGGCCGTCGGCCCTTCGCTGCGCACATAGTCGTCGCTGGTGCAGCCGGCGGCAAAGCCGGCCAGCAGCAAGGCGACGCTCGATCCAAAGACCAGACGCATGGCTTCAATCCTTCGGCAGGTCGAGGAAATGCCCAGCCGAAGCGGCCGCTGCAGGTTGAGTGACGCGGCCGTCTGCCAGCGCCACGGTGCGACCGGCATCGGAATCCTTCACTTCCTCGGTGTTGTTGAGAAAATAGTCGGCGTTGCTGGCCGGCTGCGTGCCATCGGTTGGCTCGACGAGCTTCTTCGACGGATCGACCGGCTTGACCAGATAGGGCGTTACGATGATGACGAGGTCGGTCTCGCGCCGCTGATAGGATTTCGACGAGAACAGCGCCCCAAGCACCGGCATCTTGCCGAGGCCGGGAATGCGCGACGTGGTGATGTCGTTTTGCGACTGCAGCAGTCCAGCGATCATGAAGCTCTGGCCGTTCTTCAGGTCGACCGACGTTCTGGCACGTCGCACGATGAAGCCGGGAACCGAGATGGAGCCGATATTGTAGGAGGCCGAAGCGTCGATCGAGGAGACTTCCGGCGCGATATCAAGGCTGACCAGCCCGTCTTTCAGAACCGTCGGCGTGAAATCCAGGCTGACGCCGTATTTCTTGTAGCTGACAGAGATCTTGCCGTTGTCCTCGGAGACCGGGATCGGGAACTCGCCGCCGGCGAGGAAGCTCGCCGTCTGGCCGGACCGGGCGATCAGGTTCGGCTCGGCCAGTCGCCGCGCCAAGCCGCGCTCTTCCAACGCCTTGATGGCGATATCGATCGACACGCCGTTCGACAGGAGCCGACCGATGATCTCGCCGGTGCCGGCGGCCGGCACTGTACCCGGATCGATCGAGACGTCGCGGCCGCCAAGGCCATAGGCGAAATTGGCGGCGTATTTGGCGCCCAGATCCTGACCCGCCTGGCGGTTGATCTCGACAAAGCGGACATTGAGCTGGACCTGCTGCGACGATGAGATGTTGACCGAGTTGATGACCTCCTCGGCACCGGAAAAGCGCGTTGCGATCTTGTTTGCCTTTTCGGCGGCGACCGCGTCATCCGCCTCGCCCGACAGCACGACCCGGCCATTGGCCGATCCGACCTTGATCCTGGCATCTGGCACGCTGGCGCGAATGGTGCTGGCCAGTTGGTCTGTGTCGAGCGTCACCTCAATGTCGACGGTGCCGACGAGCTGCTTTTTCTCATCGAACAGCGCAATGCCGGTGGTGCCGAGATTGTTGCCGAGCACATAGAAGGATTTGTCGGTCAGCGGATTGACGTTGGCGATCTCCGGATCGCCGATGACGATCTGGTAGAAGGCGGCACTGGTGATGATCGTCTTCGGCTTGCCCTTGGCAACCTTGATCGACGCATTCTTGGTCGACGACACATAGACGATGTCGTTGTCGGCTCTCGCCGCCGAGACGCCGAAGGCCAGCATCGCCGCAGCAGCCAGCGAAGACGCGACAGCCACGGCACGCAAAACGCGCAACCGCGTCATGATCCGATATGTGAACAGCCCGAACATTGTCCCGTCCCTCACCCAGTCCCCACTGGCTTATTTCTGGTCCCGCGAAGGAACCTGGTATTCCTCGGCCGTTGTGCCGCGCGTTACGATGACCGTCTTGAACTTCGGTTTCTCCGGCTCCTTGGTGACGGCGTCGAACACCGAGCCGGCCGCGGCCTGCACATCCGAGGCGACCGATCCGCCGAAGGAGGAGATGGTGGTGACGCCGTTCTTGCCGTCACCGCCTTCGCTGGCGGACCGAAGCGACAGGGACAAGGTGCCGACGGTGCGGGCCAGCGCCACTTTCTGCGCGCCGTCTGTCGTCACCTCGATGGTCACCGAATTGGAAATCTGCGGCGTCGTCTGGCGCTCGTCGGCGCCCTGCCCGACGCTCAGCACCTTGGCATCGGCGACGACGATCTCGGAGGTGATGGTCGAGCCGGCGGCCCCTTGCGCATTCTTGGCCACTTCCTGAATTTCGCCGGCATCGCGCGTCAGCACCACGTCGACGCGGTCACCGGGCGTGACGAAGCCGCCGACACCGGCGATCTCGTCGGTGCGGATGGTGACCGCCCGCATTCCGGGCGTCATCATGTTGGAGAGTGTCGCGCGGCCGTTCGGGCCGGACAGCTTGGTCAGCAGCACCGGTTCGTTGATCTCCATCGGCGACAGCACCACGCGAGTGCCGTCGGCGAGCAACGCATTGATGGTGGTGAAGGCGCCCTGCGGCACGGACTCTTGCGACCACGGGATTTCGCTGAGCTGCGCGCGGTCGAGCTCCATGCCGTAGCGCAATGGGGCATTCGCCACCACGATGGTCTTGAACTCGACCTTCGGCACGACAGGTGCCGGAATCGACGACGTCTTCTCTTCGGAATCGGCCTTGGCCTGGCTTTTGACCCAGAAATCCGCGGCAAAGATCGAGATCGCCCCGAAAACGGCGGCGATGCCGATCATCGATATGGCCTTGCCCCTCACGCCGAAAACCCCTGATGCCCGCAGTTTCTTGTTTTGTTGGGCTTGACCCTAGGCGGCATTGTTAAAGAATCAGGAATCCCGGGCGTTGGTATCGGATCTATTTCCGCCGGCTTGGTTATCGAATGGTTTTGGGATAAGAGGGGCTAGATCCCCGAACGGAACAGGAACCTCGGTCGCTTGGCGCTGAAAAGCGTGGCAGTATCGTGAGGTGATTCGCAGCACCGGAACCTATGGCAGGCATGGACGACAACAACGATCTCTTCGGCAATATGGACAAGCAGCCGCAGCCGGTGCGTACCCCTGCGCGCCCGGCCGATCCACTGGTGGTGCAAGCCACCAAGCGTCCTGCCTCGACCAAGGACGGCAGCGAGGGCTATAGCGCCGCCGATATCGAGGTGCTGGAAGGGCTGGAGCCGGTGCGCCGCCGGCCAGGCATGTATATAGGCGGCACCGACGACAAGGCGATGCACCATCTGTTCGCCGAGGTCATCGACAATTCGATGGACGAAGCGGTGGCCGGCCATGCCACCTTCATCGATGTCGAGCTCTCGGCCGACGGCTATCTCGCCGTGACCGACAATGGCCGCGGCATCCCGATCGATCCGCACCCGAAGTTCAAGAAGCCGGCGCTTGAAGTGATCATGACGACGCTGCATTCGGGCGGCAAGTTCGACTCCAAGGTTTATGAGACATCAGGCGGCCTGCATGGCGTCGGTGTGTCCGTGGTCAACGCGCTGTCGGACCATCTCGAGGTTGAGGTCGCGCGGGGACGGCAACTCTATCGGCAAAAATTCTCGCGCGGCGTTCCCGTGACCGGCCTGGAACAGTTGGGCGAGGTCCACAACCGGCGCGGCACAAAGATCCGCTTCCACCCTGACGAGCAGATTTTCGGCAAGGGCGCGGCGTTCGAACCGGCGCGGCTCTACCGCATGACGCGCTCGAAAGCCTATCTGTTTGGCGGCGTCGAGATCCGATGGACCTGCGATCCGTCGCTGATCAAGGAAAAGGACCAGACGCCGGCCAAGGCTGAATTCCATTTTCCCGGGGGCCTGAAGGATTATCTCAAGGCATCGCTCGGCGACGACTTCCAGGTGACTCGCGAAATCTTCGCCGGCAAGAGCGAGAAACAAGGCGGCCATGGCTCGCTCGAATGGGCGGTGACCTGGTTCGGCGGCGACGGCTTCATCAATTCCTACTGCAACACCATCCCGACCGGCGAAGGCGGCACCCACGAGGCCGGCTTCCGCAATGTGCTGACGCGGGGCCTGCGCGCCTATGCCGATCTCGTCGGTAACAAGCGCGCCTCGATCGTGACCTCGGAAGACGTCATGATCTCGGCGGCGGGCATGCTGTCGGTGTTCATCCGCGAGCCGGAATTCGTCGGCCAGACCAAGGACAGGCTGGCGACGATCGAGGCAATTCGAATTGTCGAGACCGCGATCCGCGACCCGTTCGACCATTGGCTGGCCGACAACCCGCAGGAAGCGTCGAAGCTGCTCGAATGGGTGATCGCGCGTGCCGACGAGAGGGTGCGCCGACGGCAGGAAAAGGAAGTGTCGCGCAAGAGCGCGGTGCGCAAACTGCGCCTTCCGGGCAAGCTCGCCGACTGCACGCAGAATGCCGCGGCCGGTGCAGAACTGTTTATCGTCGAAGGTGACTCGGCCGGCGGCTCTGCCAAGCAGGCGCGCGACCGCGCCAGCCAGGCCGTCCTGCCGCTGCGTGGAAAAATCCTCAACGTCGCCAGTGCCGGCAACGACAAGCTGGCGGCCAACCAACAGATTTCGGACCTGATCCAGGCGCTCGGCTGCGGTACGCGTTCGAAGTACCGCGATGAAGATCTGCGCTACGACCGCGTGATCATCATGACCGACGCAGACGTCGACGGCGCCCACATCGCCTCGCTGCTGATCACCTTCTTCTACCAGGAGATGCCGGCGCTGGTGCGCGGCGGCCACCTTTACCTCGCCGTGCCGCCGCTTTACTCGATCAGGCAAGGCGGCAAGGTCGCCTATGCCCGCGACGACGCGCACAAGGACGAGCTCCTGCGCACCGAATTCACCGGGCGCGGCAAGGTGGAACTGGGCCGCTTCAAGGGCCTGGGCGAGATGATGGCCGCCCAGCTCAAGGAAACCACCATGGACCCAAGGAAGCGCACGCTGCTCAGGGTCGATGTGAACGAAATCGATTCAGCCACCAAGGACAGGGTCGATGAACTGATGGGCACCAAGCCGGAAGCCCGTTTCCGCTTCATCCAGGAACGCGCCGAATTCGCCGCGGCGGAAGTGCTGGATATCTAGCCGCCAGCCGGTCCATAACAAGGCTCCAGTTGCGGAGACGAGCATGTGACCTGGGCGCGGCTGAAAGGTTACTTCGAGACGAGTTTAGCCGGATTGACGCAACCGACGCGCTCCGACTGGATCTTTGCCTTGCGCACCGTTTCAGCCGGCCTGATCGCGTTGCTGGCCGCCTATGCGCTGAAGCTCGACCATCCGCAATGGGCCATGATGACGGTGTTCATCGTTGCCCAGCCGGTTGCCGGCATGGTGCTGGCGAAGGGCTTCTACCGGCTGCTCGGCACGCTGGTCGGCGGCATCGCCGCGATCGGCATCACCACCGTTTTCGGCACCAACCCCTGGGTGCTGGTGACTGTGCTTGCCGTCTGGATCGGCATCTGCACCTTCGTCTCGTCGCTGCTGCGCAATCCGGAAGCCTATGGCGCCGCGCTCGCCGGATACACCGCAATGATCATCGGCCTGCCCGCTTTCGGACAGCCGCATCTCGTCGTCGACCTCGCGGTCGCGCGCTGTGCCGAGATCGTGCTTGGTATTGTCTGCGCCGGCCTGACCAGCCGGCTGATCCTACCGAAACTGGCCAGCGACGCCATCATCTCGCGCCTGAAACGTTGCATCCTCGATCTTGCCACCTATGCCGGCGGTGCGTTCTCCGGCGGCGACCCGGCAACGCTGTCCGCGCTGCACCGAAAGCTGGTCACTGATGCCCAGACGCTCGGCGAGATGCGCGCCTATGCCAGGCTCGAGGCGCCTAGCTTCGCGCCGCGCGCCCATCCGGTCCGGCGCACCATCGGACAGCTGCTCTCGGCCCTGTCGGCGGCACGCGCGCTGCATTCGCACGCCGTTCCGAAGAATGCGGCGCTCATTCCGGTACGCTCGGAACTGCAGTCGCTGGTCAGCGAGCTGGCGACCAAGCCCGGCGCGCTGGACGATACGGCGCTGTGGGTGGCTCGGCTCGATGCGATTGCCGGAAACGCCCGGCAAATGCCCGATGCCTCGACCGATCAGGGCGACGACAGGGTCGGCACTATCACCCGCCTGACCATCGCCGCCGATTTCGCCGATGCGCTCAAGCAGGTGCTGCGCGGCCTCGACGCCCTGCGCGCGCCTGCCACGCGCCCGGCCAGGGGCAGGCAGCCTGCGCTGGTGGTGCATCGCGATTACGCCGGCGCACCGCGTAACGCCTTGCGTGCTGCCCTTGCCACGCTGCTGGTCGCGGCCTTCTGGCTGACGACGAAATGGTCGGAAGCGGCCGGTACGGTCATTCTCGTTGCTGTCGTATCGAGCCTGTTTGCTGCTCGCCCCGACCCTGTGCAGGTCGCCTGGGGTTTCTTCAAGGGAACGCTTCTGGCGCTGCCGTTTGCCTTTCTCGTCGGCCAGATCGCATTGCCTGCCCTGCCCGGCTTCGGCTGGTTCATGCTGTTTGTCGTGCCCATCCTTGTACCGACGGCGCTGGCCATGGCCAATCCACGCTATGTCGGCGTGGCGACGGCCTTCGCCATCAACTTTCTTGCCTTCCTGAGCCCGCACCAGGCGATGACCTACGATCCCGGACCCTTCTTCGCCGGTTCGGCGTCGATCCTGGTCGGCATCCTGCTGGCGATCGGTGTCTTCATCGTCGTGCTGCCCGCCGATCCGTGGCTCGCGGCCAACCGCATCGTGCGCGCCATGCGCGAGGATCTGGCGCGGCTTTGCCTGCATGAGCGCGTGCCGAGACGTTCGGCCTTCGAGAGCCTCGCCTACGACCGCATCAACCAGCTGATGCCGCTGGTGCAGAATGCCGGTCAGAAGGGCGATGCGGTTCTGGGCGGCGGAGTCGCCGCCGTCACCGTCGGCCTGGAGGTCCTTCGGCTGCGCGATGCAAGCCAAAGCCATGCCATTCCATCCGAGACCGCGCTTTCGATCGCCAACTTCCTGAGGGGACTGGCGCGCGAACTGCTTTTCCGCGCCCCCAGCGATCCGCAGACCTCGACCGTCGCCGTCGCCCGGCAGTACGCAGCGAACATCGCCGAGCGAAACGGCACCAGCGAATTGCTTCAAATCGCAGCATCGCTGCGCATCATCGCCGCCGCGATTGAGGATTTCCCGGACTTTTTCGCGAGGGATAAAGGTTAAGCTGCCGCTATCGCCAGCGCGTGGCCTCGCGCGTTTTCGCGCAGCGCGTCGAGATGGATCGACTTGACCAAGGCGGCGAGATCACCCTCGGCGGATTGACCGCCCACCTCCTTGAGCATCAGCCAGCTGACCTCCTGCACACCGGCGACGCGCTTGCCGTTGGCAACCTCGCGCCAGATCTTCAGCGCACGCAGGATGATGGCATGGGTGACTGCGGCGAGTCCGGCGCTGCGGAACAGCGCCTGCAAGGCCACGTCGTGCCCGCCGGCCAGCAGCGCCCTTACCCTTTGTTCGGATTGCTGGCTGAGCGCGACCAGCGCCGAGCCGAAGAAATCGACCTTGCCATGCGCGATGGTGCGGATCAGAAAGCTCGCGGTAAGGTCGCCACGCAGCCTGAGATGCTCGATCAGGGCCGCATGTTCTTCCTGGCGCGTGCCTTCGATCAGCGTCACGGAAGCCTTGACGCAGGCGTCGCGCATGACGCGGTCGGCTCGCGCCGCGCCCATCATCGCCATCACCAGTGGCGACGTTTTCAACATTTCGCCAAGCTTGACGAGCAGCATATGCCGGCAGTCGGCCGGCAGCCTGATATCCGATATCAGCGCCTCGCGCACCAGCGGCAGGTGCCCATGCCGTTCGGCCATGCGGCGGAAGCTGAGCGAGGCGATGTCGGCGCCGCTGTTGGCGAGCAGCACGGCGCAGGCGTCCGCCTCGCCGATCTCGGCGATGGCCGCCGACAGCGCCATCGAGACGAGTGGCCGGTCGGCGATCAATTTCTGTGTCGCCTTCGGACTTGAAGCCACGCGGTTGATCAGGTCGGCGTCGGTGAGCAACGGCGAGCGCGCCAACACCACGCCGGCGACTTCCGGCTGGTCGGAGGCCAGCACGCTGATGATCTGCATTGGCGCGTGGTGGCTCATCGACAGCGCCTCGGCCATCGCCAGCCGCACCTTCGACGAGGCATCGTCGAGCAACAGCGTCAGCGCCGCCTCGGCGGCGCAACGGTCCTCGAAAGGCAATTCGGAATTGATATAGGCCCGGGCCAGAGCGCTCGCCGCCGCGGCGCGCTCCGACACCCTGGCCGTGTAGATCCATTTCAGGAAATGCGAAACAACAACCATGCCCGCCTGCTTACGCCCCTTGTCAGAAGCTTCTGACCCCACTGACGACCGTAGGCAGAATTGGTTTACGAACCGTTCACCATGTTCATTAACTGGCTTGCGAGCCTGATTTGCAGCGCCTATCACCGTCAAGCACCTGAGGAGAAAGAAATGGCCGGGCTTTATCTCGAAGAGTTCGTTGTCGGCCATGTCTTCCAGCACACGCTGCGCAAGACCGTTACCGAAAGCGACAACATGCTGTTTTCGGTAATGACGCTGAACCCGCAGCCGCTGCACATCGACTTCGATTTCGCCGCCAAGAGCGAATGGGGCAAGCCGCTGGTCAACTCGCTGTTCACGCTCGGCCTGATGATCGGCATTTCGGTCAATGACATCACAGTCGGCACCACGGTCGCCAATCTCGGCATGAAGGAGACCGTGTTTCCGCATCCGGTCTTCCATGGCGACACCATTCGCGTTGAGACGACAGTCATCTCGGTGCGCGAGTCCAGGTCGAAACCCGATCGCGGCATCGTCGAATTCGAGCATCGCGCCTACAACCAGCATGGCGATCTCGTCGCCAAATGCACTAGGCAAGCGATGATGCTGAAGAAGGCGATCTGACGCATGCGTTCGCTGCTGTTCATCCCTGGCGATTCCCAGAGGAAACTGGAAAAGGGTTTTGGTGTCGGCGCCGACGTGGTCATCGTCGACCTCGAGGATTCCGTGGCACCGCACAACAAGGCGCTGGCACGCGAGGTGGCGGCGCGCTTCATCCTGGAACGCAGGGCGCAAACCAGTTCAGCCATCTATGTCAGGGTCAACGACCTGTCGACCGCGCTGACGGACGACGATCTCGCCGCACTGGTTCCAGCGAAACCCGACGGCATCATGCTGCCCAAGTCGAACAGCGGCCAGGATGTGCAGCACCTGTCGGCAAAGCTCAGGGTGCGCGAGGCCGAAAACGGCTTGGCCGACGGCGCGATCAAGATCCTGCCGATCATCACAGAAACGCCGGCAGGCGTGCTCGCGGCGGCGACCTATGCCGGGACAAGCGCGCGGCTTGCCGGCCTCACTTGGGGCGCTGAAGACCTGTCGGCGGCGATCGGCGCGCGCAGCGCCCGCGACGAGCATGGCCGCTACACGGACGTGTTCCGTCACGCTCGCACCATGACCATACTTGCCGCCGGTGCGGCGGAGGTCGAGGCGATCGACACCGTCTTCCCGAATTTTCGCGACATGGCGGCCTTCGAAGCGGAATGCACCGAGGCCGAGCGCGATGGCTTCACCGGCAAGATGGCGATCCACCCCGATCAGGTGCCGGTCATCAACGCCGCCTTCACGCCGTCGGTCGACGCCGTGAGACAATCGGCGGCAATCGTTGCCGCGTTCGCGGCAGCGGGAAGTCCCGGCGTCGTCAGCATCGACGGCAGGATGTTCGACCGCCCGCACCTGCGGCTAGCCGAGCGGCTTCTGGCGCGGGCAAAGGCGGCAGGTGTTTCCGCCTGAGCGCCTGCTACCAAACCAACGGGATCAGGCGGTAACGGACCCGGGCCACATAGTCGTCATAGCCGCGCAGGCCGGTGCGAAGCGTCTTCTCTTCAATGAAGGTGCGGATGGCCAGGAGAACGACGATCACGAGTACCGACGCCAGCCCCCACCAGGAACCAAGCAGAAGTGCCGTGCCGGCGAAGAAGAGGATGGCGCCGGCGTACATCGGATGGCGGACGTAGCTGTAAGGCCCCGTGGAGATCACATGTTGTCCGCGTTCATCCTGGATCTTCACCACGGGCGCCGCGAAACTGTTCTCCAGCATCGTCAGATAGCAGATCCAGATTCCGAGCAGCAGGACGAGCGCGCCGACCACCTGCACCCAGACGGGAACCACGGACCAGCCGAAACGGACGTCGAACCCCATGAATATCTGCGAACCAAAGATGGCGAACAGTAGTATGGACAGCAGGACCTTGTCGGCCGTGTCCTGATTCTTCTGGATGGGAGAACTCAGCCGCTCATTCATCAGGCCGGGATCGCGCCTTGCCAGCGCCACGCCCAAGGTGAGACTGAGCCCCACCATCCCCACCAGATAGACCCAGGCCCCCGGCCAGTGCAGCGTGCCGGCCGACAGGAAGAGCAAGGCGCCCATGGCGCCAAACCAGACGAATGTTTGAAGGACCAATTTCGCGATCATGATCGGCCTTTCATGATATCCGCTTACTTGCGCTAGCAATTTTAGACCATCGGTCTACCATACCGACCAACGGTCTGTAATTCAAGCCAGCTGTGCAGAAGGTTCATCATGCCCCGTGTCATCAAGCATCCAGAGTTCAGGCGAGAAGAACTTCTGGACCATGCCCAGACGCTTTTTCTGACGCAGGGCTATGACAAAGCGAGCCTCAACGACGTGATTGCGTCCGCCGGCGTCTCCAAGGGCGCCTTCTATCACTACTTCCCCTCCAAGGAGGCTCTTCTGGAAGCCTTGGCCGATCGCTTTGCAAGACAGGCACTGGCTGGCGTGCAAGACATAATCGACGATCCGGGCCTAGACCCGCTTGACCGCCTGAATGGCCTGCTCAGCCAGTCGCGGCGGGCCAAGATCGAGACCGCGCCGGAAGCTTGGACTCTTTTCGAGACGATGTTTCGGCCTGAGAATCTGGTGCTTTTCCACCGTATCAATCTGGCCGCCAGCGCGTCGTTTTCACCTCTGCTGGTCAAGATCATCAGGCAAGGGATCGAAGACGGCACTTTCAGGACCTTCGATCCGGAAGGTGTCGCCGACATCGTCATGCAGTTCGGCATGGCCACGCATGACGTCGTTGCCAAGGCAATTGCCGGCGGCAGCGACGCCGACATGGAGATCGCGATCGAGGCCCTGGAGAAACGCGTCAGGCTCTACGAGATCGCTCTCGACCGCATACTGGGTCTGCCCGATGGAAGCATCCGGATCGGCGAGCCCGGCTATGTGCGCACCGTCATGACGGCCAGGCAGCGAAGGAGTGCCGGCAAGGCGCTGGCCAAGCCTGATATCTAGTCCTTGTCCCAGCGCGGCCGGCGCATCGAAAACACCTCGTCGACGCTGGCATAGTCCATATAGCCGAGACGAGCGACATTGCCGGCCTTGGTGATGTCGAACAGGCCGTCTGTCAGGAAGGCGTCGTCGATGTGCACGCCGACCACTTCACCGGCAACAATCACAGCACTCGTCGGCGATCCGTCCAGCGCCTTTGGCCGAAAAACTTCCGTCACCCTGCATTCGAGCGCAGCTGGCGCTGCCGCCACGCGCGGCGGCCCGACCAGGCGCGACGGCGCCATGGCAAGATCGGCATAGACGAACTCGTTGACGCCGCGCGGTGCGTTGACCGATGTGCGGTTCATCTTCTCCGCGAGATCGCGGCTGACGAGATTGGCGACGAACTCGCCGGTTTCCTGCGCGAAGGAGGCGCTGTCCTTCTCGCCTTCCGAGGAAAACCAGACGATGAACGGTCGCGTCGAGACGGCATTGAAGAAGGAGTATGGCGCGAGATTGACCTCGCCTGCCCCGTTCAGCGTCGAAATCCAGCCGATCGGACGCGGCGCCACGATCGCCTTCGAAGGGTCATGCGGCAGGCCGTGGCCCTTTGAGGGTTCGTAGAACATTCAGCCAGCCCACGGCCCCGAATAGTCACTGTACAGCTTTGCCGGATCGGGCCGGGGCCGCTCCGGTGCCGGGCCGGCATAGGAGCCGATATGGATGAAGCCGACGACGCGCTCCTGCGGCGCCAGCCCCAGCAGCGCCCTGCCCTCCGGTACATCCGAATACCAGTTGCTGATCATGTTGGTGCCATAGCCCAGCGCATTCGCTGCTATCATCAGGTTCATCGCCGCCATGCCGCCCGACAGGAACATTTCCCATTGCGGGATTTTTGGATTCTCCCGGGGGACAGATACGACGCCGATCACCAGCGGCGCGCGTGAGAACCGCGCCAGTTCCTGATTGCGGCGGCCTTCCGGCAATGGGCCCTCCCGCTGCTCTGCAAGCGCTGCCAGTTGCCTGCCGATCTCGACGCGGGCGTCGCCACGGTAGACGATGAAGCGCCAGGGCTCCAATCGGCCATGGTCGGGCACCCGCGAGGCAGCAGTGATCATCGTCGCGATCTCCGCATCGCTCGGCGCCGGCTGCTTCAGATCGGGGATCGGAGCGGAGTTTCGGGTCAGCAGGAAATCGATGATCGGCGACGCCATGGGCGCAAGTCTCCTGAACATTCTGTTTTGAGCTGAAGCGCACCATCGGGAATTCGGGCGGCTCGGGCATTGGCGCGGGATACGCCGGACGGAAGAGTCGTATCGGACTCTTAAGCCTTGAAATTGCCACCGCCATGGGCTTCAACGCAAGGCATGTTTGAGGGGACTGTCCGTCTTTTCCTGATCTGGCTCGGCGCCCTGCTGTTCATGGCGCCGGTTTCGTACGCCATGGCGCAGAACGTCGACGGTGTCAGCGACCTGAAGCTTCCGGGAATTTCGAGCTACGCGACGCCGAAAGGCGAGACGTCACTGGCACTAAGCGGCGGCGGCGCCATCACATTGTCCGCCCAGTTGACCGACAAGGGTTCCGACATCACGCGCGGCATCGTCTGGCGGGTTTTCAAGCCCGAAGCCGTCAACGGCAAATTGCCGATGGTCGCCTCCTCCCATGGCGGCACCGCCGTCTTCCAGCTCGAGCCTGGCAGCTATCTGGTTCACGCCTCCTACGGCCGGGCCGGCGCCACCAAGCGCATCACTGTCGGCAAGGACGCCAAGCGCGAAAGCCTCGTGCTCGACGCCGGTGGCCTCAAGCTCGACGCCGTGCTGTCCGGCGGCGTGCGCATTCCGCCGAAGAAGCTGCGCTTTTCGATTTACGAGGGCACCGCCGAGGCCAATGGCGACCGCGCGCTGATCATTCCCGATGTCGAGCCCAACAGCGTCGTGCGGCTCAACGCCGGCATCTACCATGTCGTCTCGACCTATGGCGCGGTCAACGCGGTCATCCGCTCCGACATCCGTGTCGAGGCCGGCAAGCTGACCGAAGCGACCGTCGAGCACCACGCCGCCGAGATCACGATGAAGCTGGTGCGCGAAACCGGCGGCGAGGCGATCGCCGATACCTCCTGGTCGCTGCTCAATGAGTCCGGCGATCCGATCAAGGAAACTGTCGGCGCCTTCGCCTCTATGGTGCTGGCCGAGGGCGACTACACCATCATCGCCAAGAACCGCGACCGCATCTACCAGAAGGATTTTACGGTCGTGGCCGGGCAGAACCAGGAAATCGAGGTTCTGGCCACCGAGGCCGCGGCGATGGATCCCGAAGAAGGTGCTGATTAGACCAGACTGCAGTTCGCAATCCCTACCAGAGGAATCAGGTGTCTGCTTCATCCTCTGAACTGGCCGGATAATCCTGTCCGCCGTAGAGCACACGCAGGATGACCACGGTGTCACCGTTGACCCGGAAAACGATAGATACGCGGCGTTCAAAACCGACGATGGGGACGCCGGGGCCAACAGCGTCGCGCACGGTCCCGCGCTCCGGGAAGGTGGACAGCGCCATACACGCGGCCTCTATGCGGTTGACATAGTCGCCGGCACGCCGATTCCCGCTGTCGTTTTCGATGTAATTGTAGATGGCGAAGAGGTCGGCTTGAGCCGCTGGCCTGAAGACGACCTTATGCGTCACGCTTAGAGGCCTTCATGCGGTCCGCATGATGGGCGCGCAACGCTTTGAAGACGTCTTCTGCCGGGATGTCCGGACGCGGGTCGTCAAGGGCTTCCTGGACCTTCGCGTGCATAACAGCGGTGATGATCTGCTCCTCGCGATCGAGGGCGCGTAGCGCCGCGCGCATGACTTCGCTGGCGGAATCGTAGGCGCCCGAGGCCAGACGTGCGTCGACGCTGCTCTGCTGGCGGCCGAGGGTCACGGTGATTGGTTTGCTGGTTCTCATGGCAAGTTCGTTTCTTGCCTCCTTATAGCACCGCAACGTTACAGTGTCATACTATTTTCTGAACGGACGGTCGAGTCTCGGCCCCTCGTGAGCCGGACGTTTGTTGCCTCAAGCAGCCAGCTTGGTCCGCGCCGGCAGGAACGGAATCCGGCGGCGCCTCACGACTGGCGCAAGGTCGAACACGCCGCGATAAAGGCGGTCGAGCAACGCCTTGCGGTCGCGCAATGGCTCCAGTTCGCTCCAGCTCAGCATCTTGCCGACACGCACGTCGATCGCCTTGCCGGACAACCGCGCGAATTCGTGGATGAGCAGCGACGTGCGCAATGTCACCGAGGCCTTGCCGATGAATTTCGCCACCCGGCCGTCGCTCTCAGCCATGTTCATCGGGCCGCTGACCAGATGGAACAGCCTGCCGTTCTGCCCGGAAAAATGCATCGGGATGACCGACGCTTTGGCCTCCTGGACGAGACGGGCCGGAAACATCTTCCACGGCAGGTCGCGCGCCCGGCCAAAACCTTTTGGCGCGGTGGCGACACCGCCGGCCGGAAACACCACGATGGTGACGCCCTCCTTCAGCAGCCGCACCGCTTCATGGCGCACGGCCATGTTGTTCTTCAGCGCGTCCTTGGTCTCGGAAAAGTCGATCGGCAGCGAGTAGGGCTCCATCTCGCGGATCTTGAGCAGGTCCTTGTGGATCATCACCCGGAACGGCCGTCCGAGCTGCTCGGCCAGCGACAGCACGGCAATGCCGTCACCGATGCCGAACGGATGATTGGCGACGATCACCAGCGGCGTATCAGGCAATTGCGCTGGCGGCCACTGATCTGCCGTCCGCACGCGGACGTCGATCAGGTCGAGCATGCGGCTGAACACACGCTCGCCGGTCGGCACGACCTGGCGGCGCCAAAAATCGTAAAGCGCGGTGTAGCGGTCGCGGCCCGACAGGCCTTCGATCGAATGGATGAACCAGCGCGTCAGCGCCGGCTGGCGCGGATTGGCATAGGAAAGCTCGGGAAAGGGTCGTTCGCGCGATTTCAGCTTGAGCATAGGGGTTCGTTACAAGGTCGGCGTGACAAGGATATGAAAATGGCGGTGGATCGCTCCACCGCCATTTGGCCGAAAAACTATGCCGATCAGGCAGCGCGTTTGCGCCTGCGGTCGGGCGTGACGGCTTCTTCGGTCAATTGCGCGATCGCCTGGTCAAGGCCAAGCGATTCCTGGTCGCGTGAGCCCAGCCGGCGCATGTTGACCGTCTGCTCTTCCGCCTCGCGCTTGCCGCAGACGAGGATGACCGGAACCTTGGCCAGCGAGTGTTCGCGGACCTTGTAGTTGATCTTCTCGTTGCGCAAATCCGCTTCCGCCAACAGCCCGGCGGCCTTCAGCTTTGCCACCACTTCGGTCGCATAGCCGTCGGCATCCGAGGTGATCGTCGCCACCACCACCTGCAGCGGCGCGAACCACAGCGGGAAATGGCCGGAATAGTTCTCGATCAGGATGCCGAGGAAGCGCTCCATCGAACCGCAGATGGCGCGGTGCACCATCACAGGCTGCTTCTTCTCGGAATCGGAGCCGATATAGAAGGCGCCGAACCGTTCCGGCAGGTTGAAGTCGACCTGCGTCGTGCCGCACTGCCATTCGCGGCCGATAGCATCCTTGAGCACATATTCGAATTTCGGTCCGTAGAAGGCGCCTTCGCCCGGATTGATCGAGGTCTTGATGCGATTGCCGGATCGTGTCCTGATCGTCTCCAGCACGCTGCCCATGATCGCCTCGGCGTGATCCCAGGCTTCGTCGGTGCCGACGCGTTTGTCGGGCCGCGTCGAAAGCTTGACGCTGATTTCGTCAAAACCGAAATCAGCATAGGTCGACAGGATCAGGTCGTTGATGCGCAGGCACTCCGCGGCCAGCTGCTCCTCGGTGCAGAAGATGTGCGCATCGTCCTGCGTGAAGCCGCGCACACGCATCAGCCCGTGCAGCGCGCCCGACGGCTCGTAGCGATGCACATTGCCGAATTCCGCAAGTTTTACGGGTAGATCGCGATAGGACTTCAATCCATGCTTGAAAATCTGCACATGGCCCGGACAGTTCATCGGCTTCAACGCGAAGACCCGGTCGTCATCGGTGTCGTCGCCGGCGACCGTCACCTTGAACATGGCGTCGCGATACCAGCCCCAATGGCCTGACGTCTCCCACAGGCTCTTATCGAGCACCTGCGGCGCGTTGACCTCCTGATAGCCCTGCTCGTCGAGGCGGCGGCGCATGTAGTTGACCAGGTTCTGGAACATCTTCCAGCCCTTGGCATGCCAGAAGACGACGCCCGGTCCCTCTTCCTGGAAATGGAACAGGTCCATCTCACGGCCGATCTTCCTGTGGTCGCGCTTCTCGGCCTCCTCAAGCATCATCTGGTAGGCTTCGAGCTGCGCCTGGTCGGTCCAGGCCGTGCCGTAGATGCGGGTCAGCATCGGGTTGTTCGAATCCCCGCGCCAATAGGCGCCGGCCACCTTCATGAGTTTGAAGGCATTGCCGATCTGCCCGGTCGAGGCCATGTGCGGGCCACGGCAGAGGTCGAACCAGTCGCCCTGCGCATAGATCTTGAGATCCTGATCCTCAGGAATGGCGTCGATCAGCTCCAGCTTGTAGCGCTCGCCCTTGTCGGCAAAGACTTTTTTCGCCCTGTCGCGCGACCAGACTTCCCTGGTGAACGGCTTGTTGCGCGCGATGATCTCGCGCATCTTCTTCTCGATCACCGGAAAATCGTCAGGCGTGAACGGCTCGTTACGGGCGAAGTCGTAGTAGAACCCGTTCTCGATCACCGGCCCGATGGTCACCTGCGTTCCCGGCCACAATTCCTGCACGGCTTCCGCCAGCACATGGGCCGCGTCATGGCGGATCAGCTCCAGCGCGCGCGGGTCGTCGCGGGTGACGATCTCGACCTTGCCGGACTTGCCGAGCGGATCGGTGAGATCGCGAACCGTGCCGTCGATCGCATAGGCGACCGCCTTCTTGGCCAGCGATTTCGAGATCGATTCGGCGAGGCCGGCACCGGTCATCGCCGCGTCGTATTCGCGGACGGAGCCATCGGGAAATGTCAGGGAAACGGAATTCAGCATATATATCTCCTATCCAGTCCCGCAAACGAGCGCGGGTGGTTGAAATGCATGTCGCCCAAAAGTGTATGGCGGTTTTGGGTTACGATATGCATAGGGAAAAGCCGGATGCGTCCGGCAGCGGCTGTCTTTTATGGACAGATTCCGCCTCCGTAAAGCCCGGCTCAAATGTCAGCGTTCATTTGATGAGGAGCGGCAGGTCCTTCAGGAACGCGGCGCGGGTCTTGAGGCCCTTGGGCATGTCGGTGCGGTTGGTGTCGACGACAAGCCGCGCAAAGACGATCTGGCGGCCATCCTTTTGCGCCCAGCCGACGAACCAGCCGAGCGAACGCTTGTCCTGAACCTTGTCGACGTCGTTGCGCAGCCTGGTGCTTCCGGTCTTGCCTTGCACCGTCCAGCCTCCGGCCTGGAAGGTCGGGATGATGGCTGATGTCATGTCGTAAGCCCTGGCCGAGACAGGCAGCTTGCGGGCCAGCAGCTTGCGCAGGAATTCGACCTGCTCGACCGGCGTGATCTTGAGCGAGGAATTCACCCAGGACTTGGTCAAACCATCATTCTTGCCGGGATTGCCGGAAACATCGGCGTTGCCGTAGTCGAATTTCGAGACATAACCGGCAAAACTCCCAGACCCAAGCCGGCGGGTGATTTCCCGGGAAAACCACAGGATCGAATCCCGCTCCCAGACCGCCGGATCGACAGTCTTCTGATCCCGCTTCACCGCGTTGAATTCAGGCTTGTAATCCCAGCTCGGCGTGTGCTCGTCGCTCAGGATCCCGCTGTCATAGCCGATCAGCGACAACGGCACCTTGAACGTCGAAGCCGGGCTGAACCGCTCGTCGCACACCCCGTCCTGATAGAGCGCCTTGCCGCTCGCCGCATCGGCGATCACCGTGCACTGCACATCCCCCAGCGGCGCCGATTGCGCGCGCAGCGGAAATCCCAGCAGCCAGGCGAGCAGGAACAGTATCCCGGCAAAGATGAAGGGAAGACGGTCGAAATTGCGCATTTTCTGCTCGCTCCAGAAGGGGGTTCGGGAGCGGCTTAGCGAGGTCTCTTGTCTCGATTTTGTCTCAAATGCGCAGTCTTTGTGCAGGCTGTTGTTAACCCTACCGGATCGTAAACGGGCAGAGCCGGCGGGACCTGACTGACGCGATCACCCCTGCGCTTCGCCGCGCTTGCTGCCGATCCGCCAGTACCGCCATGGCGTGAACCAGACATAACGATCCTCCAGCACCTCCGGCACGAGGTCTATGCCATGCGTGCCGAATGGCCCGCAGCGCAGCATTCGGAAAAATCCCATCCAACCGCCCGCCCACAGGCCATGGCGGGCGATCGCCTCATGGGCATATTCCGAACAGGTCGGCAGATGCCGGCAGGAATTGCCGACAAAGCCCGACAATGTCAGCTGGTAGAGGCGCACGAGCGACGTGCCGAGGAGACGGCCCGGCGTCTTGCGCCATGGACCGGGCCAGTTACGGCCGCGTTTCGGCGGCCGGGCGATATGCGCATGCCCATGCTGGTCGCGCACCACAGTCTCCGTTTCGCGTTTCCCACGCGATAGATGTGGACTTCTACTGGAGAACGCAATCCCCGCGCCCTGCATGGCCCCACCGTCACGGACGGAAACGACGAAACGGCTGCCAGTCAGCCGAAGCCACCCACCGGCCACGACTGGTCGGCTCTTCGTAACGCTTTTCATGCTGTCTTCTGTCACGCCATTGAAACGTTGCGATCCGCATGACATCGCCAAAGATGCTCAGCAACTGGATCATGGTCGGTCTCCTTTGATGCGATTAGACGGCCGCTGGCCTTCGCCTTCAAACGAGTATAATTTCCACTTCGGATAATCCTGGGTTATGCGAATGAAGCGCGGGCGCCTGCCGCTGACGGCATTGAGGAGCTTCGAGGCGGCGGGCCGGCATCTGAGCTTCAGCCGGGCCGCCGAGGAGCTTTTCGTCTCGCAGGCAGCGATCAGCCGGCAGATCCGCGAGCTCGAGATATTCCTGCGCCAGCCCTTGTTCGAACGTCACCATCGTCGCGTCGAACTGACCGACACCGGCCGGCGTCTGCTGGATCAGCTCGTCAGAAGTTTCGACGCCATCGATACCTTGCTTGGAGAACTGGTGGCGACACCGGCGCAGTCCGTGGTCCGTGTCAGCGTCGAGCCATCGCTTGCATCCGTGTGGCTGGTGCCACGGCTCAACCGGTTTCGCCAATTGCGGCCTGACATCGACATCTCGCTCGAGGTCGACCCAAGGCTGATCGAGTTCCGCAGCGATCAGCCGGAGCTTGCCTTGCGCTTCAGCGCACATGCCACCGCGTGGCCGCGCAGCGAAGCCGAGCAACTTGCTTCGATAGTCGACTCACCTGTTCTATCGCCGGCGCTGCTTGCCTCGGGCCCCGCCCTCGAGAAGCCGATCGATCTTGGTCGCTACACGCTTTTGCACGAGGAGAACCGCCAGGGCTGGGCGCGCTGGTTCGAAGCGGCCGGCGTGCCCGCCGACGCCGTGCCGGCGCGCGGGCCGATGCTGGCGGATGCGTCGCTTTCAAAGCAGGCCGCCTTGCTCGGACATGGCGTTGCACTGGGCGATCTCTTGCAGATCGGCGGAGAAATCGCGTCCGGCGCGCTGGTCAAGCCGTTCGACATCGACGTCGCATCCGGCGCCTATTGGCTGGTGGCCAGAAGCTTGCGCGATCTGTCGGAGCCGGCCGCCGCGTTCGCGGACTGGGTACGCGGCGAATTTGCCGAAAGCAGACGTGCATTGTAAACGGTCGGTTGCCGGCCCTCAGGCTTCGGCGCGCTTCTCGATCTGGCCGATGGCGTCGACCACGGCGTCGAAAGTCAGCATGGTCGAGGCATGACGGGCCTTGTAATCGCGCACCGGCTCCAGATATTTGAGGTCCGCGAAGCGACCGTCCGGCGGGGCGCCATTTTCCTTGAGCATCTTCAGCATGGTGTCGCGCACCGCGCGCAATTCCTCGGCGCTCGCGCCGACGACATGTTGCGCCATGATCGATGACGACGCCTGGCCGAGCGCGCAGGCCTTCACATCATGGGCAAAGTCCGTGACCACGCCGTCCTGCATCTTGAGGTCGACGGTGACCGTGGAACCGCATAGCTTGGAGTGCGCCTTGGCGGTTGCGTCAGGATGATCGAGCCGGCCGATGCGGCCAATGTTCCCGGCAAAACCGAGAATTTTCGCGTTGTAGACCTCGTTTATCATTATTTTCCAATCCGTCGCCGCCAAGCGAACAGCGATTGCCGCTGTCGTGTCTTCCTTTCGCTCGCTATGACCTTATATAATGGTGGCAGTCCGGTATCGACAAGAAGACGAAAGCCAATGTCCTTGCCGGGAAGTTCACGCCGCTTACGGGGTGGAAACGGGGCGAGTTTCCGACACCGAAAGGTCGTGGTCCGTTCAACTCGTTCCTCCGCCGAGAGGGACTACGGGAGACGCCTTTATGGATGCCGTCATCAAGAAGCTCATGCCACAGTCAGCCTATATGGAAAAGCCGGTCACCGACCGGCCGAGCGAAGCCGAAGTCGAAGCCGCCGTGCGCACGCTTTTGCGCTGGACCGGCGACAATCCGGACCGCGAAGGGCTGGTCGACACTCCGAAGCGGGTGGCAAAGGCCTACCGCGAAATGTTCGGCGGCTATGACATGTGCCCGGCCGACGAGCTCGGCCGCACCTTCGAGGAGGTCGCCGGCTACGATGATCTGGTCATCGTCAAGGACATAACATTCCATTCACATTGCGAGCACCATATGGTGCCGATCATCGGCAAGGCGCATGTCGGCTATCTTCCGGACGGCAAGGTCGTCGGCCTGTCCAAGATCGCCCGCGTCGTCGATATCTTCGCCCACCGCCTGCAGACCCAGGAGGCGCTGACGGCGCAGATCGCCGGCGTCATCCAGGACGTGCTCAATCCGCGCGGCGTCGCCGTCATGATCGAGGCCGAGCACATGTGCATGGCCATGCGCGGCATCCGCAAGCAGGGTTCAACCACGCTGACCTCGACCTTCACCGGCGTTTTCAAGGACACGCCCGAAGAGCAGGTCCGTTTCGTCACCATGGTGCGCGGCGGCGGGGTCTGATCGGCCCTCGCCGGCCATCAAAACAAGGACCGGCGATGTCGGCACTGGAATTTCCAAAAGCTCCGTCAGACAAGAAAGCGCTTGAGGAAGGCGCGGTGTTTTCGCCGCGCTTCGATGCAGCCGGGCTGGTCACGGTCATCGTGACAGACGCCGCGGACGGCATGCTGTTGATGGTTGCGCATATGAATGCGCAAGCACTGGCACTGACACTGGAGACCGGCATAGCCCACTACTGGTCGCGCTCGCGCGACGAACTTTGGAAAAAGGGCGAAACATCAGGCAATTTTCAGCATGTCGTCGAGATGCTCACGGATTGTGACCAGGATGCCATATGGTTGCGCGTCAAAGTGTTGGGCCACGACGCAACCTGTCACACTGGCCGGCGTTCATGCTTTTATCGGACGGTGGGGCTGATCGATGGCAAGGGGACGCTTGCCGACGACGGCAGCAAGCCGCTGTTCGATGCGGAAAAAACGTATCGGAAACCACTAGCTTGAACCTTCTGCCTGACACCGACCACACAGATTCATCATTTCGATACGGCCCGCTCGTATAGTAGCCGTGGGACAAGGGAGATCATGATGCTCGAGTGGGCGTCATTGCGTAACAGACCAGATGTCAGGGAGGCCAACGGCCTGTCCTCGTCAGGCGGCGCGTCCGAAACGAACTCCCAGAAGAAAACAGGCATTTCGCTCGCCTTGGGTGGCGGTTGCGCCCGCGGCTGGGCGCATATAGGCGTGCTGCGCGCGCTCGACGAAGCCGGCATCGAAGTATCGATGATCGCCGGCACCTCGATCGGCGCGCTGGTCGGCGGCTGCTATCTCGCCGGTAAACTGGACGAACTGGAAGAATTCGCCCGCAGCCTGACCAAGCGCCGCATTTTCGGCCTGCTCGATCTCAATTTGCGCGGCAGCGGCCTGTTCGGCGGCATGAAGCTCGATGCAAGGCTGCGCGAGCACATGGCCGGCATTCGTTTCGAGGACCTTGCCAAGCCGTTCGTGGCGGTCACCTCCGAAATCCGCACCGGCCACGAAATCTGGCTGTCGAGCGGCTCATTGATCACCGCCATGCGCGCCTCCTATGCGCTTCCCGGCGTGTTCGAGCCGGTGAATTGCAATGGCCGCGTGCTGGTCGACGGCGCGCTGGTCAACCCCGTACCGGTTTCGGTCTGCCGCGCGTACGAGCAGCCGCTCGTCGTGGCGGTCAACCTTCACTATGATCTGTTCGGCCGTGCCGCGGTGATAAAACACAGCGCCGGCGAACTGGTCATCGAAAAGGACGCACCAAGGCCCGGCAAGGTCGACGCCGAGCACCAGTCGCATCAGACGCGGCTCGGCATTACCGGCGTCATGGTCGAGGCCTTCAACATCATCCAGGACCGCATTTCGCGTGCCAGGCTTGCCGGCGACCCGCCCGATATGTCGCTGCAGCCGAAGCTCAGCCATATCGGCCTGACCGAGTTCCACCGCGCCGACGAGGCGATCAACATCGGCTATCAGGCGACGATGGCCCAGATCGGCGAGTTGACCCGGCTGCAGACCGTTCTCGCCTGATCAAAACCTACGCACGCGCCGCATCGGTGATGCGAAACTGCACGGTGCGGTTGCCGTTCCAGTAATTTCCCGACAGCGAACCGGCGACGTGGATCGTCTTGCCCCGGTTCTTGAACAGAAATTCGCCAAGCGCGGTATCGACGGCGCGAAAGGCGATCGCCTGGATGCGGCCGCCGCTTTCCGATTGCAGCTCCACGCGGATGTGGTTGGTGCCGACCGGCCGCGCATCGGCTAGTCGGTGGCGCGGCAGCGCGAAAACGGGGGCAGCGTGCCCGGCACCGAAGGGTCCGGCCTTCTCCAGCGCATCGAGCAGGCTGAGCGTCGCGCCTTCAGCGGCAAGCGCACCGTCTATGGCCAGGCTTTCCTCGCCCTGCAGGCGGAACACGTCGGCTGCCGCCCGCTCTTCGAAAAACGCCCTGAGCTCACCAAGCTTCGCCCGCTCCACGGTGATGCCCGCCGCCATGCCATGGCCGCCGCCCTTGACGATCAGCCCCGCAACGGCCGCCTCGCGCACCAGCCGGCCGAGGTCGAAACCCGAGACCGAGCGGCCCGAACCGGTGCCGATGCCCACAGTGTTGAAGGCGATGGCGAAGGCCGGCCGGCGGGCGTGGTCCTTCAATCGCGATGCGAGCAGGCCGACAATACCCGGATGCCAGCTGTTGCTGGCGGTGACGACGATAGCCGGGCCATTGCCGCCGGCAAGCTCTGCATCGGCCTCGGCGCGCGCCGCCGCGAGCATCTCCTGCTCCATCAACTGCCGTTCCTGGTTGAGCCGGTCGAGCGTCTCGGCAATGGTGCGCGCCTCGACCGGGTCGTCGGTCGCAAGCAGCCGGCTGCCAAGTGCGGCATCGCCGATGCGTCCGCCGGCATTGATGCGCGGCCCGATCAGATAGGCCAGATGGAAAGTGCTGATCGGCTCGCCGATGCGCGACACCCGTGCCAGCGCCGCCAGCCCTTCGTTCTTCTGCTGGCGCGCCATCTGCAGCCCTTTGACCACGAAGGCTCGGTTGACGCCGGTCAGCGGCACCACGTCACAGACTGTGGCCAAGGCGACGATATCAAGCAGCGAAAGCAGGTCCGGCGGTGTGGCATCGGCCATGCGGCCGCGCAGGATTCTCGCCGTCTGCACTAGGGCGAGGAAGACCACACCGGCGGCACAGAGATGGCCTTGCCCGGAAAGGTCGTCCTCGCGATTGGGATTGACCACGGCAATTGCCGCCGGCAAGGCACCGCCGACCTGATGGTGGTCGAGCACCACGACATCGGCCCCGGCCTCGTTGGCGGCATCGACTGAAACGGCGCTGTTGGTGCCGCAATCGACGGTGACGATCAGTGTCGCGCCGCGCGAAACCAGTTCGCGCATGGCCTCGGGATTGGGACCATAGCCCTCGAAGATGCGATCCGGGATATAGATTTCCGACGGCACCGAGAAATGCGCGAGGAACCGCTTCAGCAAGGCCGACGAGGCGGCGCCGTCGACATCATAGTCGCCGAAGATCGCCACCTTTTCCCTGGCCATCACTGCGGCGGCGATGCGGGCCGCCGCCCTGTCCATGTCGGTCAGCGATGCCGGATCCGGCAGAAGATCGCGGATCGTCGGGTCGAGAAACCGCTCGGTCTGTTCGGCGGTGACACCACGGCCGGCAAGCACCCGCGCGACGATGTCGGGCACGCCATGGCCTTGCGCGATGGCGAGCGCAATCATGTCCTGGCGTTCTGTCAGCCGATGTTCCCAGGAAACCCCTGATACCGACTGCCTGACATCGAGGAAGAGGCGTTTTTCGCCGGTCATACGCTTTGCCAACTCATCGTTGGCCGCACGACAATGCATGCCGCCCATAAGTGCGCAGCGGTTTTGAGGCCACGACC
Source organism: Mesorhizobium sp. M0011 (assembly GCF_040324155.1). NCBI lineage: Bacteria > Pseudomonadati > Pseudomonadota > Alphaproteobacteria > Hyphomicrobiales > Phyllobacteriaceae > Mesorhizobium > Mesorhizobium sp. M0011. The sequence continues at coordinate 10,584 of NZ_JAMYVQ010000008.1, read as the reverse complement.
TGCATTGGCAACAATTTCAAGCGCGTCACGTTCACGCGACGCTCTATAGGCCAAAGGCGGGCAAAGCCATGCGATTCACGGGTGTGCGCCGTCCCGGAATAGGTCAAGAAAACTGCGCTTTCCGCTTTTCAGCCTGTCGCCTAAGCCATTCGTCGGCCGCATCGCCCATCGTCTTTTCCACACCGTCCTTGAGCCAGGCCATGAAAGGCCGGTCGAACATGAATGCGTTGCCGCATTCCCGGATGAGAAAGCGACGCACATTCTGGGTGTTGCGATAGGACTTTGTGATGGCGGTGGCACGCGAAATCGGATCCGCATGCCAGTCGAACGGTTTCATCGTCAAATCCCTGCAGCCATCATCGGATGCGCCCGAATGGCTAACAATTGCAAGGCGGCTTCGCAAGCGAGCGTCAGAACTTATCCAGATCCTGATGGCGGGCCTTGATCTCGCGCACCGTCCGCGACGACGAGCGCAGCACGATCGTGTGGGTGGTGATGTAATTGTGGCCGAACTTGACGCCAGCCAGCATGTTGCCGTCGGTGACACCGGTGGCCGCGAACAACACATCGCCGCGCGCCATGTCCTCCGTCCGATAGACCCGTTTCGGATTGGAAATACCCATCTTTGCCGCGCGAGCAACCTTTTCCGCCGTGTCGAGGATCAGTCTGCCCTGCATCTGGCCGCCGGTGCAGCGCAGCGCGGCAGCGGCCAGCACGCCCTCGGGTGCTCCGCCAGTGCCCAGATAAATATCGATGCCGGTTTCTTCCGGGTCCGTGGTGTGGATGACGCCGGCGACATCGCCATCGCCGATCAGCCGGATCGCGGCCCCCGTGGCGCGCACGGCATCGATCAGCTTGGCATGGCGCGGCCGGTCGAGAATGCAGGTGGTGATTTCCGATACAGCGACGCCCTTGGCCCGAGCGAGGCTGGCGATGTTCTCAGCCGCCGAGGCATCGATGTCGATGACGCCGTCCGCATAGCCCGGACCGATGGCGATCTTGTCCATGTAGACGTCGGGCGCGAACAGCAGGCTGCCCTTTTCGGCGATCGCGATGACCGCGAGTGCATTGGGCAGGTTCTTGGCGCAAATCGTCGTGCCTTCGAGCGGATCGAGCGCGATATCGACGGCCGGACCTTTGCCAGTGCCGACTTCCTCGCCGATGTAGAGCATCGGCGCCTCATCCCGTTCGCCTTCGCCGATCACCACCGTGCCCTTGATGGAAAGCCGGTTGAGCTCCTGGCGCATGGCATCCACGGCTACCTGGTCGGCCGTCTTTTCGTCGCCGCGCCCGCGCAGCCTGGCGGCCGCGACGGCGGCTCGTTCGGTGACGCGCACCAGTTCCATGGTGAGTATCCGGTCAAGGCCGGCGACGATGTTCTGGGCCACATTCATCTGGTGATTTCCTCGTTGCCAATGCGGCCCCCCGCCGGAGGCGGGCCTGTTTTGTCAAACGAGCATGACAACGGCAAGACCTGCGGAAGATTTATCGAATAGTCAGCAATATCAATCGATTAAAACGCATTTTTGAAACAAGGCCAGCCGGCCGCAATGAACCGGGCCGGCCTTGAAAAGCGAAAGTTAGACTCTTCGGCGCTAGAAAACCGCAAGATATTTGAGCAGCGAAATGATGCCGATTATGAGGACGATAACCTGCACGATCTGCCTCATCCGGCCGTCGAGCGGCAGGCGCTGAACAAGATAGAGAACGAGGATGATGACGAGGAATGTGATCAGGATGCTGATCAAGGCGGATGAAGCCACAGTGCCCTCCTTAAAAATGATGTGCTGAAACAAGGAAACGAGCCGGCAAACCCGGCCCTATCGCGCCGTGGTCAATACCAGCGGCGCGACGTATCGTTCGTCGACTGACCTATGGCAAAACCGGCCATAAAGCCGAGCAAACCGATCACGCCGACCAGGGCAGTCGTAGTACCGGGGTTTTCGCGCGCTACTTCCGAGACGGACTGAGCTTGGCTGCGCAACTGCTGTGCGGTTCGCGACGCGCGGTTCGCCGCCGTGTCGTAGAACTCGGACGCCTGTTCGCTGGCGTCATCGAGCATTTCCGCGCCCCGCGCCGAAATGCTCTTGTTGATCTTGGTGATCTCCTTGCGCAAATCGGCAATCTGCTTTTCCAGCGTCTTCTGGATGTCGTCGATATTAGGGGTGTCGGACTTGTTGGTATCGGCCATGAAGCGGTTCCTCTGGTTGCTGACCAAGAGAACGGCGACGACACCAATTCGTTCCCGTGTGGCGGCTGTCCCCACCCAGACCGGACCTCAATGCCTGCGGGATCCCTGTCCCGCAGGGCCTATCGGGCAAAAGCTACCCTGCCCGCTCGATGCGGATGACCTGCGGCTTGTCGGTCAGATGGCCATCCTTGGTGATGCCGTCGACGGCCTTGCGCACAGCAGCCTCGGTCGTCTCGTGGGTGACGAGGATCACCGTCTTCTGTGCAGCCGCCTCGCCATTGACCGCGTGCTGAACGATCGATTCCAATGAAATGTCATTATCGGCCATGCGCTTTGCGATTGCCGCGAACACGCCGATGCGGTCATGCACGGTCAGCCGGATGAAATAGCCGCCGGCATGGCTGCGCATCTGCGCCTTCTTGTAGGGTTTCAGCTCCTTCGCTGGCCGTCCGAAGACCGGACCATGCTGGAAGCCTGGCCGGCTCTTGGCGATGTCGGCGATGTCGCCGATGACGGCCGAGGCGGTGGCGTTGCCGCCGGCACCGGGGCCTGATAGCAGCAGTTCGCCCAGAATGTCGGTCTCGATCGCCACCGCATTGGTGACGCCATGCACCTGCGCGATGACCGATGCGGTCGGCACCATCGTCGGATGCACGCGCTGCTCGATGCCGCTCTCGGTGCGCTGGGCGACACCCAGCAACTTGATCCGGTAGCCAAGATCGGCGGCCGCGCGGATGTCGGCCTGGGTGATGTTGGAGATGCCCTCCATATAGATGTCATTGGCGGCGATCCTGGTGCCAAAGGCAAGGCTGGTCAGGATCGACAGCTTGTGCGCGGTGTCGTGGCCCTCGATGTCGAAGGTCGGATCGGCTTCGGCATAGCCCAGCCGCTGCGCGTCCTTCAGGCAAGCATCAAACGAGATGCCCTCGGCCTCCATGCGCGTCAGGATGTAGTTGCAGGTGCCGTTGAGGATGCCGAACACGCGGGTGACCGAATTGCCGGCCATCGCCTCGCGCATCGTCTTGATGACGGGAATGCCGCCCGCCACCGCCGCCTCGTAGTTGAGCAGCACGCCCTTCTTCTCGGCGATCTCGGCCAGCGCCACGCCATGCTTGGCCAGCAGCGCCTTGTTGGCGGTGACGACGTGACGGCCGGCTTCGAGTGCCGCTTTCACCGATGAGCGCGACGGACCCTCGTCGCCGCCGATCAGTTCGACGAACACGTCGATTTCGGCGGTCTGCGCCATCTTGACCGGATCGTCGAACCACTTTGCCGAGCTGAGATCGACGCCGCGATCGCGCTTCGGGTCACGCGCCGAGACGGCGGTGACGATCACGTCACGCCCGCACTGGCGGGTCAGTTCCGCCGCCTTGTCGCGCAGCACACGCGCCACCGACGAGCCGACCGTGCCGAGGCCGGCAATTCCAACACGCAATGCTTCAGCCATGTCCGGCGACGTCCCTCAAAGTCAGATCGAATTTGCGTGCGGCAAGCTTACCGGTGAGCGGAGAGCGGCACGACATTGTTGGGCTGCTTGGCGCTGGTCGACAGGAAGCGCTTGATGTTGCGCGCCGCCTGCCGGATCCTGTGCTCGTTCTCGACCAGAGCAACGCGCACGAATTCGTCGCCATGCTCGCCGAAGCCGACACCGGGCGCCACGGCCACGTCGGCATGTTCGATGAGCAGCTTGGAGAATTCGAGCGAGCCGAGATGTCGGAACGGCTCCGGGATTGGCGCCCAGGCGAACATCGATGCCGCCGGTGCCGGAATGGTCCAGCCAGCGCGGCCGAAGGCATCGACCATCACGTCGCGGCGCTTGTGATAGATATCGCGCACCTCGGCGATGTCGGCGCCGTCGCCGTTGAGCGCGTGTGCCGCCGCCACCTGGATCGGCGTGAAGGCGCCGTAATCGAGGTAGGATTTCACCCGCGTCAGAGCCGAGATCAGCCGCTCGTTGCCGACGGCAAAGCCCATGCGCCAACCCGGCATCGAGAAGGTCTTCGACATCGAGGTGAACTCGACACAGACGTCGATCGCGCCCGGTACCTGCAGCACCGAGGGCGGCGGATTGCCGTCGAAATAGATCTCCGAATAGGCAAGGTCGGACAGGATGATGATGTCGTTCTTCTTGGCGAAGGCGACCACGTCCTTGTAGAAATCGAGCGAAGCGACCAGAGCCGTCGGGTTCGACGGATAGTTGAGGATCAGCGCCAACGGCTTCGGGATCGAATGCTTGACGCCGCGCTCGAGCGCCGGGATGAAGCCGTCATTGGGCTCCACCTGCAAAGAGCGGATGACGCCGCCCGACATGATGAAGCCGAAGGCATGGATCGGATAGGTCGGGTTCGGGCACAGGATCACGTCGCCGGGCGCCGTGATCGCCTGCGCCATGTTGGCGAAGCCTTCCTTCGAGCCAAGCGTGGCCACCACTTGCGTGTCGGGGTTGAGCTTCACGCCGAAGCGCCTGCCATAGTAGGCGGCCTGGGCGCGACGCAGGCCCGGAATGCCGCGCGACGAGGAATAGCGATGCGTGCGCGGGTCGCGCACGACCTCGCACAATTTGTCGACGATAGCCTTGGGCGTCGGCAGGTCCGGATTGCCCATGCCGAGGTCGATGATGTCGGCGCCACGCGATCGGGCGCTGGCCTTGAGCCGGTTGACCTGCTCGAACACGTAAGGCGGAAGCCGGCGAACCTTGTGAAATTCTTCCATGGCAGTTCCAGACAGCGAAGGGGTGTTGGGCGCGCGCTATATACTTATTTGCAGGTAGGGTCGAGGGTGGGGTCGCATTTGGCTTCGATCTGCCTCAGCGTTTCGTCGCCATGCTTCTTGGCCAGATCCGTCAGCGCCGCCTGGTTGGCGACCTTCGGGCCGCCGCCCTTTGCCGCCTGCGCATTCTCATCCGCCTTCAATTGCGCGAGCTTGGCGTTCTTCTCGGCTTCGGTGAACTGCGACGCCGCCACTTGCGGCTTGATGTTCAGGTTCGGAAAGGTGCCGGTATCCTTCGGCCCCGTACCCGCAGCGACAGGCGTCGGGCCATTCGTGTTGGTGCTCGAGCACCCGGCAATCCCCATGAGGACGATCGCCACGCCGATGCGGCAAAAACGTCCGGCACCGAAAAAAACAGTCTCGCCAATATTAATCGTCATATTGTTTCCCTGGCAGCCGAGGTAGAGCGAGATTGGCCCGGTCGGATGTCCCATGTTAATATGTCAAGAAAAGGCCTCGGGAGGAACCCCGCCAACCATGTCCAAAACACCCGATTCGGGCAAAGCGGAAGATGACGAGCCTTCGACCGTCGAGCAATATCTGGTGAAGGACCCGGAACGCTTCGCCCTGAACATGGCGCGCATGATCGAGCAGGCCGGCAAGGCAGCTTCCGCCTGGGCTGAGCCGCGCGAAAAAGGCGACGTGCGCGACCATGTCGCCGAGCCCGTTGTCGATATGGTGAAGACCTTTTCCAAGCTCAGCGAATACTGGCTTGCCGATCCGCAGCGCGCGCTGGAAGCGCAGACGCGGTTGTTCTCCGGCTATATGACGGTCTGGGCCAACGCCATTCAGCGCACCAGCAACGCCGCGCAAGACACCGAAGACGCGGTCAAGCCGGAGCGCGGGGACAAGCGCTTCCTCGACCCGGAATGGGGCCGCAACGCCTTCTTCGATTTCCTCAAGCAGGCCTATCTCGTCACCTCGCGCTGGGCGGCCGATCTGGTCGAGCACGCCGAAGGTCTGGACGAGCACACCCGCCACAAGGCCGGGTTTTACGTCAAGCAGGTGTCCAACGCCATCTCGCCGTCGAATTTCATCCTGACCAATCCGGAACTGTTCCGTGAAACCGTCGCCTCGAACGGCGAAAACCTGGTGCGCGGCATGAAGATGCTGGCCGAGGACATCGCCGCCGGCAAGGGCGACCTGAAGCTGCGGCAGGCCGACTACTCCCCCTTCGAGATCGGCCGGAACATCGCCACCACCCCCGGAAAGGTGGTCGGCCGCAGCGACGTCGCCGAAATCATCCAGTACGACCCGGCGACCGAGATGGTGCTCAAGCGGCCCCTGCTGATCTGCCCGCCATGGATCAACAAATTCTACATCCTCGATCTGAACCCGCAGAAGTCCTTCATTCGCTGGGCGGTTGAACAGGGCCACACCGTGTTCGTCATCTCCTGGATCAATCCGGACGAGCGCCACGGCACCAAGAACTGGGAAGCCTATATCCGCGAGGGTCTGCAATACGGCCTCGACACGGTCGAGAAGGCCACCGGCGAACGCGACGTCAACGCGATCGGCTATTGCGTCGGCGGCACGCTTTTGGCGGCGGCACTGGCGCTGATGGCGCAAGAGGGCGACGACCGCATAAAATCGGCTACGTTCTTCACCACGCAGGTCGACTTCACCCATGCCGGCGACCTGAAAGTGTTCGTCGACGAAGAACAGGTCGCCGCTGTGGAAAAGTCGATGAGCGAAAAAGGCTATCTCGACGGCACCAAGATGGCGACCGCCTTCAACATGCTGCGCTCAGGCGACCTGATCTGGCCCTATGTCGTCAACAACTATATGCGCGGCAAGGATCCCCTGCCCTTCGACCTGCTCTACTGGAATGCCGATTCCACCCGCATGGCGGCGGCCAATCACTCTTTCTACCTGCGCAACTGCTATCTCGAGAACAACCTTTCGCAAGGCACGATGGAACTGGCGGGCCACACGGTTTCGCTCGGGGACATCACCATCCCGGTCTACAACCTCGCCTCCAAGGAAGATCACATCGCGCCGGCGCTTTCGGTGTTCCTCGGCTCGAAATATTTCGGCGGCGCGGTCGAGTATGTGATGGCCGGGTCGGGTCATATCGCAGGGGTCGTCAATCCGCCGGCATCCAACAAATACCAGTATTGGACCGGGGGTACGCCGACGGGCGACTTCAGCCAGTGGATAGCCAATGCCACCGACCATCCAGGATCCTGGTGGCCGCACTGGCAAGACTGGATAGAGGCCAAGGACAACACCCGCGTGCCTGCCCGCAAACCGGGCAAGCATATGAAAACCTTGGGTGATGCTCCCGGCACCTATGTGAAAGTACGTGTGTAACGGACTGTAATGTGTGGTGAGTTGACGGACCGCCAAAAGCGGGCGAAATGGTGTCGTCAACCATCAAGCGGCCGTAATTCGGCAATCACCGCAAAAATACTTTCAGGCTTGCGGATTTGACACAGGTCTCGTTTCCGGATCGGAGACAAAGGTCACCCTGGCATCGACGCATGCGTGTGGCGCCAAGGATATACCGACCGGACATCGAGGGGGAATTTGACTTTGAAATCAGCAGGATGGAGCCTCGCAAAGGGAGAACGCCGCGCCATTGTGGCAGCGCTCTGCTCCTTGCTTCTGGCCTCCTGCACTTCGGCTGGCGACCCGACAATGTCGGTCGGAATGCCCGGTTACAATGCCACCGCATCGGACATAAACGCGGCCTCCAGCGGCAAGGCGATCGCCTCCGATTCGTCTGATATCACGACCGAGCAGACGACGGTGATGACGGCAAGCGATACGGCGCTGCCTGAAAAAGTCGCCTACGTGCCTATGTCCAAACCGGGAGCTGCCTTTCCGCTGATCACGCCGGCGGGCGCCGAAACCATCGTTGGAAACACGCCGCAATCGCTGACGCAGCAGGCACAGACCGCGCAGCAAACCGACGCGGTCGCCCAGCAGATTGCCGCGGTCGACGGCGATGTGGCGGCGCCGAAGCCCGCTTCCGCTCCGGCCATGAACAACCCGGTCTATGTGACGGCTGGCGAGATGCCGCAGGCCGAAGCACCAAAGAAGAAAGGCTTCCTCGCCTCGATGTTTGGCGCAACGCCAGCCTCGGCGACACCAGCCCCCATCATCAGCAACGCCCGGACGGGCGAGCAGCCCCCGGCGCAGGCAAAAGCGGCGCCACCAGCGGCAAAGCCGATCATCACGCTTGCCTCGGCCAGTTCCACGGCCAAGCCGGCGCAGTTGGCTTCGCTCGGCGGCGATACCGGCCACGTCACTGGCAGCGATGCCCTGCCCGGCGTGCGCCAAACGGCCCTGTTCGAGATCAAGCGCAAGTCCGGCCTCGATGACGAAAGCGACGTCGACCTCAACGAGGATGAGGGGCCAATCGGCGGCTCCTATCAGGTTGCGTCAGCCGCCGGCATGGCCCGGTTGGCGCCCAACGGGCTGCTCAAGCAGAACGAGAGCGTCGACGTGGCCTGCCTGAAGCCGTCGCTGGTGCGTGTGCTGAAGACGATCGAAGGCCACTACGGCCGCAAGATGACGGTGACGTCAGGCTATCGCGACCCGGCCCGCAACCGGCGCGCCAACGGCGCCAAAAATTCGCTGCACATGTATTGCGCCGCCGCCGACATCCAGGTGCCCGGCGTTTCGAAATGGGAACTGGCGAGCTACATCAGAAGCATGCCCGGCCGCGGCGGCGTCGGCACCTACTGCCACACAGAATCGGTTCACGTCGACGTCGGCCCCGAGCGCGACTGGAACTGGCGCTGCCGCCGGCGCAGCGGCGGTGACGGCTAGCGCGGATCTGAGATCGGCTGGCGGCCAAGATCGTTCCGTTGGGCATCCCGAATATCGGATTGGCCGAAGCCTTCCCAACTTCATCATTCCGGAGCAGAGCGATGCGGCGTCCCCGCTAATCGTCAAGCTCGCCAACTTCGGGAAATCGTTGATTTGGCAGGCCCGGAAAAAAGTTGTCCAAGGTGGCACCTGACGGGTTGCCGGTTGCGCACAACGCCAGTATAAGCCGCTTCGTCTGAGCGCGCCCATCGTCTAGCGGTTAGGACACCGCCCTTTCACGGCGGTAACAGGGGTTCGATTCCCCTTGGGCGTACCAGATCTTTCAACGACTTAGCCGAATCTGTACCCCATTCGTCACATAAGCGTCGAATAAGCGCAGCGAATTTCAGCGGACGTTCGCGCACAAACCGAATCAACGTGACTGAGAAAAGCCCGCCACCGTGAGGTAGCGGGCCAAACGCGACAGTTCAGGCTGCGCCGCCTTCCGAAGCGTTGACCGCCTCTTCCAATACTTCTTCCGGTAGGAACGACCAGAGCAGCGCGTCAATGTCCTCATGCTTGGTCCGCGATTATGTCGGGTGCGAGCAGATCGAAGTTGGCTTGGTGGACTGGATAACCAGCAAGTAGCAACAAGGAAACCTTTTTCGGGGTTAGGAATTAAGGCCATATGGCCGGCTTCTTCTTTGATCTAACGGACGATGGCGAAGTGTTTCCCGACCCTGAAGGCACCGAGCTTAAAAGCCGGAAAGCCGCTGAAGATGAGGCAGCAACAGCGTTACTCGAAATAGCCAAAGACCAGATGCCGGAAACTTTCAGGAAAGTTGCCATCCGTGTCCGCGACCACACCAGCAAGCCGCTATTCACCGTGAAGGTCACGTTCGAGTGGGTGCGTGAGCTGCCCGATGGATGAGGACATCGCCTTAGAGCTATTCATTATGGCGGCGCACCGACGCCAGCGACATGTGGTCGCTGAGGCAGACAACATGCTTTCGGCCATCGCGGACACGCGCCGCACAATCGCAGAGTCGCGCAAGCTGCTAGAAGGACTAACCGACACGTCAGGCCTTAAGTGGGTAGCACCGGCCCAGTAGTGTTCCACCGGATGAACTCGACTTCCCTTCCGGTCACATCCCGCACGGCTTTCAAAAGCACCTCATGTAAGACGCGTGTCTGTCTGTAGTGGTCGCAGTGCGGCGATATGAACGGCTTTACGATGCTCAGGTGCAGCGCTTCCGCTGCCACCAGAAAGCGCTCGATTTCAACCTGTGATAACTGCTTGGAAGGTTTCGATCGGGCCATTTGTGAACTCCGTTTGAGGGGATCGCCGCAACGGAAGGATTATATTCCTCATCGCCATCGGGCTGGCAAGCGACCGTAGTCGGCCCGATCAAGCAGCCGAGCATCGAGCGCGAGCATCAGCGGCCAAAGCGACCTAGCACCCGGATCGACCTTTCTTGATTTGTGAAGCCTTGGCTTCGGCAGCAAGGCGTTGTTCTCGAAGTCGGGCAGTTTTTGTATCTCGCGCCTCTCTCTCGGCCGCGTTAGCAATCTTTGCCTCACGGTCTGCGCGCTCCAACCGGTCTTTGTCGACGCTCCGCTGGGACAGTTTGGCCTCCTGCAGAAGAACCTTCAATTTACAGTTTGCTAAAATGTTCCCATCAATTTTGTCGCCCTGAGGGAGCAGTGACGGCCTTCCGATGTTCTGCTCCGCCAGGGAAACCGAGCGCGATCCAAACTTCCTTTTGGTAGTGTGCTGAGAGTTCTGCAAATTCGCTGAGAGAGGGCGGTCATGGCAGGCTGGTGATGTTCAACGTCACCGATTCCCGCGAAGGAACGCCACCATGACC
>NZ_JAMYVQ010000007.1:0-269968 GCF_040324155.1 Mesorhizobium sp. M0011 | reverse complement strand
CCCCCCCCCCGCGCGCCCCTCCCCCCCCCCCCCCCCCGGCGGCCGGCGCGTTAGCCCTTACCCCCCCCCCCCCCCCCCCCCGCCCCCCCCCCCCCCCCCCCCCCCCCCCCCCACCCCCCCCCCCCCTCTTCTCGGTGGCAGTCTGCGGTGCTTAGGCCTTGTTTCCGATCACATGGTGGTGGTGGCGGTGATGATGGTGGTGGCGGACATGGTGGCGATGATGATGGTGGTGGCGATGATGCTTGGCCATCGGGGCCGCATCCGCGCTCGTCGCGCCGATGACGGGCACCGTGAAAGCCATTGCAACTGCAAGCCCGAGGGCCGAGAGGAGGGACTTCTTCATGGATCGTTTCCTTTTGTTTTGCGGGCGCATATGGATCGGGGCGATAGCCCGGCCGCCGCGAATGGGATTACGCGCCTGAATTTTTTCGTCAGTATTTCCCGATTGTAGAATTTTGTTTCTGGACTGTTTCTGCCCAATCCAGCCTCCCGCCACCACGCACGGCAAGATCGAGAGGCGGCCATTGGCCGCCTGTTCGACTACATCGGCGGCACGACGCCGTTGTTTCCGACCACGACGCGGCTGGCGCTCAGCGCGCCGTCACTGCCCCGCTCGGCGGTGACAAAGACCGTCGCACCCGGCTTGAGGTCGGTTGGCGCGGCCGGCGCGAACGTCACGACAGGCGTGGTGTCGGGGATCGAAATCTTCTTGGTCTGGCCATTGTCATAGGTCAGCGTGACGGATCGCCCGCTTATATCGGTAACGTCGGCAACGGTGCCGTTGGTCATCCGGCTGTTTGGCTGCAGGTCCCAGGGGCGGTCACCCTCGCCGGTGCCTTTCAGCGCGGCCGGAAAGACCACCACCTCCAGGGCGCCGCTGCCGCCATCTGCTTTCGAAACGGAGGCAATGCCGAGGAAATCGCCCTGCTTGATGTCCCTTGCCGAGGCGTTGGCGACGCCCGAGATCTTCCAGCCGGCTTTGAGCTTGATCGCGTCGGTATCGCCCTGGCGGGTTTTCACGGTGAGCAGCGTGGGCTCGAAACTGACCACCGTGCCGCGCACACGCAGCGCGTCTGCGGCTTGGGCGGCGCCCGCGCCGGCGACGGAAAGGCTGGAAATCGTGCCGAGCACGACCATGACTGTCTTCAGGTTCATTGCAAAAAATCCTTCCGGGAACGAACTGGCTGGAACCGGATGGTTTCACGCCAGCGACCCGGAGATAACGAATGGGCGCGGCGAAACTGCCGGCAAAAGGCCGATCAGGCCTTCAAAACAACTTGATCGCGACGTGTGCGCGAGAGGGCCGCGCCAGGCACCCGGTTCACGATCCCGTGACGGCCCTTTTGGCTCTTGGCAAATCGCCGGCGAGAGGGCATCTTCCCGACCGTCTCAGGCAACACTCCTCATTTGATCAAACTCTTTCAGTCATGGAGTTGCCAATGCCCCATAATGCGAAAAGCGAACCCCACTCCGGACCGGCAACCAACGGGAGCGGGCCAGATTACAACACCCTCAGAGCGATGCGGGAGACCCGCGGTTACAGCGTGGAAGAGCTCTCCCTGACATGCGGCCTGGCGGTGGACGAGATTGAGGATATCGAAAGCGGCAGAGTGACCGACCCGTCGAAGCTGCGTCGTATTGTGTCCGCGCTTCACCTTCCCCAGGAGGCTCTGATCACCCCGGCTGCGCCGACGCCGGCGGCGCAAGGTCGATCGCTGGCGTAGATCCGCACCAGGCATTCCAGAGAACCCGCCAAGGTCTCTTGGCGGGTTTCTTTGTACCTGCCGCGGCATTCTGCTTCAGCCTGGGGCTTGCCGATTTGTATGCCGCACGTGCTTATACGCGCGGCGGCCTCGGCTGCTGGACAGCAATATGCCGTCCTTCAAGTTTTTGAACCATGGGTTTTCGACATGAGCCTGGAATCCGTTCGTGCCTTCTTCGACACCCATGCACCCGACATCGACGTCATCGTCACGGAAGCGAGCTCGGCTACGGTGGCATTGGCGGCCGAGGCGCATGGCGTGCTGCCGGCACAGATCGCCAAGACGATCTGCCTGCGCGTCGGCGACCGCACCATGCTGGTGGTGACCAGCGGCATCGCCAGGCTGGACAACCGCAAGTTCAAGGACCAGTTCGGCGGCAAGCCGCGTATGCTCGACGCCACCGAGGTTGTCGAAGCAACCAGCCATCCGGTCGGCGGCGTCTGCCCGTTCGGCCTGCCGGCGCCGCTGCCGGTCTACTGCGACGTGTCGCTGCGTGAATTCGACGAGGTGGTGCCTGCCGCCGGCGCCACCAACGCGGCCGTGCGGATCAGCCCGCAGCGCATGGTTGAGCTGATTGGGGCCGAATGGGTTGATGTGTGCCAAGGGTAGATCAGGCCCAACATAGAATTCTAGCCGACGGTAGAGGACACGTTCTGAGATTTTGCCCCGACTTCGGCCGCCACTGTCGGCGGATGGGACGGCTGATCCGGTGAAGATATTGGCTTAAACACAGGGAACTCATCGTCGGCATAGAATTTTCTCATCGCCGGTCCGACGCCATAGGTCACCTGTTCTCCCAAGGTTACCAAATCTGGAATCATCGACCTGATATTTTTTACGAGGCTTTCAAGTTCCATCTCTAGCGGCGCCAACCGCGACACCTCTTCTTTGGTTAGATCAGAGGTGATGACGCCATCTGCTGACGCGATGTGATGTGTAATATGGCCTTTAACTAGGTCCCTTTTTTCGCTGTAGACCTTAACCGCCTCGACCAAGTTTCGATGTTGCATGAAAAGCGTTACGGCAGATTGCATGAGGTCACTGTCTTTTGCTGCGATAAGGGGCGACAGCTCAGCAGCATCGACATCGTATAGCTGGTAGCTCCCCACGATCGGCAGAATGCGCTTCCAAAGAGGTAGCGAGGTCAGATGCCGATCATTCGCATCAGATAGCGATGATTCTATCGTGCGCTGAATGGCAACGACATCGCTCAAAATCAATGAGGCCTTTACCATCAGGCGAAGCGCGTAAGATTGCTGCTCGGCGTTTCTAGCGCCGATGTCCCTATCCAGAGTTTCCTTCGCTGTCTGCCTCGCGAGCACGAGCGCCACGAAGGCGCTCATACCGGATCCTAAGACGGCCCCGCCGAAGCCACTTAGTAAAGTCGCGTATTCAGCGGTTGACGCTATTCTGTCGGCTAAGAAGGCAAAGATGACCGCTCCCGACATCGCTCCGAAAACGCCGACGGAAACCAACTCAACAACAGAATTTTTGACCGTAACAAGCTTCTGCATCTTCCCCCTCCACTCGGCGGAAACTCTATCATCCCATATGAAAAAATGCCTACGTGACTACCCAGGCAATACCCTTGGTCAGATGTAGGGGTGATCAATGGTCTGAACTATCGGCCCAAGTCCTTGGTTTCTGGTCCGAGCGCCCGAAATCTAGCGGACGACTCTTTGATCGGTGCTCAGGTGCTTGGTGCTTTCGAGAGAGGGGCCTCAGAGGGCACCGATGGCTACGAACACTGCGGAGGTGTTAGCCGGCTCTATCAAGTGCCTCTCCAAAGCGGGTAAAATGAATCGAAAATTTCATGAGCAGAATGTAGAAGCCATAGTTATTGAGCCTGAAGAGACGCTCTTTCTTTGGAGCTTCCGCGAAAGCGCCCAAGGGCTGTGTCGCGACGTCGTCGAATTGCACAATAGCTTCAGGCGTCCGATTTGATTCCGGGAGATAGAATAGCTCTGTTTTCTGCTGGCTCTTTATCGCGCCCAGATGCGTCGCAATTTTCTCGTCCGAGAGCTTCCCAGAGGAACGCAACTGATCAGCGTATCTGGAAAGGGGGACAATGGGAGCGAACACAATGTTTCGCATTCGCAGAGATTTGTTTTCCTCGTCGATATCGCAGCTATTTGAAATTACGATCCCGGCCACCGGGTATCGGTTGGCAGTGGCAAAATCCAACTTTTCAAAGCCATTCCAGCCATCACCTTGGAGCGGCCCCGGTGGGCCTTCCCATTTGGTCGAATAAAAGTTTTGATTGTTCGGGTAGGCTTGGATGCGCTTCCGAAGTTCGTCCTTACTGGCGTCCGTCAGATAGCGCGGAAACACCTTTGCCAGTTCGTCAGCCAACGAACCTGAAGCCCCGGAAACGGTGGATTCCATCGCCATTTAGAGCAAGGTGTAAAAATCAGTTCGTTTGTCATAGAGGGCAGGCAAGAACTCCTCCTCAACGTCAGTCTGAGCCGCAGCGAGTCTGTTGAAAAAGGAGTGTAGGTCAGCCGCAAGAAGTTCATCCGAGTTCGTGGTGTCGCGAACGATCATCCGAGGTGCGTCGCTGGATTCACTTCTTTCGTACTTAACCAGTACCTGCCGCGGAGCAACCTGAGCATGCGCCGAGGTAAAAGGCGTTGCGCATTGAACGAGCGCTGCCAGCAGCGCCACGGCGCTTTGTGAAGTCATGGTTGAGCTGGTCTGGACAGTGTTGGCGGTGAACATCACGGAGTTACTCCCACTTTGGCCCGTAGGCCTGCAATGTCTTGTCGTTCAGCATTCCGAAAAATACGCGCTTCTCACCGGAATGGATCATCTCGATGAGATCCGGAAATTCTTGCCAAAAATTGTCTAGCGAACTCGACAAAATACAGTCCACATCCAATAAAATTCCGCTCAATTTGACATGTGAAATCGCGTCTTGGATTTCGACCATGGCCGAATTCGCGACTTGAATAATGGCGAGGATTCCATCGTCCAAAAGCGTTTCCACTCGTAGGTGGAAACCATCTTCTTTGATCTTAAAATCCCCAACCGTCCCTGACACGTTGAGCGCATCGAAGACAGAATTGCTTCCTGTGCCCTCCAAAACATTGGTGTAGCGGATGGAGCAACGCTCCACTTTCGACACCAATTCAGTGTCTCGGACGGTGCCAAGAACTTCACAAATCAGTTCCTTAAACGCCTTCCAGCCCCAATATGGGCGCACTAGCTCAACGACCAAAGAGCGCTCAGCAAAATTAATGCTCGTACGTTTGCCTACGAGGCTTTTGACGCTCTGGTATTCACTGTTGGGTAGTTGTGCTCGGAGAGCAGGCGGCATTTCCCCAGCCGGTAGAGTGATTACCCGGTCATAACGTCCGCGGAGTTTCGAGAACATCAGTCCAGGCAGAATGTCCGAAATTCCGGTTACGTCCGACGAGAACCGGATCTCAAAAACCGCATTAGCGATTGGATCTTTGTGCAGTGCAACTGGGAGCTTGGTCATTTCAATGTCTGCTCACTAAGTCGCCGATTCGTACCAATGTGCGAGCCTGCCAGAGCAAATGCGCACAACTTCAGTAGCGTCAATCCCGGAAGGCGCCAACTTCATGGAAATCTTGAAATTAGAAATCAACCAAATGAATCAGTTGGAAGTAGGCTTGTTACCCGAACAAATACCCGCGTCGCGAATCCAAGAGTTCTGTCAAAAAGGACTTTGGGGGTAAGTCCTTGATATAATTGGTCGGAGTGGCCGGATTCGAACCGACGACCCCTTGACCCCCAGTCAAGTGCGCTACCGGGCTGCGCTACACTCCGGACCGGTCGCGATGTATCGTGATAACCCGGTGCGGGTCAACCGAATTCCGCGACTTTTATCCCGCTGCGATTGCCGGTGCCGGCGAGCCCTGCAAGGCCGGCCGCAACAGCCGCCGATGGCTGTATTCCAGCGCGATGGCGCCCCAGATCAGGCCGAGCAGCAGGTAGACATGGCGCCAGTGGTCGATGTCGATGAAGGTGCCGAGCCCGATATTGCCGATGAAGGCGACATAGGCGCACAGGAGATAGGGCTGCCACGGCCGGTCGCGCAGCAGGATGCGGAATCCGGCTGCCATCGTCCAAGCGACGAGTGTGAGGAACGACACGAAGCCGAGCCAGCCATAATCCATCAGCATCTTCAGCCAGATGTCGTGGGTGTCTTCACCGAAGATCGTGCCGAAGACCAGCGGACCGATGCCGAACGGATGCTCCATCGCCATCTGGAAGCCGATGCCGTAGCGGGCGAAGCGGCCGAGGCGGGCGGTGTCGTAGCTCTGTTCGAGATGGGCACGGTTGGAGAACATCTCCGACACGCCGGGCAGCTGCAGGATGACGATCATGGCGACGACCAGCAGCGCCAGTGCTGCAATCGTCATCACCACCACGCGCAGCCGGAACTTGCCGCTGGCGCTCTGCAGGAACAGGCAGCCGGTGAGCAGGACGGCCGAGACGGCGAACATGCCCCAGGCGCCGCGCGAGAAGGAGAAGAAGATGCCGGCGGTGATGATCAGCAGCGGTACCGCCAGCAGCGGCATGCGTGTCACCGGTCCGGTCAAAAGCAGATAGAGCAGATAGATGCCGGGCAGCACTAGGAAGGGGCCGAACACGTTCGGGTCCTGGAAGGCGCCGGCGGCACGATCGTATTTGGTGAACATCTCCGCGCCTGGAAAGGCGTGGAAGTAGCCTGCAATGCCAAGCAGCGATGTGGCCACGGCCGAAACCACATAGGCAATGAAGATCAGCCGGTAGAGGTTCGGCTGTACGGCGGTGATCGATGCGAAGAACACCGCGCTGAAGGCGAGAAACAGCGACACGGCGAGGTAGAGCGGCGTGTTGGCAAGGTCCGCCATCTGCGTCATGGAGATCATGCCGCCGATGTTCATCGTCACCAGCAGCACCAGCAGCGGCGTGGCCGCGCGGGAAATCCTCAAGCCGAAAAGCGCCCAGATGGCGATCAGCCCGGCCATGTAGAGCTCATAGGGCGCCGGCTCGCTGATGACGAAGCCGGACAGCAGAATGCCGAGGAAGACCGCGCCCGAGGAAATCAGCGCGACCAGCTTGGCGTTGACCGCCGCGCGCGGCAGATCATGGCTGATCGCGCTCAATAGGCGTTTTCCGTGTTCAAGAGCCGGAGCGGCGTCAGGAACAGGATCCGCAAATCGAACAGCAGCGACCAGTTCTCGATGTAGTAGAGGTCATACTCCGTCCGCATGCGGATCTTTTCGTTGGTGTCCATCTCGCCGCGCCAGCCATTGATCTGCGCCCAGCCGGTGACGCCGGGCTTGACCTTGTGGCGGGCGAAATAGCCGTCGACCACCTCGTTGTAGAGCAGGTTATGCGACTGCGCGGCGATGGCGTGCGGACGCGGGCCGACCAGCGACAACGAACCGAGCAGCGAGTTGAAGAACTGCGGCAGCTCGTCGATCGAGGTCTTGCGGATGAAGCGGCCGACGCGGGTGACGCGAGGATCGTTCTTGGTCACCGTCTGCTTGGCGGTCGGGTCGGCCTTGTCCGTATACATCGAACGGAACTTGTAGACCTCAATGATCTCGTTGTTGAAACCGTGCCGCTTCTGATGGAACAGCACCGGACCCTTGCTGTCGAGCTTGATGGCGATGGCGGTCGCCAGCATCACCGGCGAGAACACGACGATGCCGATCAGGCTGAAGACGATGTCGAAGGCGCGTTTGGCCACAGAATCCCAGTCGTTGATCGGCTTGTCGAAGATGTCGAGCATCGGCACCGCGCCGATGTAGGAATAGGCGCGCGGGCGAAACTGCAACGCGTTGGAATGCGCCGAAAGCCGGATGTCGACCGGCAGCACCCACAGCTTCTTCAGCAGTTGCAGAACGCGCGATTCGGCGGTCAGCGGCAGCGATACGATCAGCATGTCGATGCGGGCGATGCGGGCGAACTCGATCAGTTCCGAAATGGTGCCGAGCTTGGGGTAGCCGGCGACGATGGGCGGTGAGCGCTTGTCGCCGCGATCGTCGAAGATGCCGCAGATGCGGATATCGTTGTAGGGCTGCTTTTCGACCGAGCGGATCAGGATTTCCGCCGCCTTGCCGCCGCCGACGATGACGGCGCGCCGTTCCATGCGGCCATCGCGCGCCCAGGCCCGGATCAGCCTCGACATCACCAGCCTGAGGCCGAAGATGAGAACGAAGCCGACGACGAACCAACTGCCGAACAAAAGGCGCGAATAGTCTTCCGACATCTTCATGACGAACGCCGTCAGCGCCATCAGGGCGAAAGTGCCGGCCCAGACGAGCAGCACGCGGCCGAAATTGGCGATGGGCCGCATCAGGGCGACGATCTGGTAGCAGTCGGTGACGTCGAGCAGCACCACGGCAAGGAACGAGCCCGCTGCCATCGTCACCGGATATTGCCAGGCGAGATAGTTGAAGAACCCGACATAGTGGAAATAGACGGCAAGCCCGGACAGGAACAGCAAGCCGAATTCGACCATGCGCAGGACACCGCTGACCATGATCGGCGACATCGTATCGCGCCTGTACTGCGAGGCGACCTGGCGGGCGACATCGTTCATGCCGCTTGGCGTGTCGCCATCGGCCGGGCCGTCGAATTTACGCACCGCCTCTGCTGAAAAGCGGCGCGCGGGGTCGATCTCGTTCATGAGGGCTTTCCGCAAGCTTCCCCACGGTCATAGCAAAAGAGAGCTAAGAAACCCTTGAAACAACGTATGGCTTTGGAACGGCTTGATCCTGTGCCTACCTGCCGAGCGCGGCGAAATAGGCCTTCTCGACGTCGGCGGCCATCACATCGGCGCCGAAGCGTGCCTTGAGGTTGGCGCCATCGGGCATCAGGTCGCGATAGGCGGCCGGGTCGGCCAGCGCCTGGCTCATCCTGTCGGCGAGCTCGATCGGGTCGGGTCGGATCAGGGCAGGGGAACCGGTGTCGAATATCTCCGGAATGCCGCCGACCGCGGTTGCAATCATCGGCTTTCCCGCGGCAAGCGTTTCCAGGACGATATAGGGCATGGCTTCGGCGCGCGAGGGAACGATGATAAGCGCGGCAAGGGCAAAGGCCTCCCTGGCCGGCATCGGCGGCAGGAAGCGGACATGGCGCTCGAGCCCGAGGCGTTTCACTTGCCCGTGGTAACGCGGAAGGTCGTCGCCGTCGCCGACCATCACCGCGGTCAGCGCGCGGCCGAACCGCGGGCCGGCGAGCGCCAATGCGTCGATGAAGATGTCCGGTCCCTTCAGGTCGCGCATCATGCCGATATAAAGCAGGTCGGCTGCGTCCGGCGCGGTGATCACCGGCTCGAATTCAGTGGCGCGCAGGCCGTTATAGACGAGGGTGTTGGGAATGGGCGGCTCGCCTACCTTGTGGCGATAGGTCCGCCGCTCATAGTCCGAGACAAACAGCAGATAGTCGGTGAAGCGAGCCATGAAGCGCTCGAGCGCGAAGAACAGCTTTCCGGTGGTCGTGTTCTCGTCATAGTGGAGCGAGCCGCCATGCGGCGAATAAAGGCGGGCTACGCGAGACCTTGATACCCGCAACAATGAGCCGAACAGACGGGCATAGGCGCCACCCTTGGCGCCGTGCCCATGCAGTACGTCCGGCCGCAATTCCTTGATGATCCTGTACGTGCGCCAGGCCGAGGCAAGGTCGCCGGGACCGACGTGGCGCTGCATCGGCGTGCGATGAATGCCGAGCGCCAGCAAGTCCTTCATCTGCTCGAACAGATGTTCCTCGAACGTGCCGCCTGTCGTCGAATCGCAGACGATGCCGACGGAATGCCCGGCGGCGACCTGCGCCTCGGCCAGGTCGCGCACATGCCGGAAAATTCCTCCGACGGGTGAGCGAAAGCAATGGACGATCCTGAGCCTGTCCGCCACTTGGTATCTGTCAGAACAGACGTTCGCGGACGTAGACCGTATCGCCCGGCAGCAGCGGGTCGGAGGTGACCACGCGGCCGGTCATCACCTTGCCGTTGATGTCGCGGGTGATGTCGACGCTTTCCTGGTTGGCGCGCGGCGTGAAGCCGCCGGCAATGGCGATCGCCTTCTGCACCGTCAGGCCGGGAACATAGGAATATTGGCCGGCGGCACCCACTTCGCCCATGACGAAGATCGGGCGGTAGCGGTCGATCTCGACCGAAACGTCGGGATCGCGCAGATAGCCTTGCCGCAATTTGTCGGCAATCTCCTTTTCCATTTGCTGCGCGGTGTGGCCGCGCGCTGGTATGGCGCCGACAAGCGGGAAGGAGAGATAGCCGGATTGATCGACGCTGTAGGTGTTGGTCAGCCCGTCCTGCTCGAACACGGTCACGCGGACGCGGTCGCCGGCGCCAAGACGGTAGGGCTGATCGAGCACCTCATGGAAGGCGGCCGGCGTCGGCCGGTAGCTGGAACAGCCAGCCAGCATCGATACGGCAAGCAGCGCGCGAAACAGGGAAGCAGTGCTTTTCATGGCCGGACAGGTACCTTCGACTGGTCGCTGCAACGTCGCAGCAACTCTAGGGATCGAGGTCCGTTATCATCCTGTTAGGGTTAATGGCCGGTAAAGGGAGCGGCCGACACGTGGCGCATCGGCAAGAGTTTTTGTGATTTTTGGCGGTTTTGTTTGTCACCCGCCAGTAAACCCTAACGGAAACTTACCACGATCTTAACGGCTGAGTTACCATAGTTGTTTACGGTGCGTGCTGACCCAGTATCGGAGTAGGGATGCATGTCCGTTCAGTCCGCGGCCGCAGATGTCGATGTCGATCTCAGGCAGCTCTTCGCCAGCCTGGCGAGGAACTGGCTGCGTATAGTCCTCGTCGTCCTGTTGGCAACCGGGCTGGCCTTCGCTTTCGCCTCGCTGGCAACCCGGCACTACAAAGCCGAGACGCAGGTGGAGATCGCGCCGCGCGAATCCATCTACACGCGGCCGGCCAGCAACAACAACGACACCGACAAGCCTATTCTCGACGAACAGGGCGTCGCCACCCAGGTCCAGATCATTTCCTCCAACGAAATCCTCAAGCAGGTCTCGCAAAAGCTCGGTCTGGAAAAACTGCCCGAGTTCAATGAAGCGCTCGACATGTCGGCGCTGAGCCGCGCTCTGGTCCTGGTCGGCTTGAAAAGCGACCCGATGGAAATTCCGACGGAAGAGCGCGTGCTGAAGAAAATGCACGAGAAGCTCAACGTCTATGGCGTCGAGAAGACCCGCATCATTGCCATCGAGTTCTCATCGGAAGATCCCAAGCTCGCGGCCGCCATACCAGACGCTATCGCCGCCGCCTATATAGCGGGGCAAGGGGCGGCCAAGCTCGAATCGAACAGCGCCGCGGCGGACTTCCTGGCGCCGGAAATCGCCGACCTGCAGCGGCAGGTTAAGGATGCCGAGGCGAAGGTCGCCGCTTATCGCGCCCAGTCCGATCTTCTGATGGGTGGCAACAATTCGGTGCTGGCCACCCAGCAGCTTTCAGAACTGTCGAGCGAACTGTCGAAAGTGCGCGCCAACCACGCCGCTGCGGAAGCGACCGCCGACGGTGTGCGCAGGGCGCTGCAGAATGGCGGTTCGCTGGATGCCGTGCCGGAGGTTCTGTCATCGGACCTGATCCAACGCTTGCGTGAGCGACAGGTCGAATTGCGCTCCAACATCGCCGATCTGTCGACGACACTGCTTGGCAATCATCCGCGCATTCGCGCGCTGAAATCGCAACTGTCCGATCTCGACGCGCAGATCCGCAGCGAGGCCCAGAAGATCATGAAAGGCCTGTTGATGCAGGCCGAGACGGCAAAGGCCCGCGAGAACCAGCTTGTCGCCGACGTCAACACGTTGAAGGCCGCTTCGGCGCAGGCCGGCGAACAGCAGGTCGATCTCGACGCACTGCAGCGCGACGCGACCGCCAAGCGACAGCAACTCGAGCTCTACCTGACCAACTACCGCGAAGCGGCATCGCGCCAGGATCGCAACTATCTGCCGGTCGACGCCCGGATCGCCTCGAAGGCTTCTGTTCCCTCCGAGGCCTATTTCCCGAAGGTCGGGCCGATCGTCGGCGCGGCTTTCGCCGCATCGCTGCTGATCATGGCCAGCGTGACGCTTCTGCGGGAGCTGTTTTCAGGCCGCGCGATGCGGCCGGCGAGCGGTTCCCGTTTCGAACGGATCGATGAGGTCGCAATGCCCCATGTGGCGCAGGCGCCGGTCGCCAAGCCATTTCTCCGCCAGGAGCCTGCCGTTTTGCAGGACCCCGTCGTTCGCCAGGAGCTGCCTGAACCTGCGGATGAAGCAGATGCGGAGCCCTATGCCGCCGCGATGCCGGCCATGGCCGAGGCGCCGGATGTGGTCGCAATGCCCGCAACTGCGGCGACAGAGCAAACGGCTGTCGAGCCCGAACCGGCGCGTTCCACCTTGGGCGAGATCGATATCGAGAAAGCTGCCGAAAAGCTGATCTCCAGCGGTGCGGCGCGCGCCATATTCGTCTCGCCGGAAGGCGACGAGGCGGCTGCATCCGCGATCCTGGTGGCGCGCGAGGTCGCCGACGCCGGGCTGCGCGTGCTGTTGCTGGACCTCACCGCGTCGGGGGCCGCCTCGCGGCCGATGCTGGACAGCGGCCTTTTCCCGGGCATCACCAACCTGCTCGCTTCGGAAGCGCAGTTCAGCGACGTCATCCACGCCGATCTCTACTCGGACTGTCACGTCATTCCCGTCGGAACCGCCGATCCGGTTCGTGCCATGCGTGCCGCCGACCGGCTGCCGATCATCATGCAGTCGCTGACGACAGCCTACGACCTGGTCGTGGTCGAGTGCGGACCGGCCGACGCGCAAGGCATCGGCCGCCTGACCGGCGATGCCACCGAGGTCTTTCTCTCCATGCTGGAGGCCGACGATGAGGTGACGCAGGCTGCGGTCAAGCTGATCGAGAACGGCTACCCCGACCTGACGCTGGTGACGCCGCTCGGCCACGAACCGCCCGGCAATCCGGTCCCGGGACGGCGCACTGCCGCTGCCTGAGGGAGCCGCGGATCGCTTGGCGGAACCGTTCTGCGGTTCGCCCGATCTATCCCAGTTCAAGCGTCGTTACGCCGAACACCCTTTGCAGGTCCAGTTCCGGGGCAGGACCTTTGTACATGCGCGTGGTGGTGAAGGTCGGCGCAAAGCCGGCCGCATCGAGCGCAGTTATGAAGCCGGTGTTATCGGCGGGGACGTCGATGTGCAGCTCGCCGCCCTCACAGGCACCGGCCAGTCCCTCCAGGAGTTGCAAAGCGGTTTCCATGTCGTCGGCAAACAGCGGGCCGATCTTGAAGCCGGATCGACAGCGGCGCGCCACACCAAAGCCGGTGACGCCGCGCGAACCGATCGCCGCCAGTCCATGATGCGGTTCCTGCAGCCATCCCTGCAGGAAGGCCCATCGTGACGCCGGAAAACAATGGGAGTCATAGGCGACGATGTCGGACAGGAGCTGCTTTGTAATCATCCGCAGCCCATCGTCCCTGACCGCCGGGCCTGCCTTGCGCCCGGTGAAGCGGATGGTCTCGTAGGCCGGTGCGAAGCCCTTGCGCCGGTAATTGGCCTGCTGCTCGGCGACGCCGTCAAGGCCGACGGTCCGGCCAACGAGCCTTTTCATGCCGGCGTCCCACACCGTCTTGCCGTAGCCCATGCCGCGCATGTCAGGCCGGGAGATGTAGAGGCCGATGAAACCGAATTCGCTTCCATAGGCCACGGCCGAAATTGCCGCAGCCATGTCGTCGCCGACAAAGGCGCCGATGAAGCCTTCGGGGTCCGCCGCCTGGAGCATCGCCGGGTCTTCAAGACCTGGGTTCCAGCCTTCCGCGGCCGCCCAGTCGACGAGAAGCCCCAGTTCCTGCAGGGACAGTGTGCGGATGATCGGCTTCATGGCGTCAGCTATCTTCTTCCGAGGGCGCTGCCTGACCGGCGGCTTTGCGGCGCAGCACCTTGGTCAGCTTCCAGATCATCGGGCTGTTCTTGACGAAGGCTTTCAGCCGCGCGCCTTGCCGAAGCGTCAGCGCCAGCATGCGGCCCTTCACGGTCAACGGGACCAGCACTTCGAAATGCCGCGTTTCGATATCGCACCACAGCCGCTTGTAAGGCTCATCTCCGACCGAAAAGTCATAGACCTCGAAACCAGTCTCGCAGGCTTCCTGGATGTTGTCGAAGAACAGGAAGTCGCCGGGGCTGGCGTGCCCGAGATCGTCCTCGGCGATCGCTCCGAATTCGCAGATCAGGCGTTTGCCCGAGCGGCTTGAACCGGTGATGGCGCGCAGCTTGCCGGCAACCGCGAGTCCGTGCAGCACGAACGAAGGCTTGTCCTCGGCAAGCGCCTGCATGAACAGCGCGCGGAAGAAGCCGCGTACCTGCGCGTCGCCAAAAACATTGGCGATGCCCATCTTGCGGAAGCGGAGCTCCTTCATCTCGAAGAAGGCGTCGAGCAGCGTGTCCACCTCGTCGGGGGTGCGGGCCTCAATGCGCCGATAGCTGCCTACGGCCTCGAATTTCCGGATCTGCGACCGGTGCTTCTTGCGTTTGCGTTTGCCGCTGGCGCGGGAAAGCAGCGCATCGAAGCCGCCGGCGAGATCGACGGCCAGCGACAGATTGGGGCTGGAAAAATGGTCAAGCGATGCGAGCGGATTGGCGACGCCGTCGAGATCGGGCAGCAACCGCTCGAGCGCGACCAGATCGATGTCCGGGCGTGCCTTGGCGATGGCCGCCAGCACCGATCGGAGGGCCGGTATATCCGCTTTGGCCAGCCAGTCCGGGTCCGCGGCGACGAAATTGCCGTTGGCGTGGCGCCCACCCATGAAGCGGGCGATCCGGAACGGCCCCTTGGAGGAAACTTCCAGCGCCAGCGAAAAAACCGGTTTGCCCTCGGCACTCAGCGTCGTGACGAGCAGGTCCGGTCGTGTCTCGCCCGCCCAATTCTGGACCCAGGCAGCACTCTGCGCCGGCCCAAACAGAGCCGAGCGGCAGAACTCGGCATAGGCCGCGAGGCCGTCCGTGGACGCCACTGAAATCGACAGGCCGGCATGGTCCCGTGGCAAGGCGCGCGACGATGCCTCGGTCGCCGCAAGCCGATTGCCGTCAAATGACGCAGTTGCGTCAACCATACCTCAATCCTTAGGGCGTATTGATCGCGATTTGGGGGTTCGCATAGGCGCATTCCGTGCTTGGATCAGCCTAGGCGCAAAAGGTGAATGAATGATCGACGGCGGGGAGGCAATCCGGAAACTGGCGCTGAACGTCGCCCGCTATACCGGCCTTGCACCGCTGGCCAAGCCGTTCATCGGCGGCATTGGCGCCATCCTGATGCTGCACCGTGTTACCGCGACGCCGGAAAAGCCGGACAGCGTCAACCGGCATCTGAATATCGCGCCCGGCTTCCTTGACGCCATGATCGCCGACATGAAGGCGCATGGCTATGCCTTCGTCTCCATGGACGAAGCGGTGGAGTGCATCAAGGTGGGCGGCAAAGGCGGTCAGTTTGCCACGATCACCGCCGACGATGCCTATCGCGACAACATGGTCGAGGCGCTGCCGGTGCTCGAGAAGCACGGCGCGCCGATCACCATCTATGTCGCGCCCGGGCTGATCAACGGCACAGCCGACCTGTGGTGGGACGTTGTCGAGGACATCGTCAACGCGCGCGATACCCTCACTCTGACGCGGCCGAACGGTCCCCTGACAATCGATTGCTCGACCCCCGCGAAGAAGCTGCAGGCCAATGCACGCCTGCACGCCTATCTCACCGCCGAAATCCGCGAGGAGGACCTGCAGGCTGTGTTGCGTGACCTAGCTCGCGCAAACGGCATCGACTCCGACGGCCCACGCTTGCGCACATTGATGAACTGGGATGAAATCCGCCGCATCGCCGCGCATCCGCTGGTGACGATCGGCGCCCATACGATCAACCACAGCAATCTGAAGCGGCTTTCCGAAGCCGATGCCCGGCACGAGGTCGGCGCCGTGCGCGCCATGTTGCGGGCCGAACTGGGCGAAGAGCCCCGCCATTTCGCTTATCCCTATGGCTATGCCAGCGCCGTCGGCTGCCGCGAAGTGGGCTTTGCCCGCGACGCAGGCTATACCTCCGCCGTGACGACGCGCCACGGCGTGCTGCGCGCCGAGCATGCCGGGTTCCTGCATGCCTTGCCGCGCATTTCCGTCAACGGCCGCTACCAGAGCCTCGCCCACATCCGCACCATGCTGTCGGGCGTGACGACGCCGCTCGCCAATGCCGGCAAGATGGTCGTCACCATCTGACGCTGGCGGTTTCCCCTAGCGCTTGGCCCTCGGCTCCAGCATCAGCCATTTGATGATGCCCATTGCCGGCAGCACCCAGAGCAGGCCGCTGAGCAGGAAGAAAAGGAAATGCACCCACGGACCCGACTCCGAGAGCCGGGCGACCGCGAAGATCGATGCGACCAGCGCATAGATGATGACCAGCGCCACCAGCAGAAGCATTCCGATCAGCTTTTTCAGGCGCAGGGGCATGGTTGGTCTCCTGATCGAGCATGCCGGAATTTGCACAGGCGGCTTGGCAGGCTCAAGGGGTATTGGCCTCGCATAGGCCTTGAGGCGAAACTGTGCAACCGGTGAGACGCGGCGCGACGGCGTGCCGCGCCGTATGGTCTTGCCAGCACGGGTGCGATGGTCCACCAATCCGCCAAATCAACCTGCCGGGACAAGATCATGGCTGCCTCAGCTGCCGCGCCATACGTCGCCCGCGACCGCGACCTGCATAACCGGGCGCTGCTGCGCGGCTGGCTCTATGTGGTGCTTCTGGTGCTGTTTGCGCTGGTGCTGGTCGGCGGAGCCACCAGGCTCACCGATTCCGGCCTCTCGATTACGCAGTGGAAGCCGATCCACGGCGTGATCCCGCCGCTCAACGATGCCGAGTGGCAAGAGGAATTCCAGCTCTATCAGCAGATCCCGCAATATGCCGAGCTCAACAAGGGCATGAGCATCGAGGCGTTCAAGTCGATCTTCTGGTGGGAATGGGCGCACCGCATCCTGGCGCGCAGCGTCGGCCTGGTCTTTGCCTTGCCGCTGCTGTTCTTCTGGGCGACGCGCCGCATCGAACGCGGCCTGGGACCGAAACTCCTGGGCATTCTGCTGCTTGGCGGCCTGCAGGGCGCCATCGGCTGGTGGATGGTGGCCTCCGGCCTGGTCGACCGCGTCTCCGTCAGCCAATACCGGCTGGCGACCCACCTGACGCTTGCCGCGCTGATCTTCACCGCCACCATGGTGGTCGCGCGCGGACTGGCGCCGCACTCCGAGCCCGCCGCCGATCGGTCGACGCAGAGGCTGGCCGGCTTCATCGTGCTGCTGGCGCTGATCCAGATCTATCTCGGCGGCCTGGTCGCCGGGCTCGACGCAGGCCTGAGCTACAACACCTGGCCGCTGATGGATGGCAAGATCATCCCGGGCGATCTGCTGATCCTCGAGCCGGCATGGCGCAACTTCTTCGAGAGCCCGAAGACGGTGCAGTTCGTCCATCGGCTTGGCGCTTACACGGTATTCGTCGTGGCGTTGTGGCACATGATCGCCACGCGCCGGCGGCTACCACGCTCAACGCACGCCCGCCGCGCGACGCTGCTGTTTCTACTGGTGCTGGTGCAGGCCTCGATCGGCATCGGCACGCTGCTGATGCATGTGCCGCTGCATATGGCGCTGACCCATCAGGGATTTGCGCTGATCGTCCTGGGCTTTGCAGCAGCGCACTGGCGCGGCACCAAGGGCGCCTATCCCTTGCCGCATGCAATCGCGCTCAGGGGCTGATCCCGAGCCGATCGACCAGTCACATCCAGAATTCGCCAGTTACATCCAGAATTCGTTTGAAGATGCCGTCTTGTCGCCGTCGAATTCCGCCTGCCGCAACGCAGCGGCGGATGGTGCGGACTGGCCTTGAGCGGCATTAGCTGCCTTGTCGGCGGCCTTGAGAGCATCAAGCCTGGCCTGGGCCGTGGCGATATCCTGCTGCACCTGGGCAGCCTTGACCTGATCCGTGATCGCCTTAGCCTGGTCTTCCAGGTCCTGAATCTGCTTTTCGAGTGCGGCCTCCTGGGCTGCATTGCTCGACGAGCTGGATGAGGAATACTGGGTTGCCTGGGAGGAACCCGAAATTGCGCTGACCATGACAAATCCTGAAGCGAAGCCGAGACCGGTCAGTAGCCCATTGTGGTGAACAAGCGGTTAGCACCGCACCGCAGCCCCGCGATCACAAGCTTGCCCGCACCGCCCGGATCGCCCCGGCGATCGACAATTCGCGGTTCTCCTCGACCGCATTGTCGTCCTCATGATGCCAGGACGCCGACAGGCAGCCATAGGCGATGGCATGGTCAAGGATGGCGGGCGGTGTCTGGCCCAAAGTGTTGGCAAATACTTCGGCCATATCCGCGATCCGCTCCGGATCGAGGCAAAGCTCGTCCCGGTCGAGCGGGTTGTAGAACATGTTCGCGGCGTCGAAGCCGGGGTCGCCGAGAACGCCCTTCGGATCGATCGCCAGCCAGCCGCGCGGCCCGTGCAGGATGTTTTCGTGATGCAGGTCGCCGTGCAGGGGCCTGATATCGTGCGGATTGGCCAGCAGTCGATCGGCGATGATGGCGGCCTCGACATAGAGGCTGTCATGGCCCGAATCGCGGTCGATTGTCGCCTTCTTGAACAGGCTTGAAAACCGTTCCCGGAGCGGCTGAAGCTCGGGCGGGAAGGGGTCTTTCCCCTGTGAAAAGAGTTTCGCCATCACCTCGGCCGCGATTTCGGTGGCGGCGTTGTCGCCCTGTCCGTCGAGCACCTCTGAAAGCAGGGTTTCACCGGCATATTCGAGCAGCATGCTGTGGCCGTCGCGGCCGAGCAGACGCACCGCGCCTTCGCCGCGCCGCCAGGCGAGATAATGTTCTCCGCGCAACTCGTCGGCGACGTCATCGAAAGGCTTAAGCGCCTTGACGATCGCCGGCGATCCGTCTTCGCGCAAAACCTTCCAGATGCGGCTCGAAAAGGTCTCGGCAATGAGTTCGGGCGCGCTGACGTTCCAGCGCACCGGAAAGGCGGGCGTGTCCATCAGAGGCCGAGCATCAGGTCCATGTTCTGCACGGCGGCACCCGAGGCACCCTTGCCGAGATTGTCATAGACCGCCAGCAGCAGGGCCTGCGCCCGTTTGTCATTGGCGAAGACATAGACCTTCATCCGGTTGGTGCCGTTGTAGACCTCGGGATCGATCTCCGGCATGCGCTCCGAATGCGCATAGGGCGCCACCTCGACCACGCCGCCCTTGATGGCGGCGAAATGGTCGGCAATCGCCGCATGCAGCTCCGCACCGGTCGGCACATGGTCGAGGCCGCCAAGCTGCAACGGCACGACAGTGATCATGCCTTGCGCGAAATTGCCGACCGCCGGCTGCATGATCGGATCATGCGACAGCCTGGCATAGGCCCTCAATTCCGGCACGTGCTTGTGCTGAAGGGTGAGGCCGTAGGGCAGGAATTCCGAGGCGTCCTCGCCCTTGGCGACATAGTCCTCGATCATCGGCCGTCCGCCGCCCGAATAGCCCGAAATGCCGTTGACGGTGATTGGGAAATCCGCCGGCAGCAAGCCTGATGTGACCAGCGGCCGCAGCGTGGCGATTGGTCCCTGCGGCCAGCAACCGGGATTGGCGACGCGCTTTGCCGAGGCAATCGTCTTTGACTGTGCCTTGTCCATCTCGGCGAAACCATACGCCCAGCCTTCAGCCACGCGATGCGCGGTCGACGCATCGATAACCTTGGTGGTGTCGTTGGCGATCAGCGAAACACTCTCTTTCGCCGCGTCGTCGGGCAGGCACAGGATCGCAACATCGGCGGCATTGAGGAACTCGGCGCGCGCAGCCGTTTCCTTGCGACGCTCGGTGGGAACCGAGATGATTTCCAGGTCGCCGCGCTCGGCCAGCAGCGCCCGGATCTGCAGGCCGGTGGTGCCGTGTTCGCCGTCGATGAAGATTTTCGGTTTCATGGATCGATCAAATTCCCTGATATTTCAACACTATATGCCGTGACCATGATTCACTGCGGCGCCATTGTGGTTGCCGTTGTTCAGCTCTTCAAGCCGGGCCTTCCGTTCAGCCAGCAGGCCGAGATATTGCATCGCCACCATCGAGCCGGCGATCGCCGTTATATCGGCGTGATCATAGGCCGGCGCAACCTCTACGACATCGGCGCCGACAATGTCGACCTGGTTGAGCTGGCGCAGCGTCGACAGGATCTTCGCCGAGGACGGTCCGCCGGCAACCGGCGTGCCTGTGCCGGGCGCATAGGCCGGATCGAGGCAGTCGATGTCGAAGGTGAGATAGGTCTTCTTGCCGCCGGTGCGGTCGACGATGGCGTAGGCGATGTCGGACGCCCGCATCTCCTCGATTTCATGGCCATGGAGGATCTTGATGCCGAACGTGTCGGGCGCATGGGTGCGGATGCCGATCTGGATCGAACGGTCGGGATCGATGATGCCTTCCTTGACGGCGCGGCCGACGAAGGATCCGTGGTCGATGCGCTTGCCGTCGTCCGGCCAGGTATCCTGATGCGCGTCGAACTGCACCAAAGCGAGCGGACCATGAATGGCGGCATGCGCCTTGAGCAGCGGCCAGGTGACGAAATGGTCGCCGCCGAGCGTCAGCAGGAAGGCGCCGGATTTGAGGATCTTGGCCGCTTCGCGCTCGATCGTGCCGGGTGTCTTCTGATGATTGCCCGAATCGAGCAGGCAATCGCCATAGTCGACGACCGCCAGATGCTCGAACAGATCGCGTGAAAACGGATATTGCGGGTCGTTGTCGAGGATCGCCGAGGCGCGGCGGATGGCCTGCGGCCCGAAGCGGGCGCCGGGCCGGTTGGTGACGGCGGCATCGAAGGGAATACCCCACACCACAGCATCCGCGCCCTTCACGTCCTTGGTGTATTTGCGCCGCATGAACGACAGCGCGCCGGAGTAGGTCGGCTCGAACGCGGCGCCCGTTTTGGAACGGGCGGTGAAGGCGTTGTCGATGTTGTTGTTCGCCATTACGGATCCTCGTTTTTCATCGGGTTGCAACAACTACAGAACCGGCACGGAAGATGCCAGTCACAGCTTGGCGAGACGGAATGGCGCTGCCCGAGTGCCACGGCAAGACAGGATTGTATCATCATGACGCAGACCGCGTTTCTCAACCCCACCCGTACCGCGGCGTCGACCCGCACCGGCACGGTCGCCGGCGAACGCTTCCTGGTCCTCGATTCGTGGCGTGGCATCTGCGCGCTTCTGGTGGCGCTGTTTCACTTTCCGACCGCTTCGACGATTTCGCAAAGCGCCTTCATCGGTTCGTCCTACCTGTTCGTCGATTTCTTCTTCGTCCTTTCCGGCTTCGTCATCGCCAGCAGCTACGGCGATCGGCTGAACCAGCCGGAACAGGTCGCGCGCTTCGCACTGGTCCGTTTCGGCCGCATCTATCCGCTGCATCTGTTCATGCTTGCCGCTTTTGCCGGCTTCGAATTGCTGCGGCTGATGCTGCCGCAACTGCATGGAACCGGGGCTGCCCCCTTCACCGGCGGCTTCGACCCTGCGAGCCTGCTTGCCAATCTTCTGCTGCTGCAGGGTGTCGGCTTCGAGGATCAATTGACCTGGAATGCGCCAAGCTGGAGCATTTCGGCCGAGTTCTTCGCCTATCTCCTGTTTGCCGGCGTGGTCTTCGTCGCCGGCGCGCGCGCCTGGATATGGTTCGTCGCCGCCGCCGTCACCGCGCCGCTGTTCCTGCTCGGCTTCTCGACCCATCATATGGATGTGTCCTTCGATTTCGGCTTCATCCGCTGCCTCTACGGCTTCTCGCTCGGCGCCTTGCTGGCCTGGTTTCAGCATGATTCCATTGCAGGGGCGCGACAGGCCCTGGCCAGGGGTGGTCCTCGAATGGCCTGGACCCTTGCCGAGATCGTCATGGTGGCCGTCATCGTGCTTTTCGTCTCGCTGGCGGGCGACAATGATTTTGGCATCGCGGCCCCCCTGGTGTTCGCGCTGGCGCTGTTTCTGTTCGCCCATGAAGGCGGCTGGATCAGCGCCTTGCTGAGAGCCCCGTTCATGCTGACGCTCGGCGCGCTGTCCTACTCGATCTACATGGTCCACATCTTCGTCCAGGCGCGCCTGATCAACGTCGCCGGGCTTGTCGAGCGCAAGCTCGGCCTCGGCCTGATCGGCGACTTCACGCTGCGCGGCCAGCCTGCCACCGGCTTCGATGCCGGCTGGATGGGAGCGGTGGCGATCGTCGTCATGCTCGCCGCCACCATTGCCGCCTCCTGGATCACTTGGCGCCTCATTGAGATGCCGGCCATGGCGTGGTTCCGCCGGCTCTCGAAACGCATCTGAGACACCTGCTGCGAGTATTCCGCTAGCCGGCTTCGTTCACCCAGATGTCACGGGCATCGCCTATCCGGGTGTCGATCCGGCAAGGAGCGATTCTCGATGCGGACCATCTGGCTGAGCCTTCTGTTTTCCTCGGCACTTGCGGCCTTTTCTGGCCAGTCATTGGCCGGCGAGACCCGCGCCAGGCAGATCCTCGACCGCTTCGAACATGCCAACCAGTGGCGCGACCACGTCATGGTGGCCGCGCATCGCGCCGGCAGCATGCAGGCGGGCAAGACGCTCTATGCGGAAAATTCGATCGCCGCCGTTGAAGGCTCGATCGCCATGGGCGCCGAAATCGTCGAGGTCGACATCAGGCGCTCGAAGGATGGCGAGTTTATCGTCATGCATGACAGCTGGCTCGACCGCACCACTACCTGCCAAGGCGAGGTGGTCAAGCGCACGCTGGCCGAACTGAAGGCCTGCCGGCTGGTAATCGAGGGCACCGGCGCCGTCACCAATGAGACGGTCTCGACGCTGCGCGAGATGCTGATGGCGACCAGAGACCAGATCCTTATCAACCTCGACAACAAGCTCGACGTCGGCGACCTCTCGGGCATGATTGCGGTGGCTCGCGATCTCGGCATGGCCGAGCAGGTCATCGTCAAGGAGAACCTGTGGAACCAGGACAGGATCACCACGGTCAAGGCCGCCATGGATTTCATCGGCGGCGGCTTTCAGTTCATGCCGATCATCGCCGATGACGCGGTGCGTGATGCCGGTTTCGCTGAAACCGTCGACCATGCCTTCTCGCCGCGCGCGATCGAGCTGATCAACTGGCGGGCAGGCGCCGAGAAATTGACCGAGACCGGCGGACCACTGTTCAGCACGCGCATGCGTGCGGCCGCTGTGCGGGGCAACTGGCACATCTGGGCCGACACCTACGCCATCGCCAACAAGCCGGGCGGCTTCCTGGCCGGCGGCCGCGGCGACGAACTGGCCGTACAGGCCAGCCTGCCGCGCGAAGCCTGGGGTTTCTGGGCCGATCGCGGCGCCACCATCATCCAGACCGACGAGCCGAAGGCGGCCATCGGATGGCTGGCGGCGAATGGTTTTCGCGTGCCTTATGCGAACGAGGCGCGGCCGGCTGAGCCGGCGAATACGGCGAGTATCAATTGAGGCTCGCCGCTGGAACAGCGATCTCCCCCCTTGAGGGGGAGATGGCCGGCAGGCAGAGGGGGTCGCCGCGCACAGAGCGCCAACCTTCATTTGCCGCAGGAGGTCGCGTCCGGTCGAGCCGACCCCCTCTGTCGCCTTTGGCGACATCTCCCCCTCAAGGGGGGAGATTGGCTAATCTCACGCCGCCAGCGCCACGCCGTCCAGTTCGCTGAGCGCATCCTGTGGCAATTCGAGTTCGCCAGCAGCGAGGTTCTCCCTGAGATGCCCGACCGACGATGTGCCGGGGATCAACAGGATATTGGGCGCGCGGCGAAGCAGCCAGGCGAGCGCGACCTGCATGGGCGTGGCGCCGAGTCGCGCCGCGATTTCCGACAGGGTGGAGGATTGCAGCGGGTTGAAGCCGCCGAGCGGGAAGAAGGGCACATAGGCGATACCGTCGCGGACAAGGTCGTCGATCAGCGCGTCGTCGTCGCGATGCGCCAGATTGTACTGGTTCTGCACGCAGGCGATCTCGGCGATCCCGCGTCCTTGCGCGATCTGCGCCGGCGTCACGTTGCTCAGCCCGATGTGCCTGACCAGGCCCTGTTGTTGAAGCTCGGCCAGGACGGTGAGCGGCGCTTCGATCGATCCCTCGGCGGGGCCATGGGTATCGAACATGATGCGCAGGTTGACGACGTCGAGCACATCGAGTCCGAGATTGCCGAGATTGTCGTGCACCGCCTGGGTCAGCGCTTCGGGAGAAGAAGCCGGCAGCCAGGAGCCATCGGCCCCGCGCCGCGCGCCGATCTTGGTGACGATGACGAGATCGTCGGGGTAGGGCGCCAGTGCTTCGCGGATCAGCCGGTTGGTGACGTGCGGGCCGTAGAAGTCGCTGGTATCGATATGGTCGATCCCCTGCGCAATCGCCTCGCGCAGCACGGCCAATGCCGCGTCATGGTCCTTGGGCGGCCCGAACACGCCGGGTCCGGCGAGTTGCATGGCACCGTAGCCGAGCCGCTTCACGGTGCGGCTGCCAAGCTTGAAGGTGGCGGGGGCGAAGGTGCCGGATTGTTGGATGTTGGACATGATTGATCTCCTTTGAGGAGCCAGAGATAGGCGCTGCCCAACCTCGTGATAATCCGGTACAATCCACACAGGCCGTGCGGAATGGCGAACAATGATGGACCTCAGCGATCTGAACGCCTTCGTGGCGGTGGCGCGCGCCGGCGGTTTTCGCGATGGCGCGCGTGCCAGCGGCGGCAGCGCCTCCGGCTTGAGTGAGGCGGTGCGTCGGCTGGAAGCGCAGCTCGGTGTCAGGCTGTTCAACCGCACGACGCGCAGCGTTGTCCCGACCGAGGCCGGCCTCAGCCTTCTGGAGCGGCTCGGCCCGGCGCTGTCGGAGGTGGAGGCGGCGCTGGATGTGGTGAACGGCTTTCGCGACAGGCCGGCGGGCTCGCTGCGTCTCAATGTGCCGGTCAGCGCCGCGCGGCTGATATTGCCCGATATCGTCCCGGGTTTCCTCGCCGCCTATCCCGGCATCCGGCTGGAGGTGATCGCCGATGAGAACTTCGTCGACGTGCTGGCGGCCGGCTGCGACGCTGGCATCCGCTATGACGAGCGGCTGGAACAGGACATGATCGCGGTGCCGATCGGACCGCGCGTGCAGCATTTCGCCACCGCCGCCAGCCCTGCCTATCTTGCTCGCCATGGCCGGCCGCAACACCCGAGCGACTTGCTCGGCCATTCTTGCGTGCGCGGCCGCTTTGCCAGCGGCGCGATGCTGCCGTGGGAATTCGAGCGCGACGGCGAGGTGGTGCGGGTCGATCCGACGGGGCCTCTGATCGTGCGGATCGGCGGGGCGACCGATCTTGCCGTCGACGCGGCCATCGCCGGCACCGGCATCATCGGCCTCTTCGAGGGCTGGCTTCGCCCTTACTTCGAAAGCGGCGCCCTTGAGCCCATTCTCGAACCGTGGTGGCCGAGTTTTCCCGGACCGTTCCTCTATTATCCCGGCCGGCGCCTGGTTCCGGCCCCGCTGCGGGCGTTCATCGATTTCATCAAGGGCGCCAAGGCCTAACCTGTTCATGCCGGCGCCATCACCCCACCCGGCGCTACGTGCCGACCTCCCCATCGAGGGGAGGTAGGGCGCCGCGCTTTTCTTCTACCTCCCCTTGATGGGGAGGTCGCGCCGTAGGCGCGGGTGGGGTGACTGCCGAGCCGCAAACAAAAAGGCCGCCCGGAGGCGGCCTTTTCGATTGTCTGAAGCTGCGAAGTGCTTAGCGCTTCGAGAACTGGAACGAACGACGGGCTTTCGCCTTGCCGTACTTCTTGCGCTCGACGACGCGGCTGTCGCGGGTCAGGAAGCCGCCCTTCTTGAGCACGGCGCGCAGCGTCGGCTCGTAGTAGGTCAGCGCCTTGGAGATGCCGTGACGAACGGCGCCCGCCTGGCCGGAGAGACCGCCGCCGACGACGGTCGCGACGATGTCGTACTGGCCGGCGCGGTTGGAGGCGATGATCGGCTGGTTGAGGATCATCTGCAGGACCGGACGCGCGAAATAGGTCGCGAATTCCTTGTCGTTGACGATGATCTTGCCGGAACCCGGCTTCACCCAGACACGCGCAATGGCGTTCTTGCGCTTGCCGGTGGCATAGGCGCGGCCCGACTTGTCGAGCTTCTGGACGTGGACGGGGGCCGCCGGCTGGGTATTGGTGTTGCCGGTGGCGGCGCCCAGTTCTGCGAGCGAGGAAAGCTCAGCCATCTTATGCGACCTTCTTGTTCTTGGCGTTCAGCTTGGCCACGTCGAGTACGACGGGCTGCTGGGCGACATGCGGATGCTCGGCACCTGCATAGACGCGCAGGTTCTTCATCTGGCGACGGCCGAGCGGGCCACGCGGGACCATGCGCTCAACGGCCTTCTCGACGACACGCTCGGGGAAACGACCCTCGAGCAGCTGGCGCGCGGTGCGCTCCTTAATGCCGCCTGGGTGCCCGGTGTGCCAGTAATAGACCTTGTCGGTGAACTTCTTGCCGGTGAACACCACCTTGTCGGCATTGATGACGATGACGTTGTCGCCGTCGTCGACATGCGGGGTGAAGGTCGGCTTGTGCTTGCCGCGAAGATGATTGGCGATGACAGTGGCCAGACGACCGACGACGAGACCTTCGGCGTCGATCAGGATCCACTTCTTCACCACATCCGCAGGCTTCTGCGAAAAGGTTGTCATGTTTTCTGCTCTCGGTTCTGACCTTCAATAAGAGAAGGCGTTTCTTGTTGCTTGGATTGTCGGAAGGACGCTACCCGCCGCCAATAACAAAACGGCGGCCTTTGCGGGCCGCTGCTTCGTGAAGGGCTTATAGGCGAGGGTGATGGGGCACGTCAAGGCTGAAGTTGCTAGAGTATTCCTAAAAGGTTATGCAAAAACAATTGGTTATAGGATAGGTATTATAATACCGCGAGAAAAGAACGTTCCGGAGCATGGCCGAACGTTCTTTGACCGGTCCGGTCTTCAGTTGGCTCTTTCGAGCGAGCGGCGGATCTCTGGCCCAATTTGGTCCATCGCCGCGGCAAGCCAGCCGCAGAGCTCGTCCGGTGAGGTGTCGTGAATCCACACCAACCGGCTGCGTCCATTGTTCTCTGCAAAGACCTGCATGGAGGTGTTGTCGTGCGATACCTCTTCTCCTTCCCACGCCCAGACGATGCGGCGTGCCTGTTCGTCGCGGGCTATAAGCCTCTCCCGCACGACGTTGCCGTCGGCGAAGGTCATTTGCCGCAAGTCGGGCTCGATCAACCGGCAATCCACGAAAATATCTGGCGTTGTCAGTCGCGGCCCTTCGGCGAAGTTGCCGACGGTCTGCCAGACCTTCTCAGGCGATGCGTCGACTATCATTTCCCTGATAACTGATCCCACTTTGGCACCTCTCGTTTAAGAGCAGACAGGTTTGTCTACTAGACAAGTCTGTCTGTATGGCGGAAGAGGGTCGACGTCAAAGGGTATTCGATATGGTGGACCACGCTA
Source organism: Mesorhizobium sp. M0011 (assembly GCF_040324155.1). Classification (NCBI taxonomy): domain Bacteria; kingdom Pseudomonadati; phylum Pseudomonadota; class Alphaproteobacteria; order Hyphomicrobiales; family Phyllobacteriaceae; genus Mesorhizobium; species Mesorhizobium sp. M0011. The sequence goes on along the minus strand of NZ_JAMYVQ010000007.1, from coordinate 242,723 downwards.
CTGACATCGGCCGGGCGAGTGCTGCGCGCAGCCGCATACTTGATACAGCCACGAACCTGTTCTACTCCGAGGGCGTGCACGCGGTCGGCATCGACCGGATCATCGCCGAGGCAGGCGTGGCCAAGGCCACTTTCTACAAGTACTTTCCAGCCAAGGACGAACTCGTCCGCGCGTACATTCAGAACCAAAGCCGGCAAGGGAGGGCCATGATCGACAAGATCAGCGCGCGATCGGCGCGGGATTCGATCCTGGCTATTTTTGATCTTGTTGCGGACGCCGCCGCCCAGCCTGGCTACCGCGGCTGCCCGTTTCTGAACGCTGCCGCCGAATATCCCGATCCGAGCCATCCGGTACGGCAGGCGATCGATGAGCATAGGCAATGGAAGCGTGACCTGCTGCGCGGCCTGCTTGTGGCCGACGGCAGTTCGGATTCCGAAACCACCGCCGATATCCTCACTGTTGCCAGCGATGGGCTGCTCATCGCCAGTCACCTCGATAGGCCTGCCAACTTGCGGCGCCTCATTCTTGAGACGGTTCTGCAAATCTTGGGACCGCTGGCGGACAAATAGTTGGCGGCAGGAATTCGGCTAACGCTTTGGCGGGATCGAATAGGTGCCGGTGGCGTGCGCCACCGTGTGTCCGTCCGGGCCGGCGACGATGTCGATGTCGAACACCATCAGGCTCTTTCCCAGCTTCAGGATGCGGCAATGGCCGTCGATCGGTCCGGCCTCGGCCTTGCGCACGAAATTGATGTCGAGGTTGACGGTAACCGAGAGCGCATCCGGCCCGGCATGGCTGAGCACGCAGACGTAGCCGCCAATGTCGGCCAGCGTGAACAGCGACGGGCCGGACACCGTGCCGCCGGGACGCAGATGCCGCTGGCCGGCATTGAGCCGCACGGTGCAGCCGCCAGGGAACACGTCGATGGCTTCGAAATATTTGAACTGCTCGTTGAGCTGGGGGTAGACGGTTTCCATCAGCGCATTGACTTGTTGCGCGGTCAGCACCGGCTTCAAATTGGTTTGGGCGGGCATGTCGGTCTCTCGTTTTTGGCCTACCTGTATGGGCGCGGCGCGGCATTTCTGACAACCTTCGTCCCCTGGCGCAAGCGATCGGTGTTGGACGAAACCTGATACGGTATTAGATACTCTGGCAGCCCCGAGCGGAATCGCGGAGACCCTATCCATGGCCGAAATCCTTGCCATCAAGCCTGTCGCCGTTGAGGGTCCGGTTGTCGCACAACTGGACAAAGGCGTGCTGCGCCTCACACTCGCCAATCCGCCCGCCAACGCGCTGTCGCTGGCGGTGATGGCGGCGCTGACGGCCGAACTCGAGCGCGCCAAGGCCGACAAGGCCGTTCGCGTCATCGTTTTGTCGGCGGCCGGCAAGGTGTTCTGCGCCGGCCATGATCTCAAGGAAATGACGGCGCGCCGCACTGACGCCGATCATGGCAAGGCCTTCTTCGCAGAGACGTTTGCCGCTTGTGCGACGCTGATGCAGGCCATCGTGCGCCATCCCGTGCCTGTGATCGCCGAGGTTGACGGCCTTGCCACCGCCGCCGGGCTGCAACTGGTCGCCAGCTGCGATCTGGCGATCGCCTCGCACGAAGCGACTTTCTGCACGCCGGGCGTCAACATCGGCCTGTTCTGCTCGACGCCGATGGTGGCGCTGTCGCGCAACGTCTCGCGCAAGCACGCCATGGAAATGCTGCTGACCGGAGAGACGATCGATGCGGCGACCGCCAAGGAGTTCGGCCTGGTCAACCGCGTCGTGCCGCGCGAATACCTGAATCAGATCGTAACCAAATACGCGCAAACCATTGCTTCCAAGTCATCTTTGGTGGTCAAGACCGGCAAGGAGGCGTTTTACGCCCAAGCTGAAATGGGCTTTGCGGACGCCTATGCCTATACGGGCCGCATCATGGTCGAGAACATGTTGGCGCGCGACGCGGAGGAAGGCATCGGCGCCTTCATCGGCAAGCGCAAGCCGGAATGGAAGGACGAGTAAGGAGAACGTCATGGAACCGCGCATCTCCATCATCACCATCGCCACCGACGATCTCGACCGCGCCGTGCGCTTCTACGAGGCGATGGGCTTGAAGCGGCATGCCGGCATCACCGACGGGGTCGCCTTCTTCCAGATGGGCGGCGTCATCCTCGGCCTGTTCCCGCGCGCCAGCGCAGAAGAGGATTCCGGCATCGCCTTCGCCGCGGCGCCATCGGCGGTCTACCTCGCCTACAACACCCGTTCCGACGCCGAAGTCGACGACGTGCTCGCCAGGGTGGAAAAAGCCGGCGGCCGCATCGTCAAGCCGGCCGGCCGCGCCTTCTGGGGCGGCTGGTACGGCTATTTCGCCGACGCCGACGGGCATATCTGGGAAGTGGCGCATAATCCGGCCTTTCCGATCGCGGAAGACGGCACGATTTCGCTGCCTGGCTGATGGCCCATCGCAAGCAGCTGACGCGGCTCAAGGCTCCCTATCTGAAGCGCATTCTGCTCGATGCCGTGCGGGTCGAGGATTGGGAAAAATATCCATGGAACCTGCCGCTGTTTCGCGGCCATAAGTTCGAACTCGAATTCACCACGCCGATCACCATCATCGTCGGCGAGAACGGCACCGGCAAATCGACGCTGCTCGAGGCCATCGGCGCGCTGGCCGGCTACGATGAAGCCGGCGGCGGCAAGGGCTACCGGCCGGTCGACCATTCCAGCGCCATCGACAAGAGCGGTGCCGCGCTGGCCAACGCATTTCGCGGCCACTGGCTGCCGAAAGTCACCGCCGGCTGGTTCTTCCGAGCCGAATCCTTCTATTCCGTGGCGCGCTATCTCGATCAGGCGGCGCTGGAAGATCCGTTCAGGCCGCCGCCGCCGGACTTCCTGTCCTGGTCGCATGGCGAGGGTTTTATCCGGTTTTTCGAGGAGCGCTGCCGCAGGCAGGGCATCTACATCCTTGACGAACCCGAGAGTGCACTGTCTCCGACGCGACAGATCGAGCTGCTCAAGATGCTGCGGCGCATGGACCAGTCGGGCACCGCGCAGGTGATCATGGCAACGCATTCGCCGCTGCTGATGGCTTGCCCCGGTGCGCGGCTGTTCCGCATCAGCCGCTTCGGGCTGGAGCCCGCCGATTTTCGCGATACGGACCACTTCCGCATGCTGCGCGATTTCAGCAATGACCCGGATGGCTTTCTCGACGAGGCGTTGTATGAGGACGAGGCATGAACCACGATAGCTACGACAACACCTACATCGCCGGCATCCTCAATTCGGTGAAGACCGTCGCCATGGTCGGCGCATCCGCCAACGATGTGCGACCGAGCTATTTCGTGCTGAAATATCTGCTGGCCAAAGGGTTTTCTGTGTTCCCGATCAACCCTGGTCAGGCCGGCAAGGAAATCCTCGGCCGGATGACTTATTCAAGGCTCGCCGATATTCCGGAGCCGATCGATATGGTCGACATTTTTCGTGCGCCGGCGGCGGTGCCCGGCATCGTCGACGAGGCGTTGCGGCTCGATCCCTTGCCGAAAGTGATCTGGATGCAGCTTGGCGTGCGCCATGACGAGGCGGCCGCGCGCGCCGAGGCTGCCGGCATCAAGGTGGTGATGAACCGCTGCCCCAAGATCGAATATGGCAAGCTGTCCGGAGAGATCGGCTGGAGCGGCGTCAATTCCGGTGTGCTGTCGTCGAAGAAGCCGCTGATGCGCTCGGGATTCCAGAGTTTCGGCGTGCGCCAGAAGTAGGGCACGTCGCTCAAAAGTGCGCGGCGGTTTGGGATAACGACGTCCACCAAAAGCATGCCTGATGCGCGATGTGCCTTGGGCGCAAAAATATTCCTTAGGACAGCGCATTTTCTCAGGCCTCGGCCGCAGATCGTTCGCCGAAGGGCATTTTCTTCTTTGCATTCGCGCGCGGGCTTCGCCAAGAATGCCCGGCGATTTCAAGAGTTTCAAAGGGGAGGTTTTCAGTGACCCGCACGCCAGGTTTCAACACGCTCGCCGTCCATGCCGGCGCCAAGCCAGATCCGGCGACCGGCGCGCGCGCCACGCCGATCTACCAGACGACCTCCTTCGTCTTCGACGACGCCGACCATGCCGCCTCGCTGTTCGGGCTGAAGGCGTTCGGCAACATCTACACCCGCATCATGAACCCCACCCAGGCGGTGCTGGAAGAACGCATGGCAGCCCTCGAAGGCGGCACGGCGGCACTCGCGGTCGCCTCTGGTCACGCCGCGCAGGTGATCGTGTTCCACAATCTGATGCAGCCGGGCGACAATTTCGTCGCCGCCAACAAGCTTTACGGCGGTTCGATCAACCAGTTCGGCCATGCCTTCAAGAATTATGGCTGGGAGGTGCGCTGGGCCGACACCAACGACATCTCGACCTTCGAGAGCCAGATCGACGACAGGACCAAGGCGATCTTCATCGAGAGCCTGGCCAATCCGGGCGGCACCTTCGTCGATATCGAGAAGATCGGCGACATCGCGCGCAAGCATGGCCTGCCGCTGATCGTCGACAACACGCTGGCCTCGCCCTACCTGATCCGGCCGATCGAGCATGGCGCCGACATCGTCGTCCATTCGCTGACGAAATTTATCGGCGGCCACGGCAATTCGATCGGTGGCGCCATCGTCGATGGCGGCACCTTCGACTGGTCGAAGTCGGGCAAGTACCCGATGCTGTCGGAACCGCGCCCGGAATATGGCGGTCTTGTCCTGCACGAAACCTTCGGCAATTTCGCCTTCGCCATTGCCGCGCGCGTGCTCGGCCTGCGCGATCTCGGCCCGGCGATCTCGCCCTTCAACGCCTTCCTCATCTTGACCGGCCTGGAGACCTTGCCGCTTCGCATGCAGCGCCACTGCGACAACGCCGTGACGGTCGCCGCCTGGCTGTCCAATCACCCCAAGGTTGCGTCGGTGAACTATCCCGGCCTGCCCAGCGACAAGAACAACGCGCTGCAGAAGAAGTACTCGCCGCTTGGCGCCGGTGCCGTGTTCACCTTCGCGTTGAAGGGCGGCTATGACGCCGGTGTGAAATTCGTCGAGGCGCTCGAACTGTTCTCGCATCTCGCCAATGTCGGCGACACCAAGTCGCTGGTCATCCACCCGGCCTCGACCACGCACCGCCAGCTTTCCGACGAGCAGAAGGTCAAGGCCGGCGCAGGACCGGACACGGTGCGGCTGTCGATCGGCATCGAGGACGTCAACGACATCGTCGCCGACCTCGAACAGGCGCTTGCCAAAGTCTGATCTTTTTTACCCTCCTCTTGTGGGGAGGGTCGGCGCGCAGCGCCGGGGTGGGTGAGCCGACGCGAAGCCGGCTCTTTCATGGAGGCAAGTTCTTGTCCGCGCATTACCTGACAATAGCGACTGACAGCGTCGAGCCTGAATCTGGCGCGCCGGCACCGGATCGGCTGATCTCGGGCGATCCCAAATTCCGCACCTGGAATGTCGAGGAGCGTGACGGCGGCCTTTACGCCGGCATCTGGGAATCGACCCCGGGCAAATGGCGCATCGTCTATGACGAGTGGGAGTTTTGCCACATCCTGTCCGGCGTTTCGGTGATCGCGGAGGACGGCGGGCAGGCACGCACCGTCAAGGCCGGCGACAGCTTCGTGCTCAGGCCCGGCTTCAAAGGCAGCTGGGAAGTGCTTGAAACGACTCGCAAGGAATATGTGATCAAGCTGTAGACATGATCCCGAAAAGTGGAGGCCGGTTTTCCGGTAAAGATCATGGTCGAACAACAAAAGATGTGCGGATCAAACGATGCGATCGATATCGCTGTCCGAGAATCCGTATCGCGCCATCATCTGTCGGTGCCAGTCGCTGCCCACCAATTCATCGAGGCAAGCATCGATGCGCCGGAGCAGGGCTGAATTGCCTTTGGCGATCGCGAAGGCACCGGCCGACGGCTGCTTTTCAATCGAGGGAACCTCGACAAGTCCAAGCCGCATTTCGGGCCGCCGGGTCAGATAGCCTCGATGCGCCATGGCGACGCTGGCATAGGCGTGCACGACGCCGTTGGCCACTGCGTCCGCCGCATCCGCCTGCGTTGCAAACATCCTGATCTGCCCAGGCGCAATTCCGTTGTGCAGCGCCGTAAGGTGCTGAACCTGATCGTTTATGACACCAATCAACACTGTTCCGTCCTCGGCAATGGATTGGTAGCCGCGAAAGCCGCACGGATTGTCCACCGCGACCAGCAACCCATCCTGCAACGCCCATATCGGCCGAGTGAAGTCGACAAGCTGCCTGCGCTCTTCGGAGACGAACAGGCCGGTCGTCATGGTCCAACGGCCCTCGACCAACCCAGGCAGCAGCTCAGCGAATTCGGTTTCGATCAGCTTAAAGCTCGCCAATCCGAGCATGTCACCGAGCCTGCGCGCAAGCTCGACGTCACAGCCTGAGACCTCGCCCGATGCGCCGGTGAAGCAAAATGGCGGTTCTTCCAGGAAGGCGAATTTCAACTCGGTCATGTCAGGCAAAGCGTCGCCGTCCTATTTTGCCGGAAACTGGCTGAGGCAGCCCCAGGTTCGCGATCGTCAAAAGCCGACGGCGAGCGTTTCCAGCCCATGGAAGTGGTAAGTGTCGCGGAAGCTTGGGCTTTCGGCAAGATGCAGCTTCGGATGCCGTTCGAACAAGGTTTTCAGCGACACCTGCAATTCGAGCCGGGCGAGCGGCGCGCCGATGCAGAAATGGATACCGGCGCCGAAGGAGACGTTCTTCTGGTCGGCACGGTCGGGCCGGAAGGCGAGGGGGTCGGCGAAGGCGCGCGGGTCATGATTGGCCATGCCCAGCAGCAGCCCGATCGTCTCGCCCGGCTGCACGACGATGCCGGGCGCGACCTCGATCTCCTGATAGGCGTAGCGCGCGAACATGTGCAGCGGCGCGTCGAAGCGCAGGCATTCCTCGACCGTTGCCGCGGTCGTTTCGGGCGAACTGAAGAAGCGGCTGACATCGCCGCCTTGCATAAGGATCGAGCGGACGGCATTGCCGGTCTGGTGCACGGTCGCTTCATGGCCGGCATTGAGCAGCAGGATCGCCGAGGACACCATCTCGTCCTCCGACAGTTTTTGGCCGTCCTCTTGCGCCGAGATCAGCAGCGACAGCAGGTCGTCGCCGGGGTTCTTGCGTCGCTCCGTGACGTAACCGCGCAGGAAATCGGCAAATTCGCTTGCGGCGCGGTTGGCCGTCTCCTCGGTTTCGCGCATGCGGCCATGCATGTACATGGCAACCATCTGGTGCGACCAGCCGAGCAGTTGCGGCCCCATTTCGACCGGCACGCCAAGCATTTCGGCAATGATGGTGATCGGCAAGGGCGCCGCGAAATCAGGCAACAGGTCGACCGTCTTGCCTGGTTCGAAACGGTCGATCAACTCGTTGGCCAAGGCCTCGACACGCGGCCGCAGCCTTTCGACCTGGCGCGAGACGAAGGCGCGGTTGACCAGTGTTCTCAGACGCGTGTGCACCGGCGGCTCCAGTTCCAGCATCGAATTGGCTTCGATGCCGTCGAAGGCCCTGAGATGGCTGCGGTCCTGTCCAATGCCGCGGCTGTCTGGAATGCCGGCCGGGTTCTGCCGGCCGAAGCGGCGGTCGCGCAGCAGCCGGTTGACGTCGTCGAAACCGCCAAAGCACCAGAAGCCGAATTCTTCCCAGAAGAATGCATTCGATACGCCATGCAGGAAAGCATAGGCATCATAAGGGTTTTGAAAAAAGGCCGGCTCGTGCGGGTCGAGCCGCAGGCGTCGAGTGGCTGGATCAAAGGCCAGGGTGGGTGGCGTCAATTTGCTCATGCCAGACCAATAGCGCGGCTTGCCAGCCTGGTTCCAGACCCTATGTTGGCGCCGCAATCCAATGCGTTGAGCCAGCCGACCGGCTGCGGAAAGTCTGATTTGATGAATGTGATCGTTGTCGGCGCGGGCATTGCCGGTCTCTCCACGGCGTGGTCGCTGGTCAAGGCCGGCCACAGCGTGTCAATCGTCGAACAGGGGCCGATCCCCAACCCGCTGGCTGCGTCGGGCGACCACCATCGCATCATCCGCCGCGCCTACCGCGCGGGGACCGGCTATGGCCGGCTGATCACCGAAGCCTACCAGGCCTGGGACGAGATGTGGGCCGATCTCGGCGAAAGCCACCTCGATCCCAGAGGATTTGTCTGCATTTCGCGCGAGCCGGGCGACGAGGCCGAGGAATATCGCGAGGGCCTGGAAGAAGGCAATTTTCCGTTCGAATTGCTGGAGCCGGACGCAGCCGTGGAACGCTGGCCGTTTCTCGAAGCCGGCTCTTTCCGCTATGCCTATTTCTCGACCGAAGGCGGCGCCCTGCATTGCCGCAAGATAGCCTCCGGCGTGGCAAACTGGCTGCGCGCCAACGGCGCCAATGTCTACGAAAACAGCAAGGTCATCGAAGTCGACGCCGAAGCCGGCCACATCGTGCTCGAAAGCGGCGAGACGATGCAGGCCGACCGTATCGTTGTCGCCGCCGGCGCCTGGGTGCTGAAACTGTTTCCGGAACTGGACGGCGAGCTGAAGACCTATCGAACCGCACTCGCCTATGTCGAACCGCCGGCCGACCTCAAGGCCGCCTGGCGGGTGGCACCGGTTGTCCTCGATGTCGGCGGCGCGATCGACGGCTATGTGATCCCGCCCTCCGGCGGCGCCGGCATGAAATTCGGGTCCGGGCTGCACAGGGTGCCGACCAGCGACGCCGATTGGAACCGTCAGCCGGTGGCGGGCGAGGGCGAGGCGATCCGCAACCTGTTTTCGCCGCCGATCGCGCGCATCGAGGAATACAGGGTGACCGAGGTGGTCACCTGCGCCTACACCTTCACCGAAGATGAGAAGTTCTTCGCTCACGAGCGAGGAAAATGCCTGATCGTCTCGGCCTGCTCCGGCCATGGCTACAAATTCGGCGCTGCGGTCGGCCGGCGCGTTGCGGCCGCGGTGGGCGACGGCGACATCGCCGGCCTGAAGACATGGCTGCGGGCGGAAGTGGCCTGAACGCCGCCAGGTTGAAGACTCACTCAGCGATTGATTTCGTCTGCGGCGGCAATGACTTCGGACACAATCGCCTGCACGTCATCTGGGGTCGTTCGGTGATTGACGAAACACGCGCGCAGCGCGAAATGGCCGTTGATCGTCGCATTCGACAGATACACCCGGCCGCGCGCGATCACGCGGCGCAGGATCGCTTCATTGTTCTTTGAGCGGTGGCGGAAACAGACTGCGCTTAGCGATACGGGTGCAAGCTGTTCCAACTCCGGCTGCGATGCGATTGCCTGCGCCAACATCTGGGCATGGTTGAGATCGCGGGCGATGGCTTCGCGATAGGCACGGCGTCCGTGATACTGCAGCGACATCCAGAGCTTCAGCGCACGGAAGCGTCGAGAGAGTTCGATCGACTCCTCAAAGAACGCAAATGCTTCCGTAGGGTCATCGCTCAGTATCCTGACGTAGTCGTCGCTGTGCGAAAAAGTCTTTCGCGCAATGTCCGGGTGACGATAGAGCAGGCAGCCGCAATCGAGTGGCTGATAGAGCCATTTGTGCGCATCCAGTGACAGCGAATCCGCCGAAGACAACCCTTGGAACTTTTCCGGCGCCGCAAGAGCCGCCAGCCCTCCGTAGGCACCGTCGACGTGCATCCACAGCGCCTCCCTCCGGGCGATGTCTGCAATCTCGGGAAGGGGATCGATCGCACCGGAGATGATGGTGCCGACCGTGGCCACGATGGCGATGGGCATGTTTCCGGCCTCGCGGTCGACGGCGATAGCCGCCTGGAGGGCATCCGTCCGCATCCTGAATTTGTCGTCGACAGGGATCAAACGGAGATTTTTTCTACCGATCCCCAACAGCGCGACGGCCTTTGGAATGGACATGTGCACTTGCTCGGAAGCATAGATCACGCAGGGCCGTACGCCTGTTTCGTTGGCTGGCAGCTTCGCTTCCCGCGCCATCCCCAGGGCCATGAGGTTCGCCGTCGAGCCGCCGCCGCACAGGCTGCCTGTAAATCCGGGGCAACCGACAGCCTCCGCCAACCACCCGACCACGGCGCGTTCGATCGATGTCGCAGCCGGAGCCGACCGCCACGACGTCACATTCTGATTGAGCACCGCAGCCAGCAGCTCCCCCAGCGCGCCGACCGGTTCGCCGGAGCCGACGACATAACCGAAGAATCTGCCGGTTGAAGGCCGCACATGCTCCGCGATCGACTTGAAATCCTGCAAGACTTCCCGTCCGCGGCCGCTCTCCTGCCAAGGCCGCGAGAACAGTTCGGTCGTCTGTTTGCCGCTGGTCGTGGGATACGTCCGACGTTCCTCGAGGGAGGCCCAGTAACCTTTGGCAAGCGCCAAGGCTTCTTCGGCAAGGTCTGACAATTCCTGATTGGAAATTTCCAGGTCGCGCATGCCCTCAGCCCTACGGAGATCCGCTGCGACGCAGGTTACGCTATGCTCGCTAATCCTGGCAATGCCTGGGAATATGCACCCGCCGCCAGCCCGATGAACCTTCGCGAACCAGCACGCGGCGCGCGATGGTCTGGTAGGAGGCGGGAACATCGATGACGCGCCTTTGCTCGGGCTGCACCAGCACCTCCTGGGCGATCCTATCGTACTGTGCGGGGATGACCACGCGCCGCGTGCGTTCGGGCTGGATCACCACGGTTTTGGCAACACGTTCGTAGCGCGCCTTGTGCCATACCTTGCACAGCACCTTGCGGCCATGGATGACGCGCCATTCCCAGGAGTAGCCGCCGCCATCGACCCGGACCGTGCGGTAGACGGTGCGGGTGACGGCCGGCACGATCTGGTAGGTCACTTGCGCCGGAACGGTCATCACGACGCGCTCGCGCGTGCCATAGATAGGGGCGATATAGTCGACCTGCTGGCCGGGCGGACTGATCATCACGTCTTCATAGACCGTGTCGTAGACGGCCGGACTGCGGACCGGTTCATAACATTCGACGGCGCGGCCGCCGGCCGCCGTCTGCGAAATCGTGCCGAGCATGGTCAGCCCGGCGATGGTGAAGCATGCGGTTTTCCCGGGCATGACACTCCCCCTGTTGAACTCTACGCATAAGTTCAACGTTGAATTGTAGAGGAAGCCGTTTCGGAGAAAAGCGGTTTCGGCGCATTTCGTTAAGTGACGCGGTTAAGAAACTGCTACCTTGCGCGGCCGGCCATGCGGCTCCGGACCCGCGGAAGCATCCGCCGCCGCGAATCCTTGGTCAGAAAGCTTGATTCGACTTACCCAGATGGCTAGGAGGGGTCGGCCTTGCACAAGGATGAGCCGGCATCCTATTTACGGAATAACGATCCAGAACCGATTCTGCCCGATCCGCCAGCATTCCCGGCGCCGGAAACCCACCGCGAGATAAGAGACAACTGATGAAGAACCCCGTCGAAACCTACATGAACCTCGTTCCGATGGTGGTCGAACAGACCAATCGCGGCGAGCGGGCCTACGACATTTTCTCGCGTCTCCTCAAGGAGCGCATCATTTTCATCACCGGTCCGGTCGAGGACGGCATGGCGACGCTGGTCTGCGCGCAGCTTTTGTTCCTCGAAGCCGAGAATCCGAAGAAGGAAATCAACCTCTACATCAATTCGCCGGGCGGCGTCGTCACCTCCGGCATGGCGATCTACGACACCATGCAGTTCATCAAGCCGGCCGTGTCGACGCTCTGCATCGGCCAGGCGGCTTCGATGGGTTCGCTGCTGTTGACCGCCGGCCACAAGGATATGCGCTTTGCCACGCCGAACGCCCGCATCATGGTTCACCAGCCTTCCGGCGGCTTCCAGGGCCAGGCGTCCGACATCGAGCGCCATGCCCTGGATATCATCAAGCTGAAGCGTCGCCTCAACGAGGTCTACGTCAAGCACACCGGCAAGAGCTACGAAGAGATCGAGAAGACGCTCGACCGCGACCATTTCATGACCGCTGACGAAGCCAGGGATTTCGGCCTCATCGACAAGGTCATTTCGTCGCGCGAGCCGCCTGAAGGCGCTGTGGCATAAGGGCTTATTGGCAGTTGGATGGCGGCATCACGCGCTTTTGGTGTGTCTTGCGGCATTTCGGCCACAATTGGCTGTTCCCTCGGGGGACAGGATTGCCTACGTTAAGGCTATGTTGAGTTTCGGCGGCTTAGCTTTATGCGGGGTTGTCGCGAATCATTGCCACGTTTTCTGATTTGTGTTTCGTACGGAATGCGTTGCGGGAGCCGGGACACACTGGCGGCGGCGGATTCCCGCGATAGATAGAGTATGCGCCCTTTCAGCCAGACCATCGGCGGGCGGCCATGAAAGGACATGAAAATGAGCAAGGTCGGCAACAACAGCGGCGATTCCAAGAACACGCTTTACTGCTCGTTTTGCGGCAAAAGCCAGCACGAAGTGCGCAAGCTGATCGCCGGTCCGACGGTCTTCATCTGCGACGAGTGCGTCGAACTCTGCATGGACATCATCCGTGAAGAGAACAAGACCTCGATGGTGAAGTCGCGCGAAGGCGTGCCGACACCGCAGGAGATCCTCAAGGTTCTCGACGACTATGTCATCGGTCAGCCCTACGCCAAGCGCGTGCTGTCGGTGGCGGTCCACAACCACTACAAGCGCCTCGCGCATGCCGGCAAGAACAACGATGTCGAACTGGCGAAGTCCAACATCCTTTTGATCGGCCCGACCGGTTGCGGCAAGACGCTGCTCGCGCAGACGCTGGCCCGCATCATCGACGTGCCCTTCACCATGGCTGATGCGACGACGCTGACCGAAGCCGGCTATGTCGGCGAGGACGTCGAGAACATCATCCTGAAGCTGTTGCAATCGGCCGACTACAATGTCGAGCGGGCCCAGCGCGGCATCGTCTACATCGACGAGATCGACAAGATTTCGCGCAAGTCGGACAATCCCTCGATCACCCGCGACGTGTCGGGCGAGGGCGTGCAGCAGGCGCTTCTGAAGATCATGGAAGGCACCGTCGCCTCGGTGCCGCCGCAAGGCGGCAGGAAGCACCCGCAGCAGGAGTTTCTGCAGGTCGATACGGCCAACATCCTGTTCATCTGCGGCGGCGCCTTCGCCGGGCTGGACAAGATCATCTCGGATCGCGGCCGGAAGACCTCGATCGGCTTCGGCGCGGTCGTCGCTTCGCCGGAGGATCGCCGCACTGGCGATGTCTTCCGCCTGGTCGAGCCCGAGGATCTGTTGAAGTTCGGTCTTATCCCCGAATTTGTCGGCCGTCTGCCGGTTCTGGCGACGCTGGAAGACCTCGACGAACCGGCGCTGATCCAGATCCTGACCGAGCCGAAGAACGCGCTGGTCAAGCAGTATCAGCGGCTGTTCGAGATGGAGAATGTCGACCTGACCTTCCACGAGAACGCTCTTTCGGCGATCGCCAAGCGCGCCATCGAGCGCAAGACCGGCGCGCGCGGCCTGCGTTCGATCATGGAGGCGATCCTGCTCGACACGATGTTCGAGCTTCCCGCGCTCGAAGGCGTGCGCGAAGTGGTGATTTCGGAGGAGGTGGTGACCGGCAGTGCCCGGCCGCTCTACATCTACTCCGAGCAGAAGGAAAAGAAGGGCAATGTCAGCGCCTGACATGAGCCCGCAGCGAAAATCTGGAACGGCGCCGCAAGGCGCCGTTTTGCTGTCGCGCAGGGGTTTTGCGCGGCGTACGGCTTGGCGTCGCAAATGTGTCACTCGCGGACGGGTTGGAAGTGCGGATTTGGACGCGCCCCTTGATCTTTGGGGGTCGCGCATCCAACTAACTGGAGAAGGCCGAGGTGCCCGATTTCTGTGCTGTAAAACTCCCGTCATAAACGGTGGTAGGCGGAACGATCCCCGGTCGTTAATATAAGATTCGCGGTTGGCTGATTGGCGGCCGCGACATGAAAGGTTGGACAATGGCCAAAGTATCCAAGGCACCCAGCGACGGCGTCTTCGCAGTTCTCCCACTGCGCGACATCGTGGTGTTCCCGCACATGATCGTGCCGCTCTTCGTCGGGCGTGAGAAGTCGATCAAGGCGCTGGAAGAGGTGATGGGTCAGGAAAAGCAGATCCTGCTTGCCACCCAGATGAATGCCGCCGACGACGATCCCGAGCCCGATGCCATCTTCGACATCGGCACGCTCGCCAATGTGCTGCAATTGCTCAAGCTGCCCGACGGCACCGTCAAGGTTCTGGTCGAAGGCGCTTCGCGTGCGAAAATCGTCTCGTTCACCGACCGTCCCGACTTCCACGAGGCCCGCGCCGCGGCGCTGGTCGAGCCGGAAGAGGAAGAGGTCGAGGTTGAGGCGCTGGCGCGTTCGGTCGTCACCGACTTCGAGAACTACGTCAAGCTGAACAAGAAGATCTCGCCTGAAGTGGTGGGTGCTGCCAGCCAGATCGACGACTATTCCAAGCTCGCCGACACTGTTGCCTCGCATCTCGCCATCAAGATCCCTGAGAAGCAGGAAATGCTGGCCACGCTCTCGGTCAAGGAGCGGCTGGAAAAGGCTATGGGCTTCATGGAAGCCGAAATCTCCGTCCTGCAGGTGGAGAAGCGCATCCGCTCGCGCGTCAAGCGCCAGATGGAGAAGACGCAGCGCGAATACTACCTCAACGAGCAGATGAAGGCGATCCAGAAGGAACTCGGCGAAGGTGAGGACGGCCGCGACGAGGCCGCCGAGATCGAGGCGCGCATCAAGAAGACCAAGCTCTCCAAGGAGGCCCGCGAAAAGGCGGAAGCCGAGTTGAAGAAGCTCCGGACGATGTCGCCGATGTCGGCTGAATCGACCGTCGTGCGCAACTATCTCGACTGGATCCTGTCGATTCCCTGGGGCAAGAACTCCAAGGTCAAGCAGGACTTGGCTTTTGCGCAGAACGTGCTCGACACCGATCATTTCGGCCTCGACAAGGTCAAGGAGCGCATTGTCGAGTATCTCGCCGTGCAAAGCCGCCAGAAGAAGCTGAAGGGGCCGATCCTGTGCCTCGTCGGCCCTCCCGGCGTCGGCAAGACCTCGCTCGGCAAGTCGATCGCCAAGGCGACCGGTCGCGAATTCATCCGCATGGCGCTTGGCGGCGTGCGTGACGAGGCCGAGATCCGTGGTCACCGGCGCACCTATATCGGCTCGATGCCCGGCAAGGTCATCCAGTCGATGAAGAAGGCCAAGAAGTCCAACCCGCTCTTCCTGCTCGACGAGATCGACAAGATGGGCCTGGACTTCCGTGGCGATCCGTCATCGGCGTTGCTCGAGGTCCTCGATCCGGAACAGAACTCGACGTTCATGGACCATTACCTCGAGGTCGAATACGATCTGTCGAGCGTCATGTTCGTGACGACGGCGAACACGCTGAACATCCCGGCGCCCTTGATGGACCGCATGGAGATCATCCGTATCGCCGGCTACACCGAGGACGAGAAGATCGAGATCGCCAAGCGGCACCTGATGCCGAAGGTGATCCGCGATCATGCGCTGCAGCCGAAGGAGTTTTCCGTCGGTGAGGACGCGATCCGCGCCATCGTCCAGACCTACACCCGTGAAGCGGGCGTCAGGAGCCTGGAGCGTGAGCTGATGAAGCTCGGGCGCAAGGCGGTGACCGAAATCCTGAAGACGAAGAAGAAGACGGTGAGCATCACGGCGGAGAACCTCTCCGATTACCTTGGTGTGCAGCGGTACCGCTTCGGCCAGGTCGAGGCTGACGATCAGGTCGGTGTCGTCACAGGTCTTGCCTGGACGGAAGTCGGCGGCGAACTGCTGACGGTCGAAGGCGTCATGATGCCCGGCAAAGGCCGCATGACGGTGACCGGCAACCTGCGCGACGTGATGAAGGAATCGATTTCGGCGGCGGCCTCCTATGTCCGCTCGCGCGCCGTCGATTTCGGCATCGAGCCGCCGCTGTTCGACAAGCGCGACATCCACGTGCACTTGCCGGAAGGCGCCACGCCGAAGGACGGCCCGTCGGCAGGTGCTGCCATGGCGACAGCCATTGTGTCGGTACTGACGGGTATTCCGGTCCGGGCGGATGTGGCGATGACCGGCGAGATAACGCTTCGCGGCCGCATCTTGCCGATCGGCGGGCTCAAGGAGAAGCTGCTCGCCGCACTGCGCGGCGGCATCAAGAAGGTGCTGATCCCGGAAGACAATGCCAAGGATCTGGCGGAGATTCCGGACAATGTGAAGAACGGCATGGAGATCATTCCGGTCTCACGTGTCGGCGAGGTGTTGCGGCACGCGCTGGTGCGTATGCCGGAGCCGATCGAATGGGTCGAACCGGTCAATCCGCCGGCCGCGACAGACAGTGCCGACGACGCTGGAAAATCCCTGGCGCATTAGAGCTCCGGGCGTCCATCTGGACGCACAAAGGACGCTCTAACGCTCAGACTTGTGCATGGCCCCTGCCGAAAACCGGCTACGGTTTTCAGGGCCATGCATTGGTTTTCGTCAAGGTTGCAGCGCACAAACGGAGAGCCGGGCCTAGCGCCCGGCTTTTTCATGTGAAAAACCCAGCATTTCCGGGCTTTTTCCGTTTTTTTCCTGCCTTTTCGGCTTGGTTGCGGCAACGCTTCTTTCTACAGTCCGTTTCCTGCCGGATGAGTCGTTAGTTCCGGTGTTCTCATGGAAGGGAATTTTTATGAACAAGAACGAACTGGTGTCCGCTGTCGCCGACGCCGCGAGCATTTCGAAGGGTGACGCGCAGTCGGCGGTCGATGCGGTATTTTCCACCATCACCGGCGAACTGAAGAAGGGCGGCGATGTCCGGCTTGTCGGCTTTGGCAATTTCACCGTGTCAAAGCGTGCCGCCTCGACCGGCCGCAATCCTCAGACCGGCGCCGAAGTGAAGATCCCGGCGCGTACCGTGCCGAAGTTCTCGGCCGGCAAAGGCCTCAAGGACGCAGTCAACTAAGCGTTTTTTCTTTTCAGAGACCAGAAAAGCCGGGCTTGCCCGGCTTTTCATTTTTTACGCCCTGCGCGGGTACACGAGACCAGAAAAGCCGCCCGGCTTTTCATTTTTGTGCCAGACGCTGACGCGACGGCGGCCGGCTTATGCGGTTGGCGCCTCGGCGCGCATCAGACCTTCCTTCTTGAGATCGGCCCAAAGCGCCACGGGCAGTTTCGCATCGAGCAGCGAGCGATTGCTCTCGACTTCGCTCGGCCGCTGCCCACCGGGGATCACCGAAACGACTGAAGGATGCAGCAGCGGGAATTGCAGGGCGGCCTCGATCAGCCGCACGCCATGGCGCTTGCAGACGCTCTCGATACCGCCGACGCGGTCGAGGATGTCCTTCGGCGCTTCGGAGTAGTTGTAGTAGGCGCCGGGCTTCGGTCCAGTTGCCAGGATGCCGGAGTTGTAGGGGCCGCCGAGAACGATGCCGATGCCGCGTGCCTGGCAGAGCGGCAGGAAGGACGTCAGCGCCTCCTGTTCCAAGAGCGTATAGCGACCGGCCAGCAGGAACAGGTCGAAGTCGCCGCGCTCGGCCAGCGTCTGCGCGACCTGCCACTCATTGATGCCGCCACCGAACGCCTTGATCACGCCCTGGTCGCGCAGCGACAGCAAGCCGTAATAGCCCGAGCGCATGAACTCTTCGAGGCGCCGGTCGGAGGCTTCCTTGCTGCCATGGGTGAAGATGTCGACATCGTGCACGAAGAGGATGTCGATCCGGTCGACGCCGAGGCGCTCAAGCGAGGCTTCGAATGAGCGCATGACACCGTCATAGCTGTAGTCGTACACCTCGCGGCGCGACGGCGTGTCGAAGAATTTGCCGATGCCGGTGCGCTCTTCGGGCGGGCAGGCACGCATGATGCGGCCGACCTTGCTCGACAGCACATAGTCGTCGCGCTTCTTGCCGCGCAGGAACGGGTTGAGCCGCGTTTCCGAGAGGCCGAGCCCATAGAGCGGCGCGGTGTCGTAGTAGCGGCAGCCGGTCGCCCACGCGGCCTCCAGCGTGGCGTTGGCGTCCTCGTCGGAGACGGCACGGTAGAGGTTGCCGAGCGGCGCCGTGCCGAAGCCGAGCTCGGTGAAAGTGATGCCGCCATTGCCGATGCGGTCGAAATGCCGTGTCTTCATATGCTGCCGTTTGCCTCGCTTGATTTGTCTGACATGACACTATCATGCCTGTGGTCAGGCAAAAGCATCGCTGCGCGTTGGACACGCATTTTCACGGTTGCTAGCATGAACGAAATCAAGCCGTTCATGGCAGCAAGAGCGGCAAATACCAGGGTAATTTTCAATGGCAGGTTTGCGGTGAGCAACAAGAGCAAAAGCCTGTTCGAGACCGCGCTTGAGGAGCTCGGCGGCGTGCTGGCACGCATCGACGAAAGCCCGATCGACGCCGCCTGCAAAATGCTGGCCGGCGCCCGCCAGATCGTCGTCTATGGCTGCGGCCGCGAGGCCTTGCAGGTCAAGGGTTTTGCCATGCGGCTCTACCATTTGGGCCTGCCGGTTTCCGTGGTCGGCGACATGAACACACCGCCGCTGGGGCAGGGCGATGTCTTCCTGGTCAGTTCCGGGCCGGGAGAGACCTCGACCGTGCTGACCTTGATGCAGGTCGCGCGCCAAGCAGGTGCAACCAATCTCCTGTTGACCGCCCAGGCCGAAGCCAGCGCGGCAAGGCTTGCCGACTTCACCCTGCTCATTCCCGCGCAGACCATGGCCAACGATCAGGGGGCGCAAAAAACATCGGTCCTGCCGATGGGCTCGGTGTTCGAAGGCGCACTGTTCCTGCTGTTCGAGGTGATGGTGCTGAAGCTCAGGGAATTGATTGGCGCGTCGCCTGAAGCAATGCGCGCCCGCCACACCAACATGGAATAGATCATGCGCTACGAACTGATGCTGCCACACCAGATCCGCAGGGCGATCGCCGAGAATTGGCCGGTCGCTCTGCCGCTCGGCGTGCTCGAATACCATGGCGAGCACATGGCCGTCGGCATGGACACGCTGGCCGTCATCAAGACGCTGGAGCTGCTCGAAAAGGAGAGGGACGTCGTCATCCTGCCGCCCTTCTACTACGGTGCTGCGAGCTACGCTGTGGCGCCGCCTGAGGGCAGCGGCTCGGTGCAGGTTGGCGGCAACGCGCTGGCGCCGTTCGGGGAGGAGCTGTTCTACAGCCTGCTGCGCATCGGCTTTCGCAACATCCACGCCATCATCCATCACCAGACCGAGAACTTTGCTGCCGGCATGCCGACCGATCTGGCGTTCAAGACCGCCGGCCGCCAGGCGATCTTCCGCTTCCTCGAGAAGGAACGTGGCGAGGGTTGGTGGGGCTCCGAGGCGATGGCGGACTATTACTCCGGGCACGCCGCGGGTGAAAATTTCTTCAACTGGGTGCAGGTTCATCCGCTGATGCCGGCTGACATGAACGGCAAGTACCCGTTCGATCATGCCGGCATCGGCGAGACATCGCTGATGCTGGCGCTATGCCCGGAGGCTGTCGATGCCGGTCACTTCGAGGACAACAAGAGCTGGTACACGGCGAGCGCCAAGGATGCTTCGGCCGAGCTTGGGCAGAAGGGTGTGGCTATGATCCTCGATCACCTGCGGATGATTCTGAGGAGCTAGCTACGAGATTGTCGGGCGGCTTTGGTAGTTCGTCATCCTAGGGCGAAGCAGGAGCGAAGCGACCTCGCGGAGACCCTAGGATCCATGCCGTGACCGCAGCCAACGAACGCTGCGGCGCAGGATAGAAGCGGTTCGCAGCGGCCTTTCCTCGCGTCAAAAGTTTCTTCACCGTGGCGGAGCGCCGATGTCACGGCATGGATCCTAGGGTCTGCGCCGCGTCGCTTCGCTCCTTGCTCCGCCCTAGGATGACGAAGTGATGGAGCCTGGCGCCGATCGCTGCTACTTCACCGCTCCCGCGGTCATGCCCATGATCAGATAACGTTCCAACGCGATGCCGATCACCGCCAGAGGCGCAATGGCCGCCGTGGCGAGCGCTGCCATCGACCACCAGTTGATGCCTTGCGAGCCTGTCTGGCTCGCCACCATGACCGGGATGGTCTTGGCGTCGGTCGAGGTCAAAAGGGCGGCGAAGAAATACTCGTTCCAGCACAGCACCATCGCCAGGATGAAGGCGGCGACCATGCCCGGCAAGGCGATCGGCATGACGATGCGGAAGAAGGCGCCCCAGATCGACAGCCCGTCGACAAGTGCGGCTTCCTCGAGCTCGACCGGGATCGAGTTGAACTGGTCGCGCATGATCCAGATGACGATCGGCAGCACCATCAGCGTGTAGAGCAGGATCAGCCCGATGCGCGTGTCGAGCAGGCCGACCTCCCGGTAGAGCACCAGGAAGGGCAGCGCCAGCACCACCGGCGGCAGGATCAGCTGCGACAGGAAGAAGAACGAGATGTCCTCGTTCTTGAACCAGGCGAAATGATAGCGATAGCGGGTGAGCCCGTAGGCGGCGAGGCTGCCGATGACGATGGCGAGGCTCGACGCGCCGACCGAGGTGATCACCGAATTCATGAAGCGCTTGAGGAATTCCTCGCGCACCGTCGAGGTCTGGAAGATCGAGTCCGGCGACAGGCCAAGCGAGCGCCAGCCTTTCCAATCCGGCTGGAAGTCGACGAAGGGAATGAGATGGCCTTGCGTGACATCGACCGCCGTTTTGAATGAGGTCGTGATCGTCCAGTAGATCGGGAACAGGCAGATGAACGCCCAGAAGGCCAGCGCCCCATAGATGAAGACGCGGCTGGCGAGGAAGCTCGCCGGCGAGCGGATCTCCGAGGCGACATATTCGGTAGTCTGAACGCTCATCTCAGCTCAATTCACATTTCGGACAAAACGATTGGCGAATTTCAACAGCCACGTGACGAACACGACGATGATCACCAGATAGGCCATCGCCAGCATGGTTCCGTAGCCGACATTCGAACGGTCGCGATATTCGCGGTAGATGAAGCTCGACACGGAATCGGTGGCGCCGCCCGGGCCGCCCGACGTCACCGTGATGATGATGTCGGCAAGCTTCAGCTTGAAGATGATGCGCAGGATCACCGCCGTCACCGACACCGGCAGCATCAGCGGAAAAGTGACCTGCCAGAAGGTCTGCCACGCACTGGCGCCGTCGACGCGTGCGGCTTCGAGCACCTCGCGCGACATCGCCTGCAGCCCGGCCAGCAGCATGATCATCATGAACGGAATGAAGGTCCAGGCATCCAGTATCATGATTGATATGCGCGCGATGATCGGGTCCGAGAAGAAGGCCGGATTTTCCCAGCCGAGATGGCGGGCCAGCGTTGCGGCCGGTCCGAACCGGTATTCCATCAGCGACTTGCCGATCATCCACGACACCGCGACCGGCGACAGCATCAGCGGCATCAGGAAGACGACGCGGAAGAATTTTCGCGCCCGGATCTGTGCGTTGAGGAGCAGCGCCAGGCCGAAGGCAATGACATATTCGACCGCCACCGCCAGCACATAGAGCACCATGTTGAACAGCGCGTTGCGGTAGTAGGGATCGGCCAGCATCTGCCAGAAATTGTCGAGCCCGTTGAACTTGCGGCCACTGAAGGAACTGAGGTTCCAGTCGGTGAGAGCGATGTAGAATCCGAACAGCGTCGGGAAGATCACCATGGCGATGGTGAACAGCAGCGCCGGCAGCAGGAACAGGGCACGTTGGCCGTCCTCACCGCGCGTCAGCACCTGGCCGACGCCGATCGCCACGCCCCACAGAACATAGGCATAGACGACAGGGCGCCAGGTCTCGAAGCCGATCGTATCGGCGCTGCCCTTGTAGAGGATCTCCAGCACGATCGTCGCCAGCAGGCCAAGCGTCGCAACGGCCATCAGCGCCCAGCCGAACCGTTTGCGGCCTGGAGAGATCAGATCGGAAGGGCCGGCATCTGCCGGCCACTGGTTCGCGGTCGAAGTCTGGTCAGCCACAAATCTCGCCCGTTTGAAGGCTCTCGAGGAGCCGGAGCCGGTCTAAAGTGGTCCGGCGTTGCAGCCGGACCACGGTTCATAGGCCAGCCTACATGCCGAGCGAAGCTTTGTAGAGCTTGATCTGGTTGTCGCGGCCGATCTGGTCGGTCAGCTTCTCCCAGGCCGCCGCAATGGCGTCGGCGCCTTCCTGCGCCTTCATCTTGCCGGCGAAAGTGTTGGCCAGGATGTCCTCGGCGGCGCTGTAGTACTGGAAGATCCCGGGGATGCGTGGCTCGATCGCCGCGTTCGGATGGTTGTAGCTGTCGGATTCCGACTTGAGGTAGGAGGTGATGAACGCCTCGTCGTAGCCGGCCGCCACCCATTCCGGAATGTCGAAATGCGAGTTGCGGTAAGGCTGGAAGCCCGATGGATACATCGCCGTCCAGATCGACAGGTCCTTGCCGCCGAGATGAGCGGCGGCGGACCATGCCGCCTTCTTCTTCTTTTCGTCGGCATCGACGCGGGCCATGACATAGACGCCCCAGCCGAGATAGGCGCAGTTGGGCGCATAGTTCGGGCCGCTGGCGAGCTTGTCCCAGGCGCCGGTCTTCGCATTGTAGACATCGTCCGAGCCCGGCAGGATCGAGAAGCCGGTGACGTCGCCGACGACGGAAGAGTCGTTGGTCTTGACGTTGGAGCCGACATCGCCCCACCAGGTGACCATCGAGCCGGTGCCGGCCAGGAACTGCTGGAAGGCGGTCGTGTTCGGATCGGCGTTGATCTGGTCGGCGGGTTCGGACGGCAGCGCGTCGATGACGTCCTGGATGGCGCGCACCCAGGCCGGATTGTTGACGCGCGGCTTCATCGTGTCGGCGTCGAACAGCCAGGCCTTGTCGTCGGGGTGCTTGGCATAAGCGGTAGCGCGGCTGCCAAGGAAATAGAAGCCGAAGCCGCCCCAGGGCTTTGGCGCGTCGAGATAGCCATAGACGTCCTGGTCCTTGAGCTTCTTGCCCTTGAGGAACTTGGTCGCCGCCTGAACCTGCTGCCAGGTCTTCGGTACGCCCCATTCACCTTCGCCGCCGCCGTCTTTCCAGGCCTTGGCGAGGTCGGCATCGGCGAACACGTCGGTGCGGTAGTTGAAGTTGTGCGCGTCCCCGTCGACGGTCACGCGGTATTGCTTGCCGTCCCAGGTGCCGACCGGCGGCTTCAGATAGCTGACCAGATCGTCGAAATCGATCTGGGTCTTGACCCAGTCGGGCATTTCCGACGTCAGGCCCTTGCCGCAGACATCGCCTTCGAACGGCGCGCCCATTTCGATGATGTCGAAGTCGACGGTGCCGGTCGCGATCGACTGCTGCAGGCGGGCGTTGTAATCGGCCTGCGCCAGGTCGATCCAGTTGATCTTGGCGCCGGTGTAGGTCTCCCATGGCTTCAGGAAGCCGCGGAACAGCACATTGTGCAGGTTCTGGTTGTTGAGACCCATGAAGGTCAGCTCGACGCCGGCGAATTCGCCTTCCTTGACATTGGCCTTGGTCGCCTCGAGGCAGAGTTCACCGACCTTCTGGAAATCGGCGTCCGTCGGCTGGCCTTTGCCGACGCCGGGGATCTGCAGGATTTTTGTGCGCAATTCGCTTGCCGCGGAGGCCGGGCGCGTCAAGGCGCCAAGTCCGGCGCCGGATGCGGCTGCGATCGCGGCCATGCTGGCCGCACCCTTCAATATATCGCGCCTTGTGGCGCCGGCTCGAACCAGTTTGTCGTAAAGACCCGTTCTCATCGCCTATTCCTCCCAGAACATCAGTGTGAATAAATCGGCCAACTGTCGGACGCTGGAGCGCCAACGATGCTCCCCGGTTCGGAAACGAATTAGGCAGGACCCCACCCTGCGTCGATTGAAATTCCCTGCGGATCGGGTACCGACATTTTGACCAGCGCCTGCCACTATTCTCACAACCAAACGCCGTGTCAACGAGAGCGGGTTTTTATCTATAAGAGACCGACTTGCCCTGGCAGGTCGCGTTGGTTAGCTTCTGCGCCTACGGCTAATGGAGCCGATGGGGGAGATATGGCGCAAGTCGCGATCAGCAAGGTGGCCAAGGCCTTTGGAACGGTCAAGGTTCTGCACGAAGTCAGCGTCGATATCGCAGACGGACAGTTCGTGGTGCTGGTTGGCCCTTCGGGTTGCGGCAAGTCCACTTTGCTCAGGATGGTGGCCGGGCTGGAGACCGTCTCCGCCGGCACGATCGCCATCGGCGACCGCGTCGTCAATCATCTGCCGCCGGCCAAGCGCGACATCGCCATGGTGTTCCAGAACTATGCGCTCTATCCGCACAAGACGGTCGAGCAGAACATGGCCTTTGCGCTCAAGCTCAGGAAAACCGATCCGGCCGTGGTCGCCGAGCGGGTCAAGCGCGCCGCCGACATCCTCGACCTCAATCCCTATCTGAAGCGCTATCCCCGCCAGCTTTCCGGCGGCCAGCGCCAGCGCGTGGCCATGGGCCGCGCCATCGTGCGCAATCCGCAGGTCTTCCTGTTCGACGAGCCGCTGTCCAATCTCGACGCCAAGCTGCGTGTGCAGATGCGCACCGAGATCAAGGAACTGCACCAGCGGCTGAAGACCACCACCATCTATGTCACCCACGACCAGATCGAGGCCATGACCATGGCCGACAAGATCGTCGTCATGCGCGACGGCCGCATCGAGCAGGTCGGCGCGCCGTTGGAGCTGTTCGACAGACCGGCCAATCTGTTTGTTGCCGGCTTCATCGGTTCGCCTTCGATGAATCTGCTCAAAGGAGTGATGCGCAAGGGCGACAAGCCTGGTGTCGACATCGCTGGCACGCTGTTCCCGATTGCACCAGGCAATGCCGCGCAGGACGGCCAGGCGGTCGTCTATGGCGTGCGCCCGGAGCATCTCGAGATCCATCCCGATGGCGTGCCGGCGAAGATTTCGGTGGTCGAGCCGACCGGCTCGGAAACGCTGGTGTTCCTGCGCTTCGGCGAAGGCGAGATGGTGGCGCTGTTTCGCGAGCGCCACGACTTCAAGCCGGGCGACACGCTCAAGCTGAAGCCAAGGCTCGACCAGATCCATCTTTTCGACGCAGAGACCGGCAAGCGTCTCTGATCCCAACTCACGAGGAATACCATGCTCAAAGGCATCAACCCGCTGCTCAATGCCGACGTGCTGCAGGCATTGCGGGCAATGGGGCATGGCGATGATCTGATCATCGCCGACACCAATTTTCCGTCCGATTCGGTGGCGCGCCAGACGGCGCTCGGCCGCGTGCTGCGCATCGATGCCTCGGCGGCGCAAGTGGTCAAGGCGGTGCTGTCGCTCTACCCGCTGGACACGTTCGTTGATGACTCCGCCGCGCGCATGGAGATTGTCGGCAAGCCTGACGAGATTCCCGCCGTGCAGAAGGAAGTGCAGAAGGAAATCGACGCGGCCGAGGGCAAGTCGTGGCCGATGATAGCGGTCGAGCGCTACGCCTTCTACGAGCGGGCCAAGCAGGCCTATTGTGTCATCCAGACCGGCGAGCGCCGCTTCTATGGCTGCTTCGCCTTCCGCAAGGGCGTCGTGCCGCCGGATGCGGAGTAGCGGCATGGCTTTGGGCAAGCCGGTCGTCATCCTGGGTGTGTTCGTCGCCGACACGGCCTACAGGGCGCAGCGGCAGCCGCGCATGGGTGAGACGATCCTCGGCACATCCTTCACGCTGGGGCCGGGCGGCAAGGGTTCCAACCAGGCCATTGCCGCCGGCAAGCTCGGCGCCGACGTCACCTTCCTCACCCGCCTCGGCGTCGATCCCTTCGCCGACATGGCCAGGCAGACCTGGGCGCAGGCGGGCGTCAAGAATGCCGTCATCGACACGCCGGAAAGCTACACCGGTGCCGCCTACATCTTCGTCGAGGAGACCACCGGCAACAACGCCATCATCGTCAGCCCCGGTGCCGCCATGCTGATCTCGTCAGCCGATATCGAAGCCAATGCCGGGCTGATCGGCGGTGCCGGCGTCTTTGTCACCCAACTCGAACAGCCGATCGAAGCAGCCATGCGGGCGCTGGAGATCGCGCGTGGGGCAGGGGTGACGACGATCCTCAATCCGGCCCCCGCGGCAAAGCTTCCCGACCGCATCTACACGCTGTGCCACTACCTCACACCCAACGAGACCGAGACGGAGGAACTGACCGGAATGAAGGTGTCCACGGTCGACGATGCGCGGCGCGCCGCGGACAGCCTGCTCGAAAAGGGGGTCGGCACGGTCATCGTCACGCTCGGCGACAAGGGCGCGCTTTTGCACTCGAAGACCCGCTCCGACCATGTTCCAGCCGTCAGTGCCGGGCCGGTGGCCGAAACCACGGGGGCAGGCGATGCCTTCAATGGCGGCCTGGCCGCAGCACTGTCGCGAGGCGTGGAGCCGCTGCAGGCGGTGCGCTTCGCCTGCGCCGTCGCTGGCATTTCGGTGACCCGGCCAGGGACCGCGCCGTCAATGCCGACGCTTCGGGAGGTCGAGGCGCTGCTGGCTGGGGGATAAGATCGGCTTGGCTGACTGGCCGCTGACGCCGCCTCCGGCCAGTTCTTGAGGCCCTATGGTTTTTTCGAACGCAAGCTTGTGGAGATATTGCGCAGCGGGCCTGTGAAGCGCCAGCTTCTGGACTGATGCAAGGCCGCGACTTGCAGCTGGCAAGCCTGCAACGTTTGTTCGATCTCGTCCTTCTCGTTCCTGGCATCCGAAGCGGCGCTCTGCAGCCCGACGCTGCTTTGGTGAGCCGCCTCAAGCTCACTGCGCAACCTTGAGATTTCAGAATGCAATGTCGTCTTCTCGGCTTCAGCGCATGCAAGCATCGGTCGGATCGTCTGCACATCCTCCCAGGCAAGGCGCGCTACCAGATCCCCGACGGCACGGCGCATCTGCTCGCTCCAGGCCCTGGGATCAACACGCATGAGGCGCGAGTACTCGGATTGTTCCTTGCTGGCGTTCGGTATCCAGACGCGCAAGGCCGAAGGCCACCAGCCGGCTCTGTCGGCGATATCAAGCAGTGTGGCGAGTTGGGATACTGCGGAGTGCCGTGATTTTTTCCATGCGGCGCTGAAATGCAGGACGGTTGGAACGCGGCAATAGGTGAAGGGGTTTCGCGGATTCTCGCGCATGATTCGCCGCCACAATTGCCAGTCCCCGGCCGATGCGACGTCTTCGGGCCAGACATCTCGCGACGGCAGGCAATCGGCCCGATACAGGAAGCAACTGGCGGGTATCGTGTTGCCGACCTCAGTGAACACCCTGAACTCATCGGCCAGGTCCAGATTGGTCAGGAAGGGGGCTGCGATGCCATCGGTGGAAACCCACAGCGCCTGACTGTACGCGATGGCAGCTCCAGTTTTGAGGCCATCCGCCAGGATCTCAAAATGATCCGGAAACAGGAGGTCGTCATCGGCGGCAAAGCCAATCAACTCGCCGCGTGCCTCACGCAGCACGATGTTGCGGTTAGCGTAGCCGAAGTTCGGCGCCTTGGGGAGATCGAAGAAGCGAATGCGGCTGTCATGGAAGGCTCCGACCACCTCGGCCGTGCCGGCCGCGCAGCCGTCGCCGACGACCAGCAGTTCAAAATCCTCGACGGTCTGGTCCAGCACCGATTGAATGGCCACACCGATGACATCCACGCGCGAGTGCGTCGGCATGAGGATGGAAAAGCGGGGCTTGCTCACCATCCCTTGGCGCTGCCGAAATCATGGGGGATGAGATCGGTATCGATCGGCAGGCGGTACTTATCGGGATTTGCGTGATCGTATTGTATCGTTGGGAAATTGATGGCAACTAGGTCGGATGTTCCGATGTTTCTGTCGGCATGCCAGACAAATTTCGGAATGTTGACCAGGCGTGGACGATTGCCGGAGAGGTAAACCTTCGAAACCTTGCCATATGTGCTGGATTCGGGGCGGGGGTCATAAAGGACCAGTTCCATCTCGCCGCTGATCACAAAATAGCGGTCCTCGTGCAGCTTGTGCAGGCCCCACCCCTTCACCACGCCAGGGCGAATTGTGAACATGTAGGAAAAGACCAGCGGGTCGGCATGCCAACCCCAGCGCGGGTCATAGATCTCCGTGACGCTACCGCGGTCGTCACTGTGTCGGATGCTGTCGAAAAAAGACATGCCGTCCACAAGGGGCGTAGTGCTTTGCCGCTGCTCGTCCAGAGTCCGTTGATCCTGCTTGGCGGCGGCAAGTGTTGTCTCCAGAAGATTCAGGCTGGTGTGATCGCTCATGTACAAAGCCTCCGCTTTTGACCGTCTTAGCCCGACCTTCTTCTCACAATTTTCGATGGATGTCCTGATCGGGCTGACAGGTCGTGCAGCCATGATGACTTTTTCGGGCACGGTTGTAGCTTCGATGGGAGCGGAGGCAGGCGCGCAGCGGGGGGCCACCGACAAGATTGGGCGGCGCCTTGCTTTGCGCCGGTGAACGCGACCAGAGCGTGACGTCGTCAATGCCGAGGCGTTCTTGCGTCCATGCTTGGGAGATTCAACTCAGATACGAGACAATCCGAGTTGCCTCATCCAAGGAGATTTTTTGACAATTAATGTCGACATTTCTCCGAAGCCAAGGGCTTGATACCCTTGGGAGAAATGGCGCGAGTGACGGGGCTCGAACCCGCGACCTCCGGCGTGACAGGCCGGCACTCTAACCAACTGAGCTACACCCGCGCATGGCGAACACGTGTCAGCCGTGTTCGTCGTTGGGGCGCTGGATAAGGGGTTCGCCACCGGGTGTCAAGCGCGACAGGACAGCATAACAGCAAACAGGAGAAGGTTTTTTGACAGCCGGCGTTTTGTTGGCAAAACCGGCATGCAACCAAGCCGTCCCGCACTCATTTGGCCTTGCGAAGCCGGTCCCGACCGCTTAAAGGTCCGGCCCGGAGCGGGCGATTAGCTCAGTTGGTAGAGCGCTTCGTTTACACCGAAGATGTCGGCGGTTCGAGCCCGTCATCGCCCACCATTCCAATCAAAGAGAGTAGCGCTCTCCTTCTCCCAAAAACGCTGATAAATCAGCTGCTTACGCAATCTACGACGTTTTAGGTCGGACGTCAAACAAGTTGACTACTGAGCTAATCGCCCGTCTTGAACCGGGCCGACTCGCTGTCGGTTGTGACACCAGTGTGACAGGCGGCCACCCCTACCGGGGTACAAGGGGGACGCCCCCGGCCCGTACCATTAGGTATCTCGACAAAGAAAAATCTCCAAAAAATTACTGGCTTCGGGCATTCTTCCAGCAGCTTCGCCTGAGGGTCCGAAGGGCATCAGCGCTCGCTAGGTGCCTCCGGCTTGCGACAAAGAGGAGGAGACAAGAGGAGGCTCGATGGCTTCTTTCTCCACTGGGTCCATTCGATCAGGCTGAATTCGCCAGATAGCGGCCCGAACTCCCCCCGTTGTGTCCCTCCTGCTCTCATATGGAGCAAAGCGGGAGAGAACCGGGCCGGCATACCCTACCCGACAAGAAAACAACCCTAGTGAACTCAATCCAAATCCCAATGTCGGATACCAATAGATAGGGTATGAACCTTAGGTGTACTGATCGATTCGTAAAGAGGAATCCCTATAC
Organism: Mesorhizobium sp. M0011; assembly: GCF_040324155.1. NCBI lineage: Bacteria > Pseudomonadati > Pseudomonadota > Alphaproteobacteria > Hyphomicrobiales > Phyllobacteriaceae > Mesorhizobium > Mesorhizobium sp. M0011. The sequence goes on along the minus strand of NZ_JAMYVQ010000007.1, from coordinate 213,311 downwards.
AAATGACTTCAGTACACCCCTCTCAAATTAGTTTGTCAAATCACCGAAAGGTAATTCTTGAGGTCCGTTCCGATCAGTACGGAACCAACCTTAAAAAGACACCGGGCTTCCCCCGTTCTTGTCTGAGAGCTATCCCCCCCAGCGCTATCGCCGACTTGAAGTCTGGATGATCCATTACGTCACTCTTGAAGTTGGACCGAGACATCCCGAGAAACTCCCTAGCCTCGGCTGTCGTTATGGTCATTCCCGACAAGACGTTCGCAACGACAAACTCGACAGCGTGTCCGACCTTACCAGTCAATCTCTTTTGGACATCAGCACCGTCAGGTTGCCAGTCCAAAATTTCAGCATCCGGAAAGATCACCTTCAGTTGCTCGACCGGGAAGCCTGTACCCCCACGAGACGAGAACACCGCATAAAGATTGCACCCCTCAGGACAACCGCCATTGACCGTCTTTCGTATCGATCCGCGCCCGGCAGCCTGAAAGATGTGGTGGCTGATCTCGCCAATTCTGGTTTCAGCGAAATCCCGCTCTGAGAACTCATCGTCGACAGCAGCCTTCTTCGCGCCCCGCCCCATCGCCTCGTATGACGCAGGGTCGTACTGAAGAGTGCCAGCAAGGATGACGTATCGAACGTCTTTAAACTCGTTCGTCGCGGTGTGCCGCCCCCAGTTTACGAAGTGGACCATGCCAGGACGGCGAGGAAGCTTGCCGCCAATCGCTTTCACGATATCAGGCTGGTTCTTTCCCGATACAAGCTTGTGATGGACGATCAGGACAGGCTCATCATCTGGTATCTCGGCAACCATCTTGACGACACCATCCGCTATTTCCGCGACGGCCTTGAAAGCACGTTGCTTCCTCTTTCCTGCCCCCTTGTTCCAATGATGGATTTTCAGCCCTGCATAGGATTTCTCAGGCGAGTGAAGGCGATAGAGTTCGCCCCTGTCGTCTTCCCAAAAGCGATATGTCTTCCTAAGCCCACCCGACGCGTCGAGGATCAGCATAGGTGCCAGATCGGGAGGTAGGATATCCTCGTAACCGAGTGTGATGGTGCCGCTGTAGGCGTCTTTGCGCACCCGAACAACATGTCCCGATAGGTACCAAAATTGTTCCGCTATGTCCTTGTCGGGAGAGTGGGCGAAATGAGATCGGAAGCTATCGAGGTCGGTCCCGGCCTTATCGATGTCGGGCATAGTGATCCGGTCGCCTTCGTGGTTTTCCAGCGAAAGGGCGAAGCGCTTCAACTCCGAACTCAGTTCGGGATTCACTTGCTGCAACTCCTTAAGCAGCCGGAGAAGATCGAATTCGCCGAGCCTTAATGCCATCGACGGAAGGATAGCCTCGTCCCATATCCGGACCTGTCGCGGCTTGCCCCTGAAGCGGAGTTCCTTCATGTCCGCGAAAGGCGTTCCGTTCTTGGAGTATGCCTCCAATCGCTGTTGCGTCGTGAACAGGACCCTAGCTCGCTCCGGGATCGGATTGCCTAGAGCATTTATGTCCTCGTCTGAGGTGATCGCCGCGAACTCATCCTTCGGCAAATCCATGAGCTTCGCCAGCGCCCTGATCTCTTCAAGCCGGGAGAGAAAGTAGATCACTCCGACACCCTCGAATTCAGGGTCGGCAATCAGAGCTTTGGTGCCTTGGACGGCGACTGTCGTTTTGCCCATGCCAGGAGGCAATGACGACATGTACCGATAGTTCTTCTGTACGCCGCCAAACCGCCCGGTCGCCATGCTTTCATAGACGGCGGCAATCTGACCTAATCCCGTCCAGTGGTCGAAAGATGGGCCATGCCCCCACTCCTCGAAAAGCTCATACGTCATATCGAGGATTCGATGGCGAAGCGGGTATCCTTCGATAAGCCCGGCTGTCAGCGACACAGGGAGCGGGCCTGTGTTTGATGCCTCTGTGGCGCGAGCCTCCTGCTTGACCCTGCTAGGGGCGTCTTTCACCTCGGATGCGTCTAAGAGCGCCGCAAGGTCGTCAAATTTGTGTAGTGCCAAGTTCGTGTCTCTCCTTTCCGTTGGGCAGTTGTTCGGGGTGAAGCCAGTAGCCTAGCTTCGGCTTATCGATGTGTTTCTCGCTCCGGGCGTATCGATCCTCCCGCATCAGGTCGTGAAGGGCTTTGATGACCTCACTAGGCACCCTTCCGCTCCTGAGAGCGACGGAATCGACATATTCGTTGACTGACTGGAATTCCCTGACGACGCCCCGTCGCAAGACCACGATTTTTCCGCCCCGGATCGTTGCGGTAGTATCAACTCCGATATTGATTGGAGTCATGGCGGTGAAACCATCGGGACGGATGCTAACTCAGTCTCGGCAACATTCCGCAAAAGGTTCAAATCGAGGCTGGTACGGGTCCTCTTGCCGCCTATTAGATCAACAGGCCAAAGACGCCCTGAATCGGCACTGTTCGACCTCGATTCTGCACCTCGTAATCCGTTGCTTTCGTTATATAATTTACACTGATTGCACGGCTTCCCGGTATAGGGGTAGCGGGTAGCTCCTTTTATCGCTTCTTGGGCTTCCCTGACAGCAGGTGATTCCGGTAAGTTGGCCGATTGGAGACGCCTCAAACGTCCCCGTTTCGCAACATGCCGTGGATTGTCCGAGACGCGTCCCGCACGCTTCGCCCTAGCCCTGTTTCCACATTCCTCAGAGCAAAACCTTTGGCCGTGCCTACGCTTGGTGAATTCCCTCCCACAGTGACAAACACACAGACCGAATTTGATCTGACTCCTTGTCGGGACCGAGAGGTCAAGCATGGGACACCGGGAGATTCCGGGCCTTGAAGACGACCTGACCCTTACGCCGCGACTTCCCCACCTTGTCAGGACGGAAGATCAAAGGCTTTCGAAATGCCGGGTGATAGGAACCGGCTTCGATCCTCTCGGCCTTCTCCGCTTCCAGCCGTTCCTTTGCCTCAATCAGGAGGGCACAGTCATGCTTGGTTGAGAAGCCGTCTCGGATCGACAGGTTATCGCGACGGAGGTTCAGCGGATCGCCGTCTAGGTACTCTACGATCTGACCGGCCTTGGCATCAGCCAGGACACGGGCGACGATCAGCCGGAGGCCGTATGGCCCCCTTGCGGAGACGGAACCTCCAAGGATCGACCAGTTCGGGTAGAGTTTAAGGGCGACGAGTTCGTTATAGTCGGGAAGGTCTAGCACCGCTTCGCCTTCACCAAACCGAGACAGCGGGACATGTACAAGAAAGGCCCCCTTGCGAGAGCCCTCCAAGATTCGAACAGGACGGGCCTGCATCAGTCGGCCTTCCTGCCCGCGCTCATTTGAGCGAAAACTGACGACCTCTTGGGACCCTTGTCGGCCACAGGGACGCGGCGGATTGCATCCTCCATGCTCCCCTTGGCGAGTCCTCGCTTTTCTAGCAAAGCCATTGCGACAAGCTCCCCAAACTCTGGAGAGGCCACACCATCGAGGGCTTCGGCGGCTTGATGAACACGAATACGAAGCATCTCCCGTTCTGCCTCGCCCATTTCGGCGAGTTTCTTGGAGATCATGGAGCGGTCGGATACGGAAAGTGAAACAGACATAAAACTGCCTTTCTAAATTGAGTTTGAAAATTGGATTGGAATGAAGGTGAGGTCAGATCGCGGAGAGATTGACGTCGAGGCGTGCGCCTGTCTGGGATGAGACATGAGCCATCTCGATCTTCCAGCCGTTCTTCTCTGACCAGTCGCGGAGTGCCCGGACAAGCCCGTTCCGGCTCGTAAAGGTTCCTAACGCCGCATCATCAATGCCAATGAATTCGGATCGATAGAGGTTATGCTCAGTCTTGAGCAGCTTTACGTGCCCGGAGTTGCGGCCCTTTTCTAATTTGATCAGGGTTACGTCAAACGGCTCCGGGAAATTGCCGATGTAATTTAATTCTGGTGTTCCAATGGATGCGATATCGGTAGGCGTATCTTTGTTCATTGATTCCTTCATAGAAAACCGTCCAAGTCCCAGAAGGGACAAGGTTGAACAGGTTTTGTGGTTGTTGGTGTTTCTTAGTTCTTAGGCGTTAATCGCTCAGGCCGTTAGAAGGCTGCAGAGCTTTGGAAGGCGGCTGTTAAATTGCCAGCCTCATCTTAGAGTATAACATAAATATACGTGAAAGTCAATAGCAAACGCAGGACTACAAGAAATATAACGGAGTCTATTCTTGCAACTCGCTGGATAGTTTAGATTTTATCCCCTCTCCATCTCCCTCTGTATGAGCCTATCAAGTTCGACAATACGGATTTTCAGCCTTCGGCTTTCGCCGACGAGTTGAGCCAACTTCCAATCTGGATCGTCGGACGGAAGCATCTTCGATTGCGAGATGGAGCGTGAGCCTCTGTAAAAGTCTATGACGGTACCCATTCGAATAAGTCCTTCCTGTCGCCAAGTCCGTTGGCGGGTTGTTGCGTCGCAAAACTGTGAAGGTGCGGTATCCGGCTGGCTCGTCTAATCCGCTCGCGTGGGGGACGTCATTGACGTATGTGCCAGTGGTGGCCGTCAGTAGTTAGACGACTCGATTGCGGCAATCCTTGGGCCTGAGTTAGTGCCCCAAATGAAAAATCAACTTGCGGTCATGTCCGCATAGACCGATCCGAACAATGACCTGACGAATTCAAGGGCTTCCGGATCGTCGATCAAAAGCTTCCTCACTGCATCTTCGTATTGGGTCTCGCCCTGGAATCCAAGCTTCTGAGCTATTTGTCGTAGGGCGGGCGTTTCCCTGACAGGATAACGAGCGACGATATGTGATAGGTCCGCCTGTCCACATGCCTCTTTAAGGCGATTGTGTTCGCGATCCACCACTGTCGGCACGTCGATGGTGATATGGATAGGTTGTGCACCAGCAATATCTTGGCGTTTAGGGAGTTTGCCCATTAGCTCTTCCCGTAGCGAGGCTTCTACAGCTCGCTCACTAAGTCTAGCAGTGTGGGGCAATATAGCAGCGATTGCGGCTTGCCGAGCCTCTTCTAATAAACTGTCGGGGTCGGCACCAGTTAACGCGCTTTGTCGCTGGGCCAGCCAGTGCTGGATAGTCGGATGATAGTAAATCGACTCGACTGAAAATGCCCCCAACGCATGAACGCCCTTGCGCGCTAGCGCCAAAATATTATCGGCAGTTCGCCGATCGTTGTCGACAATTCCAAAAGCCTGAACCCAGTGCAGTTCCGAGGCATCTCGAATGCCTGATACTGCATGCTCTACGTCTCGACATGTTCGCTTCGTAATGACGGAAACCTGAGGAAAGACGAGGCTATAAAGCGGCTTGTCGAGGCTGGTATCGTCGTCACCCTCGACGAAAAGCAGTTTCCTGCGGCCTCCCAAGATGTCGCGTTTCAAATCGTCATCAATTGCAGCATGCGAAGGGAGGAAATCGGCATCCCATCCGGTGACCTTCGACCCGGAATAGCTGCAACTCCGAACCAGCAGGGTTCTTGCCGTCGGGTTGTCGAGAGGAAGCGAAACATCATGTGTGGAAATGACAAATGCGCAGTCAGGGCGTTCAGCGGATAGGAGGGTCAAAAGCGGAGATATGATAGATCGATGAAGATGGCGTTCCGGCTCGTCAATGAAAAATACGATTCCCGCGCCAGCAGTGAGAACATTAGCCGAAATTAGAAGCGCGTTTCGTTCACCATCTGATAATTCAGCTATGCTATAGCTCGCTCCAGAATTCTTACTAGCCACTATCTGATCACTAGATTTGGCCGAAATATCGATGGGGATATTAGACAATTTAAGAAGATAATTTATCCTCTTCAGAGGGGCATCGTTTTTAGACAATAATGTAGCCAACTCAATGTTTTTTGCGTCCACCGCTGCGGCAATAGCCCTAGCTCTAATATTTTCTGCATCAAGAAGGTCATATATGGTTATAGTTGAAAGACTTGCACCATAATCGTCCTTCCATCTCGACTGTTCTTGGAGGTCATATTGCAATATACTTGATTGTGTCTCATTTTTATTGTGAGATGATATAGTATTTGAATTCGAGCTGAACCAAGTCTGTCTATGGGCGGAAAGTCTGAGGGCATGGCCAAAATTTGTCTTATATAGCCGCTGCATCATGCTAGATTTTCCAACACCGTTTGCGCCTAGTACGAACAGAACTTCGCCGACCTCAATAGTGATAGGAAGCTCGCTACCGTCCGTCCGAGGGATCGTCAGATCAAAGCTCATAGTTGGACCTTCGGTATCAGAATCATTCTCTGAGTCGTAGTAAGGCTGCGCAGGAATTCATGATAGGTGCGCTCAGTATTCCCAACAGAAGAATTCAAAACGGCCCAAAAGAAAAGGCCCAAGACGGGTGCAAGGGCCTAGCTAAGTCGGATAGCATGTATGGGGCATTAACGTAGTTATTTCAGTTGATTAGTTCCACTGTAGGTTCCGACACGCTTGTCGTCTCAACCATCAGGGTTTGCGGATGCCTGACCCCAATGAGCTTGTCTGGCGACTGCGCGGCGTAGAGCTTCGCTCGGACGACCTCCTGACTGGCATGGGAGTACCTCATCAATTGGGCAAGAGTCCTGTGGCCCGATATCGAGGCGACTTCCGGGACCGTCAGGCCTAGCTCGAACAGCCTAGAAATTGCTTCATGTCGAAGGTCGTGGAAATTCAGACCGTCTATCCCTGCTCTTGCCGTCAGCCTGTCCCATTGGAGCCTCAGAGCAATCGCCGTGATAGGATAGGCTAGATCGGTAGGCTTGGTGTCGTCTGACCGCAAAACCTCCAAGATCGCAATCGCCCTTGCTGTCAGCGGGATCACCCTCGAATAGCCTGACTTTGACTCAGGGATGACCAAGGAGAGGCGTCCGAAATCGACGTGGCGGAACTGGATCGATAATATCTCGCCGCGCCTCATGGCCGTCTCTAGAGCGAACAGAATGATAGGAGCGACCAGCTTGTTTCTCCCCTTCTTCGTCGCCTCTAAGAGCCTGTCGAGTTCACCAGCCAAGAGACGCCTTTCCCGCTTGTTGTCTGTCACCTTGAGCTTCAATCCGTCGAGGGGGTTCCTGACAGGGATTTCCCATTCGACTACGGCATGACGGAACATATGGGAGAGGGGTGATAGCTCACGCTTCAAGGATTTTGGAGTGACCGGCTTGTCAGATCGGTGTTTCGGTTCGCTCAACCGCTGATCTCTGTAGGCTACGAAGTCAGCCGTGGTTATATCGTTTAGCGTCTTCTGACAGATCGGATAGCGAAGGAATCGGCTCAGGAGGATCGTCTCGACTGCCGAACCACGCTTTTTGGGGACGACTTCATCCCTGTATCGGGTGACGAGATCAGCCAGGGTGATTGTCTTGAGTGTCTTTCTGTCGGGACCAAGCTCTTGTCTGTCGTGCTGTCGTTCAATCAGTCTCGCCCATTCGTTGGCATCTGCCTTTGAGACAAATGAACGTGATTGGATGGGAAAGCCTTGGCGTCTGACCTGGACCTGCCATCTGCCGTTACGCTTGCGAAGAGTAGCCATTTTTAGCTCCGGTGTGACTGTGCTGTGACAGCAACCGATCCGTCAGCTTTTGGCTACAAAGGGGTAGAGCTATGTCTTTGATTTCACAAGGGGAATATCGCTAGGCGATAAGACCTCTAGGGAATGAGCGCTTCGTTTACACCGAAGATGTCGGCGGTTCGAGCCCGTCATCGCCCACCATTCCATAGTCCATTCAAACTGTTCCCAGACACGGAACCGAGTCGTCTGGTTCGTGCTGCACTCACGGTGGCAACAGTCGAAAATCATTGCCCTCCGGCAGCAACTGCCCGCCATCGACGACAATGGTCGTGCCGGTGATGTAGCTGGCATCGTCGGAGGCGAGGAACAGGAAGGCGTTGGCGACGTCGCGCGGGCTGCCGAGGCGGCCGAGCGGAATGGAGTCCTCCATGTTCTTGATGTAAGCCGCGCCGCGATGCAGCTCGATGGCTTCGGTCAGGATGTTGCCGGGCTCGACGCCGTTGACGGTGATGCCGTAGCCGGAGAATTCCAGTGCGGCGGCGCGGATGAAGCCGTTGATGCCGGCCTTGCTGGCCGAATAGTGGCCATGGCCCGGGCTGGTGACATGCGGGCCGGTAATGGAGGAGGTGTAGAGCATGCGGCCGAAGCGTTGCGCCTTCATCGGTACCAGGGCCGCGCGGCTGGCATTGAAGGTGCCGCGCAGATTGACCGCCATGACGCGGTCCCAGTCCTCGGCCCTGGTGTTCTCGATCAGCTGCCAGGGATAGATGCCGGCATTCTGCACGATGACGTCGAGGCGGCCATGGAGTTTGAGCGCCAGCGCCACGGCGGCCTCGGCGTCGCTCATTTGCGAGATGTCGGTGCGGATGAAGGGGACGCCCAACTCGCCAGCGGTGGCTTGCCCGGCCTCGACCTCGGTGTCGGCGAGCACCAGCCTCGCGCCTTCCTCGGCAAAGCGTAGCGCGATGCCCTTGCCGATGCCGCGGGCGCTGCCGATGATCAGCGCTACCTTGTCTTGTAACCGATTGGTCATGCGAGCCGTCCTGTCATGCGAGTCTTTGGCGAATGGTTTGCTTGAAGGCGTCGAGCAGCACGGCCGCCAGCACCAGCAGGCCGTGGATCACCTGGGTGAAATTGGCCGGCAGGCCCATCAAATTGATCGCCGTGTTGATGGCCGAGAGCAAAAGCACGCCGGCATAGACGCCGGGGAGGGTGCCGACACCGCCTTTCAGGCTGACCCCGCCGATGACGACGGCGGCGAACGCGTTGAACAGCAGGCCGACGCCGAGATTGGCGGTGGCGCCCGACGTGCGGATCGCCAGCAGCCAGCCGGCAAGGCCGGCAATGGCGCCGGCAAGCACGAAGGCGATGATGAGATTGCGGTTCACCCGGATGCCGGCGCGGAAGGTCGCCGTCTCGTTGCCGCCGATCATCACCAGATGCCGGCCGAACGGCGTCTTGGCCATGATCAGCGAAAAGACCACGAAGCAGCCAACCGCGATCCAGGCGGTCAGCGGCAAGCCGATCAGGCGCTGGATGCCGAACCAGCGGATGGCCGGCGCCAGGTCCTGTGCCGAGCGGCCGCCCGAAATCACCAGCACGAGGCCACGCACCCAGATGTAGGACGCCAGCGTGATGATGAAGGCGCTCATCTTCACCTTGACCACCAGATAGCCGTTGAAGGCGCCGATGAGGCCACCGACGGCCAGCGCCAGCAGCAGCGAAACCGGAACCATCAGCCATTCGGGATGCAGCTGCACGCCCATTCCGATGCCAGACGAGCAGAACAGGATGCCGACCGCCATGGCGCTGAGCGCTGCGACGGATTCGACCGACAGATCCATGTGGCCGGCGATGATCACCAGCGCCAGGCCGATCGACATGACGCCCAGCACGCTGGAAGCCTCGATGATGTTGGCGAAAATGCCGAGCTGAAAGTAGTTCGGGACAAAGATGGAGAAGACCACCAGCACGAACAGCAGCATGAACCACACGAGGTTGTCGAGTACGAACTCCAGGGCTTTGCGTGTGCGCGGGTTCATGGGCTGATCCGGTTGGCGCCCCCGCGAAATCAAATCGATTTCGTCGGGTTAAGGCGCGGATTCAAATTCGCCACGGCATCCTTTCGGACGCGGCGTTGTGAAAGGGCAGGCTCCGGGCCGCTATGGCCCGGAGCGCTTTCAATGACTATTCGACCGACTTGACGGTGTCCGTCGGTGGCTTCTGGTTGCCCCAGAAGGCCGGATTGTCGACGTTTTCCTTGGTGATGGCGGCACCGGGGATCTTGATGTTCGGACCCCAGGCTTCCTTGGTCACGGTCGATTTCAGGCCGAGCACGTCGTATTCGCCGGGCTTGATCTCCTGTTTCTTGACGATCTTGTCCATGAACATGGCAACAGCCGCGGCCTGCGCGTAAAGCGGCTGCTCGATTTCGGCGTTGAGCCAACCCTTGCGGATCAGGTCGAGGCCGACCGGAGCGCCGTTCGAGCTCATCAGCATGACGTCGCCCGGCTTCTTGCCGGCTGCCTCGAGCGAGGCGACGGCGGCGACCGAAAGGTGCGCGGCATGGCTGAAGATCAGGTCGATGTCGGGGTTCGCCAGCATCTGGTCGGCAACGATTGTGCCGGCATTGCTGGCTTCCCATTGCATGGCCGGAAGCGAGATGATCTTGACGTCCGGAAACGCCTTCATCTTCTCCTCGAAGCCCTTCTGGATGTCGAGCGTATAGGGATCGCCGGGATCGCCGAGCACCTGCAGAACCTTGCCCTTCACCGAGCCGTTCTTGGCTTTTAGCAGCTTCTCGGCCTGGTCGGCGGCGACGTAGCCGATCTCGACCGTTCCGGCGACAGAGGTGAAGTCGGATGGCGTTGAGGTGATCTGGCGGTCGAACTCGACCACTGGGATGCCGGCGGCGCGGGCTGCCTCGATCGACGGTTTCAGTGCATTGAAGTCAACTGCCGCCAGGATGATGGCCGCCGGCTTCAGCGCGATGACATCGTTCATCTGCGATTGCTGGGCGTCGGTCTTGTTGTCGGCGTTCAGCGTCTTCATCTCGTAGCCGGTCTGCTTCAGGAAGAGTTCCAGCGCGCTCACCGAGCCGGTCTGAAACTCGTCCAGCAGGGTCGGCACCATATAGTAGACGATACCCTTGGACTGGGCGAATGCCGGCGTGAGCGTGGCAAAGGCCAGTGCAAGGATACCGAAGACAGCAAGAAGTATTCGCTTCATGTCGTTCGCTCCTCTTAAGCCGGACCCCTCTTTGTCCCTCAGCCTGTCGGTCCGGCACCGGCAAGCGTCTCACCGGTGATCATGTTGATCACCGCATCGGGACTTGTTTTATTGCGTGCGACATCGCCGGCCACGACGCCTTGGCGGATCACCACGATCCGGTCGGCGACCTGAAAAGCCTGCTGCATGATATGGGTGATGATGACGACGCCGATGCCCTGGTTCGCCACCTGGCGGATCATGTCGAGGCCGCGCCGCGTCTGTTCGACCCCGAGCGCTGCGAACGGTTCGTCGAGCAGCACCAGCTTGCCGCCCCAATGCACGAACCGGTTGAGCTCGATGGCTTGCCGCTGGCCGCCCGAAAGGTGCTCGACATTGGCGCGCAGCGAGGGAATGCGGGTGCCGGCACTGGCCAGCGCCTTTCCGACGACGGCTTCCATGGCGCGCTCGTCGAGCACGGGAATGCCGAAAACCTGTCTGGTGATTTCGCGGCCCATGAAGAAATTGGCGACCACGTCGACATTGGTGCACAGCGACAGGTCCTGGTAGACGGTCTCGATGCCGGCTGCCTTGGCCTCTGCGGGCGACCGGGCAAGGAACTCCTTGCCCTCGAACAGCATTCGGCCGGAGGTCGGCTCCAGTCCGCCGGCGATAATCTTGACCAGTGTCGATTTGCCGGCGCCGTTGTCGCCCAGCAGCGCCACGACCTCGCCCTTGCCGATCGAGAAGCTGATGCCCTTGAGCGCTTCGATCGCGCCATAGTTCTTGGTGACGTTGTCGAGCACCAGCAGGGGTTCACTCATGCCGCAATCTCCCTGCCTTTGAGAAGGTCGCGCTCGCGTTCGCGTTCGGCCGCGAACATCTGCCCGAAGCGAGGTGACAGCACCCCGGAAACCGCAAGGGCGGCGGCGCCGCGCAGCACGGAATGCTGCCCGCCGCGTGCGACCACAACCCTGGGCGTCGTGCGGTCCTTGCGAGCCGAGACGGAGTTGTGCAGGCCTCCGGCCGAACCAGCCAGCATTTCGAGCAGGTCGGCGGACGCCAGCCCGCCGAGGATGACCGTCTCCGGGTCGAACAGGTTCTCGATGACGGCGACGGCGTTGTGAAAGATCGGTGCGACTTCGGCGACCCAATCCGCCTCGCTGCCGTTCCAGCGCCGGAGCGCCTCGAGCGACAAATATCTTTCGAGACAGCCGCTGTTGCCGCACGGGCAAGCCTCGCCGCCCGGAATAACGGGAATGTGCCCGATCTCGCCGGCATTTCCCCAGGCGCCGCGCAAGGCGCTGCCATCATGAACCATGACGCCGCCAAGGCCGACGCCGAAATAGAGATAGTAATATTCGGAAAACTGGGCGCCGAGGCCGTAGAGGCGCTCGCCCATGGCGGCTGCTGCCATATCGGTTTCAAAGAAGGCCGGCAATCCGGTGGAGGCCGCCAGCCGTTCGCGCAGCGCTACATCCTTCCAGCCGGTCATGGTGGTCGGCCCCACGAAACTCATGGACTCCACGTCGAATGGGCCGGGCAGGGCCATGCCGACGCCTAGCACCCGTCCGCCAGCCCGTAGTCTGGTCAATTCCACCACCATCGCCCCGATCAGCTCGAAGGCGTGGTCCGGCGTCGCATTTGGCGCCTCGCGGTAGATGCTCTCGATCACGTCGCCGCTCAGATTGATCAAGGCGGCACTGATACCAAGCGGAGTGATGTGGATGCCGACGGCATAGCCGCCCTCGGGGTTGATCCGGAGCGTCGCTGGCGGCAGGCCGCGTCCCTTCGGCTCTTCGCGCAGCGAAAGGATGTAGTCCTGATCTTCCAGTTCGCGAACGATGGTCGACACGGTCTGGACGGTGAGGCCGACGCGCCGGGCGATCTCGCCGCGCGCGATCGGCCCATGAAGGCGGATGGACTCAAGCACGATGCGCCGGTTGTACGGCCGCCCGAACTCCTGATTGGTCCCCCGCAGTGCCATGCCTTTGCGCCCCTTAGGAGAGAGTAGCTTCGCATTGCTTATTTATTCAGTCAAATGGAATTCAAAAATGAATTTACCACGAAGCTTTCCAGGAGGAAGGCCGTGGAGGGCGTATTCGGTCCAGGACCTGCCCACGCGTCGTCCTGGCCGATTGCCGCCATGGTGAAACCTCTTCAATGGTGAGCGAACCCCGCGACCGTTGATCTGACAAAGCATGGAGCAAAGATGATCGAATTGCCGTTTGCCCGCGACGAGTACCAACAGCGGCTTCGCAAGATCCGCACCGAGATGGCGAAGCGCGATCTCGAGCTCCTTGTCGTCAACGACGTTGCCAACCAGCATTACATCACCGGCTATGACGGCTGGTCGTTCTACACGCCGCAGGTGGTGCTGGTTCCAATCGAGGAGGTCGAGCCGGTCTGGATCGGGCGCGCCATGGATGCGGCCGGCGGTCTTCTGACCGCCTGGATGAAACCGGAAAACGTGGTCGGCTTTCCGGAAGATCATGTTCAGCGCGTCGATCGCCATCCCATGGACTGGATCGCGAGCTGGATCGTCGCCAAGGGCTGGGGGAGCAGACATATCGGCATCGAACTTGAAGCCTATTATTTCTCCCCCAAGGCGCACGCCCGGCTTGTCGCCGGACTTCCCAATGCAAAATGGCATGATGCCGACCTGCTGGTGAACTGGATCCGCGCAGTCAAATCAGCGCCCGAGATCGCCTATTTGCGCAAGGCATCGACCCTGGCCGAAGCGGCCGTCACGGGGGCCTTCGAGGTGATCGCGCCAGGTGTTCGCGAGTGCGATGCCATCGCCGCCATCCAGGCGGCGCAGATCGCGGGCAGCCCGGATTTTGCCGGCGACATCACCGCGCTTCCGCCGACAATCCTCGGTGGCGAGAATGCCTCGGCGCCGCACATCATGTGGAGCGACAGGCGGTTCGGAGAAAACGAGACGATTGCGCTGGAACTTGCTGGGGTCTGCCGCCGCTATGCCGCAGGCCTCGCCAGGACCATGCAGCTTGGCAAGACGCCGACGAATGTTTCCGACACGGCAAAAGCGGTGATCGAGGGCATGGACGCGGTCCTTGACGCGGTCAGGCCGGGAACGACTGCCGAAGCCGTCGAAGCCGCCTGGCGCAAGGTCATCCAGCGCCACGGACTGAAGAAGGAATCGCGCATCGGTTATTCCATCGGCGTCGCCTATCCGCCGGATTGGGGCGAACACACGATCAGCCTCAGGCCGGGCGACAAGACTGTGCTTGAATCGGGCAACGTCGTGCATTCCATCCTCGGCATGTGGATGGACGGCTGGGGCATCGAGATCAGCGAGACCATCCTGGTCACCGAAACCGGCAATGAGACGCTGACGAAGTTCCCGCGAGAGATCCATGTCAAATCCTGAGGGTTCGGCCATGGCAAGCGGCTCTGCGATTCCCGGCACGATCGATATCGATGCCGGAATTCTCGACCGGATGATCGAGATCCGCCGCCATCTGCACCGCAATCCGGAGCTCTCGAACCAAGAGGCCGGCACGCAGAGTTATCTCAGGCAGATGCTGGCCGGTCAGGGAATTGCCGACATCCGCGACGTGGCGGGCTTTGGCCTGGCGGTCGACATTGTCGGCACCGGCAAGCCGTCAAATCGAAAGGTGGCTATCCGGGTCGACATCGATGCCTTGCCGATCGACGAGGAATCCGGCGTCGACTATGCCTCGATAAATCCCGGCGTGATGCATGCCTGCGGCCACGATGCGCACGCATCGATGGGTTTTGCGGTCGCCGCGCACCTTCACCAATCAAGGGACAGTTTTGGCGGTACCGTTCGCCTGATCTTCCAGCCGGCGGAGGAAGACGAACCGTCGGGCGGCAAGCGCGTGGTGGAAGAGGGGCTTCTCGACGACATCGATGCCGCGATCTGCGTCCACGTCGATCCGTACACGCCGACCGGCAAGATCGCCGTGAGTTCCGGCCCCTATACTCTGGCCTGCGATACATTTGACGTTGTCGTCACAGGCTCGGCCGCGCATGCGGCGAAGCCCTATGAGGGCATCGATGCGATCGCCGTGGCCTGCTCCATGGTGGGCGAATTGCAGAAGATCGTCTCGCGCGAGATCGACCCCTACGATCCGCTGGTCATTTCCGTCACCGGCATCAACGGCGGCAACGCCTACAATGTGATCGCCGGCAAGGTCACGCTGAAAGGGACGATCCGCAGCGGCAGCGACGCCACCCGCGAGCGGGCATGGCGGCGCGTTCATGCGATATTGGAGGCAATAGCGACGGCCCATGGCGCGAGTGTGCAGGTCGACATCCACAAGGGCGAACCCGGCGTCGTCAACGACGTCGAGATGACCGAGCTGATTGTCGCCAGTGCCAAGGCCTGCATCGGACCCGACAATGTCCTTAACACGCCCGGATGGACCGTCGCGGACGACTTTGGCTACTACAGCGAGAAACGCCCTTCGGTCTATTTTCGCCTCGGAATCCGCAACGAAGCGGCTGGATCGGTCTTTCCGCTCCATCACGCCCGGTTTCGTGTCGACGAGGCCGCGTTGAAGGTCGGCGCAGCCACCCTGGTTTCGGCAGCGACGGCGTTTCTGTCGGCGGGAGCGCCTTAGTCAGCCATCATGATGATCATCGGCGCATGGGGCAGGAGCCCAGGATCGCTTACAGATACTGGGCGACCTTCTTGCCGACCGTGAGGAAGCGCAAGGGATCGATCGCTTCGCCATTGTGACGGACTTCGTAGTGCAGATGCGGGCCGGTCGAGCGGCCGCTGCTGCCGGTCTTGCCGATGACGGCGCCGGCGTCCAGTTTCTCGCCGACGGTGACGTCGATCTCGCTGAGATGCCCGTAACGTGTCGCAAAGCCATTGCCGTGGTCGACTTCCACCATGCGGCCATAGCCGCCGTTCCAGCCGGCCTTGGTGACGGTGCCGGGCGCGGTGACCTTGGCGGCCATGCCGATCGGCGCCCTGAAATCCATGCCGGAATGCAGTGCCGCGGTGCCGAGGATCGGGTCGGTGCGCACGCCGAACGGGCTGGTGACGGAGTGGCCCGGCGCGGGGTTGGTCAGCGGCAGTTGGCGCGCTTCCTTCTTGAGATGGTCGAGCGCGTCAAGCGCTTCGTCCAACTCCTTGACCTTGCTGTCGAACATCATCGAACTGTCGACCGGGATGAGCGGTCCGCCGACATCGCTGTCGCCCTTGCCGAAGTCGCTGTCGACGGGCAGTCCGGCCGCCTCGAGCGCCTGGGTGATGGCATCGGCGCTCTTGTAGGCATTGTCGGCAAGCGTGCTTATGCGGGTCAGTTGATCGCTCTCGATGGATCTCAGCGATTGGTTGATCGAGACGAAGAGCTTGTCGGCACGATCGGCGGCTGAATCGTTGGGCAGCGGATCGGAGCGGGTCGACCACAGCGAGAACGGCCTTGTGTCGCCGGCCCCGGGATCGGCGCTCAGGCTGGCGACCGCATAGTTCCGCGCGGGCTCCTTGATGCTGCCGGTCACTTCGGCGCGTTTGTCCGACTTCGCAACCGCTGCCGGATATTCGGCCGGCGCTGCACCGACTTCGCTCTCGGCGCGTTCGAGCAGCGGGCCAAGGCGACCGTGACGCTGGCTCAGCTGGCTCTGCCGTTCAAGCAGTTCGCTGACCTTGGTTTCCATCAGCTGCTGGTCGAGCAACTGCCGGCTGGTGATGCGGTCGACCTGCGCGCGAAGCGCCGAAATGCGATCTTCATAGGCTTGCTGCATGCGCGCCTGACGCGCCGTGGTGGCGCCGATCAAATCGTCGCGCAGCACGAGATAGGAGGTGGCCATGAGGTAGCCTATGGCAATGGCGGCGAGCGCCGAGCCGATAAAGGCCGCCAGCCACGGCCGGATCGTGAAATGCCTGATCTCGTTGCCCCGGGCGATGATGACCGTATGGGGCTCCTTACGCCTGCCGAATACTGCGGACTGACCGGTTGCGTTCACGGGACCAAGCTTTCGTTTACGACACCACGACAGCTTGACTACACATTATTAAGGTTAACAAAGGCTTGCAGCGCCGACTTGTCCGCAGCGGTTGCCCGCCAGGCGTGCGCAAGGTTGTAAGGGAAACCGGGCCGGCCTCGCCGGTAAAATCTCAAAGCGCACGAACGGCCTCAAGCACCTCTTCCGCATGGCCCTTGACGCGGACCTTGCGCCAAATCCCAGCGATCCGCCCGTCGCGGCCGATCAGGAACGTCGCGCGCTCGACCCCCATATACTTGCGGCCATACATCGATTTCTCGACCCACAGATGGTAGGCCTCGATCACCTTGCGCTCCTCGTCGGCGGCGAGGTCGATGGTGAGATTGTATTTCGACTTGAACTTGTCGTGCTTCTTGACGGGGTCGGGCGACAGGCCGATCACCACGGCGCCGGCCTTCTCGAACTCCGGCTTCAGCTGCGAGAAGCTGATCGCCTCCTGCGTGCAGCTTGTTGTGTCGTCCTGCGGATAGAAATAGAGCACGATGGGCTTGCCGGACGATGCGGCAAGGCTGACTGATCCGCCGCCGTCCCGCGGCAGGTCGAATTGCGGCGCGAGATCGCCTACGTCGAGGTCAGCCATACCGATGCCCTTGTTTGAGGTTACGCGCGAAGCCACACCGATATAGTGTCGGACGGGGATTCGTCCACGATCGAGTTCGTACAACGGAAAATTGCGTGGATCAGGAGCGACCGCAGCACGAGAAGATCCGGTTCAGGCGTGATGAGATCACCGACCTGGGGACCTTTCCGTCCGCCTGCCGTGTGCCGCCGCTCGGTCAGGCGTCGATCGGACGCGGTTTTCGCATCCTGTCGCGACTGTTCGCAGGTCTGGTCGCTTTCGTGCTGCTGGCCGCCATGCTCGTTTATCTGGTTGGCGCCTCCGGCATCGGAGCCGACCGGCTTCGCACCGAGGCGGAAACGGCGCTCGAGAAACTGGCGGGCGTCGATGTCAATGTCGCGGTCGGGCCTGCCCGCATCACGCTCGACGGTTCGAGTTTCATCGCGCTTCAGGTCAGCGACGTCAGCTTGAAGACATCAGACGGCAAGCCGATGGCCGATGCCGGCCGCGTGCGCTTCGGCGTGCGTCTGTTCCCGCTGCTGTGGGGGGATGTGCGGCTGACCAGCGCCAGGATCTCGGATGCCCGCATCGTCGTGGCTGCGATGCCGTCCGGCGGCGACTGGACCGCCGGCCTGCGCAATGCGGACGGCCTCATCGATCCGGAGAAGCTGTCCGCCGCGGTGTTCGGAAACATCAACCACGCACTCGATGCCGTGCGGGAGGATTCGCTGCGCCGGATCGACCTTCGCAATGTCGAATTCGTGCTGCCCGAAACCGGAGCGATCAAGCTCGTCAAGCTCACCGACGCCACCGTCGTGCAGTCAGGCCCGGGCGGCATGCAGTTCTCGTCCACGGCGGACATCGACGGCAGGACGGCTACCGTTGCCGCTTCCGCATCCCGCGATATCGCGGCGCACCGCGTCACGGCACTGGATGCGAGCGTCGATGTGGCCGATACCGGCGACATGGCGGCCGCTACCGGCAAGCTGGGAACCGTCGCGCTGAAGCTGACGGGATCGGAAGGGTTCGGCGCGAACGCATCGCGGCTGACGGCCGCTTTGTCGTCGACGGGTTCAGTCCTAGATCTCGGCACGCGAGGACTGCTGCCGGCGGACGTCGATATCAATGCGACGCTGGTTGCGGGCAGCAACAAGATCCAGGTCGACAGATTGCTGCTGAAGACCGGCCGCTCGACATTCGATTTCGCCGGGTCGATCGGGCCGAAGCCGGCAAGCGGAGCGGTGGGTGAAGAACCCTCCTATCGCTACGACCTGACCAGCGACGGGTCGTCGCTTGCGCCTTCGGACTCGCCCGAGCCGGCGCTCACCTTCCTCGCCCGGATTGCCGGCGTCTATAACACGGTGAGCCACAAACTGGTCGCCGAGCAGATCGCGCTTCGGTCCGCCGGCTCCGGCGAGGTGCTTGGCACCGCTGCCGTGGCGTTCGTCGACGGCAAAGTGCCGGGGATCAATCTGGCGTTCAACATCCACGACATGCAGGTCTCTCACGTCAAGCAGCTGTGGCCGTGGTTTTCGGCGCGCAATGCCCGGCTCTGGGTGCTGGCCAATCTGTTCGGCGGCCGTGTCGTCGACGCCAACCTTCAGTTCCAGGTGGTGCCGGGCCGGCTCGGCAACGGCGTGCCGCTTTCGGCCGATGAGGTGTTCGGCCGCTTCCAGATCGAGGGATCGCGATTCGACACCGCCGGCCGCATCCCGCCGATACGCGACGCGGTCGGCGTCGTCGGTTTCCGCGGCAACGATGTCGATATCTCCCTATCCTCGGGCACCGTCTACATGCCCAACGGCCGCACCGTGGCGGCCAGCAACGGCACGCTGACGGTCAAGGCGGCCAACCGCCCGCCGGTCGTCGGCGCGCTCGATATCGATGTCGACGGCGACGCATCCGCCGTTGCCGAACTCGCATCCTACGAGCCGATCAACGCCATGCGCCATGTCGGCATCCTGCCGGAAGAGTTGTCGGGCAGCGTCACCGGCCACGTCAAGGCGGATATTCCGCTGCAGTCCGGTGTCGACTCCTCGAAGCTCGATTGGCTGGTGTCGCTCGACTACAGCGGCATGTCCTTGGCCAAGCCCTTCGAGGGCCAGATCGTGACGGATGCCGACGGTTCGATCACGGTCGATCCCGAGAAGGCGGTGATCTCCGCCAAGGCGTTGCTGAACGGCATTCCGGCCGAACTCGATCTGGTAGAGCCGCTTAGGGATGACGGGCCGGCGCGCAGCCGCAAGGTGGCCCTGGTGCTCGACGACAAGATCCGCGCCGCCGCCATGCCCGGCCTGAAGCCGCTGCTTGCCGGAACGGTGAAGGTGGCGATCGACAAGAACGGCAGCGGCGATCAGAACGTCTCGGCCGATCTGACCAATGCCAGGCTGGACATTCCCTGGGCGGGCTGGAGCAAGGGGGCAGGGGTTCCCGCCAAGGTCACCTTCGTCATGACCAGGTCCGGCGAGACCATGACGCTGTCCGATTTCGACCTCGACGGAAAGACGTTCTCCGTCGACGGCAGCATCGTGCTGGTCAACGGCGCCTTGTCGTCGGCGCGGTTCAGCAAGGTCACCTTGAACAGGGGCGACGACGTTGCCGTGTCGGTGAAGCGATCCGGCAAGGGCTATGCGGTCGACATATCGGGCAACGCGCTCGATGCCCGCTCGCTCATCAAGCAGTTCACCTCGGACGTCGACACGGCGACCAAGACCACCGGTTCCGACGCCATTTCCGTCAGCGCCGATGTCGACCGGCTGACCGGTTTCCACGACGAGCAATTGTCCAATCTGAAGCTCGGCTACAGCGCGGCCGGCTCGCGGGTGAACGGGCTGAAGGTCAGCGCCACGGCCAGTTCAGGTGCGGCCATATCAATCAGCAACACCACCGGCGCCGGCCGGCGCACGCTCAACATGCAGTCCGCGGACGCCGGCGCCATTCTGAGATTCCTCAACATCTACGAACATATGGAAGGCGGCGTGATCACGCTCGCACTGGCCGGGCCGAGCGACGGATCGCTCAAGGGCAAGGTCGACACCAGCAACTTTTTCGTCGTCAACGAACCGAAACTCGCCTCCATCGTCTCGACCACGCCGGCCGGTGACAACCGCAGCCTCAACCAGGCGGTCAAGGGCAAGCTGGACACGTCGCGGGTGAAGTTCGAACGCGGTTACGCCGAGATCGACAAGGGCAGCGGCTATCTGAAACTGGCCAATGGCGTGCTGCGCGGTCCGCGCATCGGCACGACGTTCCAGGGCACGCTCTACGACCAGAACAACAACATGGACATGACCGGCACGTTCATGCCGGTCTATGGCCTCAATCGCATCTTCGGGGAATTGCCCATCGTTGGCGCGCTGCTCGGCAATGGCCGCGACCGTGGCCTGATCGGTGTCACCTACCGGCTCAAGGGCAATGCCAACAAGCCGCTGCTGGACATCAATCCGCTGTCGGTGATCGCGC
Source organism: Mesorhizobium sp. M0011 (assembly GCF_040324155.1). NCBI lineage: Bacteria > Pseudomonadati > Pseudomonadota > Alphaproteobacteria > Hyphomicrobiales > Phyllobacteriaceae > Mesorhizobium > Mesorhizobium sp. M0011. The sequence goes on along the minus strand of NZ_JAMYVQ010000007.1, from coordinate 192,622 downwards.
CTGGAATATTCAGGTCGATCTTCGAGTACCGGTGATCGAGTTCAGACTGGCCGCACCAGAATGTGTTTTTTCTTTCCCAAAGACAGCTTTACGATGTTTTCCGGACTCAAATCCTTTGATGTCACCAGGCGGCGCTCGTCGCTCACCGGCTCGTCGTTCAGGCGCACGGCACCGCCCTGCACATGCCGCCGCGCTTCGCCGTTCGATGCCGCCAGTCCGGCAGTGACCAGCAGCGACAGGATGCCGACGCCGGTTTCGAGCGCTGTCTTGTCGACCTTGACGGTCGGCAGCGACTCCGCGAGCGCGCCTTCCTCGAAGGTCTTGCGCGCCGTATCGCTGGCCTGCTCGGCGGCTGCACGGCCGTGCAGCAAGGCGGTGATCTCGGTGGCGAGGATCTTCTTGGCCTCATTGATCTCAAATCCGCCGAGCCGCTCGAGCCGCGCCACCTCGTCCAGCGGCAGCGTCGTGTAGAGCTTCAGGAAGCGGGCGACGTCGGCATCCTCGGTGTTGCGCCAATACTGCCAGAATTCGTAGGGGCTCAGCATCTCCGCATCGAGCCAGACCGCGCCCGAGGCGGACTTGCCCATCTTGGCGCCAGACGAGGTGGTGAGCAGAGGCGTGGTCAGCGCATAGAGCTGCGCGTCCTCCATGCGGCGGCCGAGATCGATGCCGTTGATGATGTTGCCCCATTGGTCGGAGCCGCCCATCTGCAGGCGGCAGCCGAGACGCTTGTAAAGCTCGACGAAATCATAGGCCTGCAGGATCATGTAGTTGAATTCGAGGAACGACAGCGACTGCTCGCGATCGAGCCGCAGCTTGACGGAATCGAACGCCAGCATGCGGTTGACGGAAAAGTGACGGCCGACATCGCGCAGGAAATTGACGTAGTTGATCTCCATCAGCCAGTCGGCGTTGTTGACCATGATGGCGTCGTTCGGACCGCTGCCGAATTTGAGGTAGGGCATGAAGTTGCGGCGGATGCCGGCTAGATTGTCTTCGATGTCCTGCGGGGTCAAAAGCTTGCGCGCCTCGTCCTTGAAGGACGGGTCGCCGATCATCGAGGTGCCGCCGCCCATCAACGCGATCGGCCGATGACCGGTCTGCTGCAGCCAGTGCAGCATCATGATCTGGATCAGCGAGCCGGCGTGCAGGCTCTTGGCGGTGGCGTCGAAGCCGATATAGGCCGTCACCGTCTCCTTGGCGAAGATATTGTCGAGGCCGGCATCATCCGAAGTCTGGTGGATGAAACCGCGCTCGCTCATCGTGCGCAGGAAATCGGATTTGAAGGCGGACATTGTTTCTTTCCCGAAAGCGCCCGGCCGCTGTGGCTCGGATGTGCATGAACGCGGGCGTTTAGCATCCAAGCGCGATCAGCAAAAGTGGTTTCCGGTTTTGCGGCCCGCGCGGATGGCGTTTGCGAATCCTTGCTTCGTCGTTTGGGCTGGCGTATTCAGGCGCCGCGCAGGGCAGGGCCTGAGGCGCCGCGACGGGGCCATCCCGCAGATCAGATCCGGAAAGCTCCGCGATGAACAGGAACTATCTCTTTCTCTTTCTGTTCAGCGTGCTGATGACGTTCAGCGGACTGGCGAGCCTTCCACCCATCGACCGCGACGAATCCCGTTTTGTCCAGGCCACGAAGCAGATGGTCGAAACCTCCGACTATGTCGACATCCGTTTTCAGGATGCCTCGCGCTACAAGAAGCCGATCGGCATCTACTGGCTGCAATCGGCGGCCGTGGCGCTGAGCGGCGAGGGGGCGGCGGCGCCGATCTGGGTCTACCGCCTCGTCTCCATGCTTGGCATTGCCTTGGCCGTCGTCGGCATTGCCTGGACAGGCACCAAGCTGTTCGGGGCCAATGCCGGTCTCGCCGCCGGCCTGATGATGGCGGCTATCTTCGCCACAGCCTTCGAGGGCCGTGACGCCAAGACCGACGCCATGCTGCTGGCCTGCTGCGTGGCGGCGCAAGGCGCGCTCGCCCAGATCTATCTGGCATCGCGCCGCAACGAACCGGTGGCCGCCCATCTGCCGTGGATATTCTGGGCCGCTCAAGGCCTTGGAATCCTTATCAAGGGGCCGGTAGCTCCGCTCCTGTCGGTGCTGACGGTCGCCGCCCTGTTTGCCTTCGAGCGCGACTGGCGCTGGCTCCTGAAGCTGAAGCTCGTGCGCGGTGTCGCTCTGGTGCTGCTCATCGTGCTGCCCTGGGTGGCCCTCATCACCTGGAAGAGCGGCGGCGCCTTTCTCAGTGATGCCGTCGGCAAGGACATGATGGCCAAGGTCGCCTCGGGCGAGGAATCGCACGGCCTGCCGCCGGGCTTCTACATGCTGACCTATTCCTTGTTCATGTGGCCGTTCGGTCTGATCGCGGTCGGCGCCGGGCTGCAGGCCCTCAACCGTCTGCGCGACGATCCGCGGTTGCGTTTCTGCCTGGCCTGGTACATTCCGTTCTGGCTGGTGTTCGAGCTGATCCCGACCAAGCTGCCGCACTATGTCCTGCCGGCCTATCCCGGCATGGCGCTGCTGATCGGCTGGCTGCTGACCTTGCCGCCGCAGGAGCCGAATGCGCCGCTCAGGCGCTGGCAGGATTGGTTGTGGTGGTCGACCGCATTCGGTCTTGCCGTGGTCAGCCTTGGCCTGGCGGCGGTCTGCGTCGGAGCGCCGATCTACCTCACCGGCACCTTCTCCTGGTGGAGCATTCCGGCCGCCGCGGCAGCACTGGGGGCGGGCTACCTTGCCTTCTCGCGGGAGTTGCAGGTTCCGCTTCCTCGCATCGGCGCCGTCGCGGCTTGCGCGGGCATCACCTATGGGCTGTTGTTCGGCGTCATCGCGCCTTCGCTGAAGCCGATCTGGCTGAGCCCGGCGATCGAGGCGGCGTTCCAGGCCAACAGGCCTTGCGACACCACGGTGCTCGCTTCGGCGGAATATCACGAGCCGAGCCTGGTGTTCCTGGTCGGCACCAAGACCGTCCTGACCGATGTCGATGGCGTCGCCAAGCATCTGCTCGGCGATCCTGCCTGCGCCCTGGCGCTGGCGCAGGTCGGCGACGAGCAGAAACTGAATGGGCTGCTGGCGGCGCAAGGCAAGTCGGCGAACCGCGTTGCCGAGGTCGACGGCCTCAACTATTCATCGGGAGACAAGCTGTCGCTCGGCCTCTATCGTGTAACCCAGTGACGGCTCGCCGATGCCCATGACGGCAACAATGGGGTCGAATTTCCTATGCTGGTGAAATCACGCCCGCCCGTTTCGAGCCTGCTCCTTGGGGTAGGGCGCCGGTCGCTCGACAATTTTCGCGATACGATGCAGATCGCCAAAAGCCGCCTTGCCACCCGTCCGGCCAGATACCCGAACGTTTTGTGGTCGGTCTGGGTGCTGGTCTGGATTTTGCTGACGGCGGCAGCGTTTGTTCGTCTCGACACTCCGGCCGGAATGCTTCACGGCAAGTGGTCGGCGGGATTTGCCCGGACTGCCGACTTTTTCACCCAGTTCGGCCTGGGTGGCTGGTATCTCATTCCGGCGGCGCTTCTGCTTGTCGCCGCGAACCTGACGGATTGGCGAAGCCTCTCCCGGCGCTCGCTGATGCTCCTCTACAACTGGACCTGCCTGGCTTTTCTGGTGCTGTGCGCCACCGGCCTGTCGGGAATCGCCGTCAATGTGCTGAAATATGCGATTGGCCGGGCTCGCCCGCTCTATTACGAGGACTTTGGCGTGCTTACCCTGCACCCCTTCGCTTTCGATGCGCGCTTCGCCGGCTTTCCATCCGGCCATGGTACGACGATGGGCGCGGTGTTCGGGGTCGCTTTGCTGTTGTTTCCGCGGCGCTGGTACATCGCCCTGGCGATCACTGCCTGCATCGCCTCGACCCGTATCTTCGTTGGCGCGCACTATCCCAGCGACACCGTCGCCGGCTTCGGCCTTGGCTGCGGTTTCGCGCTGGCCTGCGGGCTGGTCTTTGCCCGGCTCGGCTTCATCTTCCGGCCGATGCCTTCGGGACTGCCGGTCCGCAAGACAACGTTTCGGCTGATTGGGCGGAGAAGGAAGGCTTCCTGAGCATTCGAAGTTCAGTTGCCGTCCAGCCCGCCATAGGATCTGACCAGGCCGGCCATGCCGGGCGACTGGTGGTCTTCGCTTTCCAGCCCCTGTGCAACGCCGACGCGATCGGCGACCGGCCGGTTCTGGCTGACCTTCCACTTGCCGTGGATTTCGCTGATCTCGATTTCCAGCCCGATAATGCCTTTGATCTGCGACTGGATGAACGGCTCCGGCGCGTCGGTCACTGCCCAGGGCGCTTGGCGAGCGCCTTCCTGCGACGCCGTCAGATCGGCGATCTGCTGCGCCAGCCAGTCCTGGTCATCCATCACCTTGACTGTGCCGCGAACCTGCACGATGGCATAATTCCAGGTCGGCACCACCTTGCCGGTCTCGCGCTTGGTCTCGTACCAGGACGGCGTCACATAGGCATCGCTGCCCTGGAAGACGATCAATACCGGTGAAGCCGGATTGTCGGCCAGCAGGCGCCATTGCGGGTTGGCCCGCGCCAGATGGGCGCGCAGCCTGCCGTTAGGCCCGATTTCCGCGTCGAGCAGGAACGGGACAGCGTTGGCGACCGGCCCATCGGACCCGTTGGAAATCAACAGGCCCAGCGGATGCGTTCGGATCAGCCCGTGCAGGATTTCCGGCCGCGTTTCCCTGAAATGAGGAGGCTCGTACATCGCCGTCCGTTCTTTTCTTGTTTATCTCAGCCGCTTCGGACGCGGATCCGACAATTCGCCGGCCAGCCGGCGGTCGAGATAGTCGGCGCATTCCTCGAGCAGCAGGTCGGCATCGTTGGCGAAGAAATGGTTGGCGCCGGGCAACGTCTTTTGCGTGATGGTGATGCCCTTCTGCGTGTGCAGCTTGTCGACCAGGCCCTGCACATCCTTCGGCGGCGCCACCTTGTCGGCATCGCCATGGATGATCAGGCCCGATGACGGGCAGGGCGCCAGGAACGAGAAATCATAGGTGTTGGGCTGCGGCGCGATCGAGATGAAGCCTTCGATCTCCGGCCGGCGCATCAGAAGCTGCATCCCGATCCAGGAGCCGAAGGAGTAGCCGGCGACCCAGCAGCTCTTGGAATCGGGATGCAGCGACTGCACCCAATCCAGCGCCGCGGCGGCATCCGACAACTCGCCGGTGCCGTGGTCGAATTCGCCCTGACTGCGGCCGATGCCGCGGAAATTGAAGCGCAGCGTGGTGAAATCCCGCTTCTGGAACATGTAGAAGAGGTCGTAGACGATCTTGTTGTTCATCGTGCCGCCGAATTGCGGATGCGGGTGCAGGACGATGGCAATCGGCGCGCTTTTTTCCTTGGAAGGCTGATAGCGACCCTCCAGGCGGCCGGCAGGACCGGTGAAAATGACCTCAGGCATAAAATACTCCACTTGGTAATACGAACGCGCGGTGCCTGGAACGTTTCCTCTGGCCTTGACGCAAGGCGAGCGTCTTCTTAGAAGCTAGTTTAGAATTGTTCAAAACTGGGTGGCAAGACATCGAGCCCGGCCACCCGCGCCGCAAGCCGCGTAAATAGGACGGCTCGCCTTGGAATTTCAAGGAAATAACGCCATACGACATCGGAATGGCTTCTGACGGGACTTGACGGACGAAAATGGCCGCAAAACGCGCCTATCTCGATTATAATGCCAGTGCGCCGCTGCTTGCCGCGGCCCGCGAGGCTATGGTCGCGGCGCTTGACGTCGCCGCCAATCCGTCATCGGTTCACGCCGAGGGGCGTGCGGCCCGCCGCCTGATCGAGACCGCCAGGCGTGACGTGGCGGCGCTCGTCAACGCCAAGGCGGAGCATATCGTGTTCACCTCCGGTGCCACGGAAGCCGCCTCGACGCTGCTGTCACCAGACTGGCGGATGGGGCGCGGCACCGTGCGCATGAGCCGGCTTTACGTGTCCGAGGCCGATCATCCCTGCCTGTTGAATGGCGGACACTTCCCGGCAGCGCAGGTTACCCGGATCGGTGTCGACGCCAACGGCATCGCCGATCTCGGCGCCTTGGCATCGGTGCTCGGCGGTCATGACAAGAGCGAAGGCCTGCCGCTGGTCGCTATCCATGCCGCCAACAACGAAACCGGCGTCATCCAGCCGATCGATCGCATCGCCGGGATCGTCAAGGCGGCGGGCGGTATCCTCATTGTCGACGCTGTGCAGGCTGCGGGGCGTGTTCCGATCGATCTATCAACGGGTTACGCCGATTATCTGATTCTGTCCTCGCACAAGATCGGTGGCCCCAAGGGCGTCGGCGCCATCGTCGCAGCTTCGGATTTGATGATGCCGAAGCCGTTGATCAATGGCGGCGGCCAGGAAAAGGGCCATCGCGGCGGCACTGAAAACCTCGCCGCCATATCAGGTTTTGGCGCGGCCGCCCGCGAGGCGCTTGCCGGACTACAAAGCATGGATGCGGTGCGCCGGCGCCGCGACGAGATCGAAGCCATCGTGAAAACGCTGGTGCCGGACGCGGAAATCTTCGGAACCGGTGCGCCAAGGCTTGCCAATACGGCATTCTTCGCTATTGCGGGCGTCAAAGCCGAAACCGCGCAGATCGCCTTCGATCTGGCCGGTGTAGCGCTGTCGGCCGGCTCTGCCTGTTCGTCTGGCAAGGTCGGACCGAGCCATGTGCTGAAAGCCATGGGATACGGCGACAGTCTCGGCGCCTTGCGGGTGTCCATCGGACCGGCGACCGGCGCGGAAGACGTTGAGCTTTTCCGCACCGCGCTTGCGGGTATTGCCGCCCGTAGGGCGGATAGAGAACGGGCCGCGTAGCGGTTGGACGAATTTGGGCCTTTCGGCCTGGTAGAGCCGTGCGTTTCATGCTGGCCGGGTGAATTCCCGGTCGAAGCGCACTATATTAAACTTACGCTGCCGCGAGCACCTCTTGGGGTTCGGTTTTGGCGGTGCCATAGTTTGAAAACTGTCGGGCCTTGACCCCGGCGTGGATGGAGAACGCATATGCCTGCTGTGCAGGACACGATCGATCGGGTCCGAAAGATCGACGTCGACCAATACAAATACGGATTCCAGACCGAAATCGCGATGGACAAGGCCCCCAAGGGCCTCAGCGAAGACATCATCCGTTTCATTTCGGCCAAGAAGGACGAGCCGTCCTGGATGCTGGAATGGCGTCTGGAAGCGTATCGCCGCTGGCTGACGCTTGACGAGCCGACCTGGGCGCGCGTCCACTATCCGAAGATCGATTTCCAGGACATCTACTTCTACGCGGCGCCGAAGAGCACGCCCGGCCCGACCTCGCTCAGCGATGTCGATCCCGAGCTGCTGAAGGTCTACGAGAAGCTGGGGATTCCGCTGCGGGAGCAGGAAATCCTCGCCGGCGTGCAGAAGACCGACGCCTCCGAGCTCGAGGAAGTCAGCGACAATGTCTATAAATCAGGCCGCGTCGCCGTCGACGCCGTGTTCGATTCCGTCTCCGTCGTCACCACCTTCAAGAAGGAGTTGGCGCAGGCCGGCGTCATCTTCTGTTCGATCTCGGAAGCCATCCGCGAGCATCCGGAGCTGGTGCAGAAGTATCTCGGTTCGGTCGTGCCGACCTCCGACAATTACTACGCGACGCTGAACTCCGCCGTGTTCACCGACGGCTCCTTCGTCTTCGTGCCCAAGGGCGTGCGCTGCCCGATGGAGCTGTCGACTTATTTCCGCATGAACGAGAAGAACACCGGCCAGTTCGAGCGCACATTGATCATCGCCGAGGAGGGGGCTTACGTCTCTTATCTCGAGGGCTGCACGGCCCCGCAACGCGACGAGAACGAGCTGCATGCCGCGGTGGTCGAGCTGGTGGCGCTCGACGATGCCGAGATCAAGTACTCGACAGTGCAGAACTGGTACCCCGGCGATGCCGAGGGCAAGGGCGGCATCTACAATTTCGTCACCAAGCGCGGCGACTGCCGCGGTGACCGCTCGAAGATCTCGTGGACGCAGGTGGAGACCGGCTCGGCCATCACCTGGAAATATCCGAGCTGCATCCTGCGTGGCGACGATTCCCAAGGCGAATTCTATTCGATCGCCGTGTCGAACGGTTATCAGCAGGTCGATAGCGGCACCAAGATGATCCATCTTGGCAAGAACACGTCGAGCCGCATCATCTCCAAGGGTATCGCCGCCGGCTACTCGCAGAACACCTATCGCGGCCAGGTCTCGGCGCATCGCAAGGCGACCAACGCCCGCAACTTCACCAACTGCGACTCGCTGCTGATCGGCGACCAGTGCGGCGCGCACACCGTGCCCTACATGGAAGCCAAGAATTCGACGGCGCAGTTCGAGCACGAAGCGACGACGTCGAAGATTTCCGAGGACCAGAAATTCTACGTCATGCAGCGCGGCATTCCCGAAGAGGAAGCGATCGCGCTGATCGTCAACGGCTTCGTCAAGGACGTCATCCAGCAACTGCCGATGGAATTCGCGGTCGAGGCGCAGAAGCTGATCGGGATTAGCCTTGAGGGCTCGGTCGGCTGACCGGATATATATTCAGGAAACGAAAAAATGCTTGAGATCAAAAACCTGCACGCCCGCATCGTCGATGACGGCACCGAAATCATCCGCGGCCTGAACCTGACGGTGAAAGCCGGCGAGGTCGCCGCGATCATGGGTCCGAACGGCTCGGGCAAATCGACGCTGTCCTACATCCTCGCCGGCCGCGAGGACTATGAAGTGACCGAAGGCGACATCCTCTACAACGGCCAGTCGATCCTCGAAATGGATCCGGCCGAGCGCGCCACGTCAGGCATTTTCCTCGCCTTCCAGTATCCGATGGAGATACCGGGCGTCGCGACCATGGAATTCCTGAAGGTGGCGATGAACGAGCAGCGCAAGGCGCGTGGCGAGGAGCCGCTGAAGATCCCGGAATTCCTGAAGCGGGTGAAGGAAGCCGCCGCCTCGCTCAGCATGGACATGGCGATGCTCAAGCGGCCGCTCAATGTCGGCTTCTCCGGCGGGGAGAAGAAGCGCGCCGAGATCCTGCAGATGAAGCTGCTGGAGCCGAAATTGTGCGTGCTCGACGAGACCGATTCCGGCCTCGACATCGATGCGCTGAAGATCGTGTCCGACGGCGTCAACGCGCTGCGGGCGCCGGACCGGGCGTTCCTGGTCATCACCCATTACCAGCGCCTGCTTGAGCACATCGTGCCCGACACCGTGCACGTGCTCTACAAGGGCCAGGTCATCAAGTCAGGCGACAAGTCGCTGGCGCTCGATTTGGAAGCCAATGGCTATGCCGGCGTGATCGGCGAAGCCGCGTGAGATGCCAGAGGGCAAGGTCAAACTAATGAATATGCACACACAGCCCCAGCGGACACCGGCCGAGACAGCGTTGATCGACGCGTTCGGCGACCGATTGTCGCTGCTGCCGGGCGACGGCGCGGTGATGCTGAAGCGCGACGACGCCATCGAGACGATCAAGCACGGCCTGCCGACGCGGCGCGTCGAATCCTGGCACTATACCGACCTGCGCCGGTTGCTGAATACCGTGCCGGACTTCGACCCGGCCGCCATGGCCAAAGCCATCGCACCGATCGTCGAAGGTTCCGCCGTGGTGTCGATCCTGAACGGCAAGTCCGACGCCAAGGTGCCTGTCCTTGAAGGCGTCACCTTCCAGCGCCTTTCGGAAAAGCTGATCGACGGCAGCATCGCACCGGGGCTCGATCCCTATGGCAGCGACGATGCCATCGGCGCGCTGAACACGGCTTTCGTTGCCGATGGTTATTTCATCGATATTGCCGATGGGACGAAGCTGGAAAAGCCGATCGAACTGCAGAACCTGCAGGCTGGCGGCCAGACGCATGTGCGCCTGCCCGTGCGCGTCGGCGCCAGCGCCAAGGCCGTCATCGTCGAACGGCAGACGGGTGATGGCGCTGCCTTGAGCAGCTCGGTAAGTCAGATCGTGCTCGACGAGGGCGCCGAGGTAACGTGGCTGGTCGTCCAGGAGCAGCCGGAAACGGCGACGCATCTGGCGCAGTTCAAGGCCCATATCGGCAAGAATGCGAAACTGACGCTGTTCGTCATGAACGCCGGCGGCAAGCTCGTGCGCCAGGAGATCATGGTCAGGACGACTGGCGAAGGCGCCGATTTCAAGCTTCGCGGCATCAACCTGCTGGCCGGCGACACCCACACCGACGTGACCATGGTGCTCGACCACGCCGTGCCGCACACGACCTCTACGGAAGTGATCCGCAATGTGGTGACGGGCAAGGCGCGCGGTGTGTTCCAGGGCCGCATCAACGTCCATCAATATGCGCAGAAGACCAACGCCAAGATGGCCTGCAACACGCTGCTTTTGTCGGACGATGGCGAGTTCTCGACCAAGCCGGAGCTTGAAATCTTCGCCGACGACGTGATTTGCGGCCACGGCGCGACGGTCACCGAAATCGACCACGACCATCTGTTCTACCTGATGGCGCGCGGCGTCGACGAGAAAAGCGCGCGGGGGCTGCTCGTGAAGGCCTTCGTCGCGGAGGTGATCGAGGAACTGGAGGACGAGGCGATCGTCGAGGCGCTGGAAGCGCGGCTCGACGGCTGGTTCGTGGCACACGGGTGATCTGATGAACGCACCGGGCAAGAGCGGAGATTTCTACGACGTCGAAGCGATTCGCCGCGATTTCCCGATCCTGTCGCGGGAAGTCTACGGCAAGCCGCTGGTCTATCTCGACAATGGCGCCTCGGCACAGAAGCCGCAGGTGGTGCTGGACACAATCCAGCATGCCTATTCCCAGGAATACGCCAACGTCCATCGCGGCCTGCATTTTCTCTCGAACGCCGCGACCGACGCCTACGAAAAGGCCCGTGAGACGGTGCGCCGCTTCCTCAACGCGCCAAGCACCGACAACATCGTCTTCACCTCGAACACGACTTCGGCCATCAACACGGTCGCCTATGGCTATGGCATGCCCAACATCGGCGAGGGCGACGAGATCGTGCTGTCGATCATGGAGCACCACTCCAATATCGTGCCGTGGCATTTCATCCGCGAGCGGCAGGGCGCCAAACTGGTCTGGGTGCCGGTCGACGATCTCGGCGTATTCCACATCGACGAATTCGAGAAGCGGCTGACCGACCGCACCAAGCTGGTCGCCATCACGCAGATGTCGAATGCGCTGGGCACGGTGACGCCGATCAAGGAGATCGTGCGCATTGCGCATGCGCGTGGAATTCCCGTCCTTGTAGACGGCAGCCAGAGCGCCGTGCATATGCCGATCGATGTGCAGGATCTCGACTGCGACTTCTTCGTCTTCACCGGCCACAAGGTCTACGGCCCGTCGGGCATCGGCGTGCTCTACGGCAAGAAGGACATTCTCGCTGGCATGCGGCCCTTCATGGGCGGCGGCGAGATGATCGAGGAGGTGACGGAAGACATCGTCACCTACAACGAGCCGCCCCACCGTTTCGAAGCCGGCACGCCGCCGATCGTCCAGGCGATCGGGCTGGGTGCTGCGCTCGACTATATGGAAAAAATCGGCCGCGAGCGCATCGCCGCGCATGAGGAAGATCTCAAGAATTACGCGCATGAGCGGCTGCGCGCCATCAATTCGCTGCGCATCTTCGGCGATGCGCCTGGCAAGGGCGCCATCATCTCGTTTGAACTGCAAGGCATTCATGCGCATGACGTGTCGATGGTGATCGACAGGCAGGGCGTTGCTGTCCGCGCCGGCACCCATTGCGCCCAGCCGCTGTTGAAACGGTTCGGCGTAACCTCCACATGCAGGGCATCGTTCGGCATGTATAATACCAGGGCCGAAGTCGACGCTTTGGCCGAGGCGCTTGAAAAAGCGCGCAAATTCTTTGGATGACGATTTTTTTGGGTGACGACCATGGATGATGCAAGCATCGCAGCCGAGACCATTCCGGAAACAGCGCCCAATGCGCTGGTTTCGGGATCGGCCATTCCAGCCGACGAGCTGGCGCGGCTGACCGACGACATCGTCTCGGCGCTGAAGACCGTCTACGATCCGGAAATCCCAGCCGATATCTACGAGCTCGGCCTGATCTATAAGATCGACATCGAGGACAATCGCTCGGTCAAGATCGACATGACGCTGACCGCTCCGGGCTGCCCTGTCGCCGGCGAAATGCCCGGCTGGGTGGAGAATGCCGTCGGCGCCGTCGAAGGCGTGTCCGGCGTCGAGGTCAACATGACTTTCGACCCGCCATGGTCGGCCGACCGCATGTCGGAAGAGGCGCAGGTGGCGGTGGGTTGGTACTAGCCCGACAGAGGCTGGTGCACTTGCACCAGGGATAAAACTTCACCATTTTAGGTGAGGAATCATTCGGCAGGCCTTGAACCTGCATGGAATGGAAGGAAAAAGAATGGGACGCTTCGCCGTCATCACGATGACCGAAAAGGCCGCCGACCGGGTGCGCGAGATTGTCGCCACCCGCGACAACGCGCATGGCATCCGCCTCGGCATCAAGAAGGGCGGCTGCGCCGGGATGGAATATACGGTCGATCTGGTGACCGAGCCCAACACCAAGGACGACCATATCGAGCGCGATGGCGCGCATGTCTATGTGGCGCCCGAGGCAGCGCTATTCCTGTTCGGCACCGAGATGGATTTCGAGCAGACGACGCTTCGCACCGGCTTCACATTCCGCAACCCGAACCAGAGTTCGGCTTGCGGTTGCGGCGAATCCGTCGAACTCAAGCCGGCCGACCTGAAGGCGCTGGCAGAAGCACGCGCCTCGGCCTGATCTTCCAGCCCCGTAAGCGGCAGGGGTGATCGCATATGACTGGCTTGCGCTCTACGAATACCCCCTTAATCCCTCCCCACAAGGGGGAGGGAGACTTGGTAGGCGCTGATTCCGCAAATCCCCGAGGTTTCGACGCCAAAAGGATGGCGCGCGGCAGCGTTCCCTCCCCCTTGTGGGGAGGGTTAGGGTGGGGGTCCTCTTCGTAAAAACCCATATGCAATCGCCCCGCCGTAAACGGGGTGAAGGACGCTAATCCACCCACATGCCCGTCCGCTTGTGCCAGTCGGCGATCGATTCCTCGGGATAGACGTCGAAGACCTTGTCATGCTTGCCAACCTCCGGCTCCACCCAGTTCGCCTTGTATTTCAGCATCAGGTGCACCTTGCTTGGCGGAATGGGTAAATCGCTGTCGATCGCCGAGGCGAAGGGATGCACCAGTTCCGGCCATGTCGGATCGTAGAGCCAAAGGGCCGCCCCGCATTTCTTGCAGAAATTGCGCTCGCCGGTCGAGATTTCGCAATGCGGATGCTCGTCGTCCTCGATCTCCGCCCGAAAGACGCCGAGGCTGCGCTTGCCCCTGATGTTCAGTGTTTCGTTGTCCGCACCGAGATTGATGGCAAACCCGCCGCCGCCCTGCTGCTTGCGGCAGATCGAACAGTAGCACAGCATGAATGGCGCCGGCGTGTGGCTCTCCACCTCGAAACGCACGGCATTGCAGCGGCAGGACCCTTTGAGCAGGACGGGCATGGCGGGAAACTCCGATCGACCTCACACAACCTGTCAGCATGATTTTGGTTGCGGCGATGACAAGGCCAAACGCCGGTGACATGATCGCGGCATGGACAATGAACGCATCGCCGAACTGTTCGAGGGCCTCGGCCCTGTCAGCATCCGCAAACTGTTCGGCGGCAAGGGCATCTATTTCGACGGTGTCATCGTCGCCATCGTGCTGCGCGGTGAGTTGATGCTGAAGGCCGACGAGCAAAGCGCGCCCGAGTTCGAGGCCGCCGGCTGCACGCAATGGACCTATACCGGCTCGCGCCACGGCAAGCTGGTCGCCATGCCCTACTGGGGCGTTCCCGACAGCGCTTTCGATGATCCCGACGAGATGGCGGCCTGGGTACGGCGGGCGTATGCGGCTGGACGGCGGGCGGGGAAGTGATGCCAGCCTTGGGACGGTCGAGGGACACCACCCCCCTCTGGCCTGCCGGCCATCTCCCCCGCAAGGGGGGAGATTGGCGGTTTCACCGTCTGCCTGCTTTTTTCAACGTTGAAGATTGGCAGAGGCGTTGACGACATTCGATCTCCCCCCTTGCGGGGGAGATGTCCGGCAGGACAGAGGGGGGTGCTGTGTCCCGCCGACGTTGGCCTACAACGCCTTCGCAATCCGTGCCGCCAGCCGCGCGTTGTTTTCCACCAGCGCGATGTTGGTCTTGAGGCTCCTGCCGCCGGTCAGTTCGAGGATTTTCGACAGCAGGAAGGGTGTCACCGCCTTGCCGGTCACGTTGAGCGCTTCTGCGGCCTTCTGCGCGGCGTCGATATAGCCCGCCATCTCCTCAGCCGGGATTTCATGGTTTTCCGGCACAGGATTGGCGATCAGCATGCCGCCGGCGAGCCCCAGCGCTGCCCTCGTCTGGTAGAAATGCGCGATCTCTTCCGGCTCGTGCAAGGTCAGCGGCGCGCGGAATGGCGAATGTCGCGACCAGAAGGCTGGCATCGTCTCGCAGCCATGGCCGATCACCGGCACGCCGCGCGTCTCCAGCACCTCCAGCGTCTTTTCGATGTCGAGGATCGCCTTGGCGCCGGCCGAGACGACGATGACCGGGGTGCGCGCCAGCTCGTCGAGATCGGCGGAAATGTCAAAACTCTTTTCGGCGCCCTTGTGCACGCCGCCAATGCCGCCGGTGGCGAACACTTTTATGCCGACCATATGCGCCGCGATCATCGTGGCGGCGACCGTGGTGCCACCGGTGCGCCCTTGCGCCACGGCAAAACCGAGATCGGCGCGCGACAGCTTCATGGCGTCGCCCGTCATCGCCAGCGATTCGCGCTCGCCGTCCGAAAGCCCGATCTTGATGCGGCCGCCAACCACGGCGATGGTCGCCGGCACGGCGCCGCCATCGGTGATGATCTTTTCGACATCGGCCGCCATGGCGCCATTGTCGGGGTAGGGCATGCCATGGGTGATGATGGTGCTTTCCAGCGCCACCACCGGCCGGCCGGCCGCCAGGGCCTGCGCCACCGGCGCGTGGATGTCGATGAAGGGGCGGGCGGTCTCAGGGGTCATCAGGGTCTCCAATCCGGAATGCAGCGCGTCCGTCGGGACATCAGGCAACATCGTGGCACTATGAATTTGCCGGTCTCATGCCACTTCCCTGGCATCCGGCACAAGAGCCAATGCCTCAGTGAAATCAGCCGCGGTGAACTCCGGAACGGCGTTGGCGCTTTCGATGGCAAGCGTCGCCCCGGCAATGCCTTCGCGCAGTGCTGACCGCAGGGGCAGTCCGCGCAGCAAAGCAGCGACCGTTGCGCCCGCCAGGGCATCGCCGGCCCCGGTGACGTCAGCGACCTTTCTTGGCGGCGGCGGCAGGATCGAGAAGGCGCCGGCTTCATCGAAGCCCAGCATGGGCTCGCTGCCCGCCGTCACCACGCCGCTGACGAGGCCGCTGCATCGCAACCCGTCGACGACCTCGCGCTCCGTGGCAGTCGCGGCGACGCCGGCCAGCACCATGGCCTCGCGCCGGTTCATGAAGACGAGCGAGAGCTCCTTCAGCACCGGTATCAGCCGCGTTACCTTGGCAGGCGAAATTGCAATGGCGAAAACCGGCTTGCCCGTGGCGAGCGCGACCAGCCGTTCCAGCGCCGAAGAGGGCAGGTTGGCGTCGCACAGGATCGCATCGGCGGCAGCGATCACCTCCCGCACCTTGGAGCGCCTGATCTGCTTGGGAAACGCCAAATCATAGAGCGCCATATCGGCAAAGCCGACGATCAGCTCGCCTTCGCTGTCGATCAGCGCCGTGTAGCTCGGCGTCGTGCGGTCGAGGAAGACCGCCGACAGGTCGGTAATGCCTGCCTCGGCAATGGCTCGCGAAACGGTGTCGGCAGCGGCATCGCCGCCGCGAACCGATATGAGCGACGCGGAGACGCCGCGCCGCACGGCACTGCGCAAAGCGTTGAAGACGCCGCCGCCGACATCCTCGCGCATCGTGCCGGGATTGGAGGCAGCCGGCACGTAAGCGCCGGACACCTGGCCGCGCCGGTCGATATGGGCGCCGCCTACGGCCAGTATGTTCGCGGATTTCAGCATGCCGGCGATATGACCTTTGTTATTCCAGCCGCACAAGCGCTAGGCTGCGCGACGGAGCTTCGCATGCAAGGCGGCGATTCGGCAGATCGAAACAGCCGAGCCGTCTGGCCCAACGTGTGGCGCATCCCTGATCGAATCCTTGGACAAAAAAAGAACAAATCCGGATATCGTTTGTTTTTCAGATATTTGACCCCTCTTGCCAAATGAGAACAAAAAAGGTACAAATAGGCAGGGATTACGGATTGTCCGGCCTTCATTGACGACCAAGGGGTGATGTATCATGGCTCAGAATTCTTTGCGGCTGGTAGAGGACAAGGCAGTGGACAAATCAAAGGCTCTGGATGCGGCGCTGTCGCAGATCGAGCGGGCTTTCGGCAAGGGCTCGATCATGCGGCTCGGCGCCAACGATCAGGTCGTCGAGATTGAAACGGTGCCGACCGGCTCGCTTGGCCTCGACATCGCGCTTGGTGTCGGTGGCTTGCCGCGCGGTCGCATCATCGAGATCTACGGGCCGGAAAGCTCGGGCAAGACGACGCTGGCGCTGCACACGGTGGCGGAAGCCCAGAAGAAGGGCGGCATCTGCGCCTTCGTCGATGCCGAGCACGCGCTTGACCCGGTCTATGCCCGCAAGCTTGGCGTCGATCTCGAAAACCTTCTGATCTCGCAGCCTGACACGGGTGAGCAGGCGCTGGAAATCTGCGACACGCTGGTGCGCTCCGGCGCCATCGACGTGCTGGTGGTCGATTCGGTCGCGGCGCTGACGCCACGCGCCGAAATTGAAGGTGAGATGGGCGATTCGCTGCCCGGCCTGCAGGCCCGCTTGATGAGCCAGGCGCTGCGCAAGCTGACCGCTTCGATCTCGCGCTCCAACACCATGGTCATCTTCATCAACCAGATCCGCATGAAGATCGGCGTCATGTTTGGTTCGCCCGAGACCACGACGGGCGGCAACGCGCTGAAATTCTACGCTTCGGTGCGTCTTGACATCCGCCGCATCGGCTCGATCAAGGACCGCGACGAGGTTGTCGGCAACCAGACCCGCGTCAAGGTGGTCAAGAACAAGCTGGCGCCGCCCTTCAAGGTGGTGGAATTCGACATCATGTTTGGTGAGGGCGTGTCCAAAACCGGCGAACTGGTCGATCTCGGGGTCAAGGCCGGTATTGTCGAGAAGTCTGGCGCCTGGTTTTCTTATAATTCGCAGCGTCTCGGCCAGGGCCGCGAAAATGCCAAGCTGTTCCTGCGTGACAATCCCGACACGGCACGCGAGATCGAGTTGTCGATCAGGCAGAATGCCGGGCTGATCGCCGAGAAATTCCTCGAGAATGGCGGCCCTGAGCGCGGCGAAGACGACGGTTTCGAGGAAGAATCCGGCGCCATGTAACAGCCTCGTGCGCGATGCCGGCCGGAGTTCGGCCATAATCGCGTTCTATTATCTCAGGCTTATGTAATTGAGTTCCGCGTTATTGCGTTTCGAAACCGCCGGCCCAGTGCCGGCGGTTTTGCGTTTGGCGGCGAAAACAGGCCCGGTTCGAATGGCCGCAAAGGCCGTGGATTGGACCAATTCCGTGTTTCTGGACAGGGTGAGGCGCGGCGGCTAAAAGGCCAAGTCCTAATCTTCTAAAAACGCAGAGCCCATTTCCGCCGGTTTGCCGGCGGCTCTTCCGAAAAGGCAGCATTCATGAGTGGCGTGAACGAGATCCGGTCGACATTTCTCGACTACTTCCGCAAGGAGGGTCACGAGATCGTCGCGTCGAGCCCGCTGGTGCCGCGCAACGATCCGACACTGATGTTCACCAACGCCGGCATGGTGCAGTTCAAGAATGTCTTCACCGGTTTGGAGAAGCGGCCCTATTCGCGCGCTTCGACCGCCCAGAAGAGCGTGCGCGCCGGCGGCAAGCACAACGACCTCGACAATGTCGGCTACACCGCGCGCCATCTGACCTTCTTCGAGATGCTCGGCAATTTTTCCTTTGGCGACTACTTCAAGGAGCGCGCCATCGAGCTTGCCTGGAACCTGATCACCAGGGAGTTCGGGCTGAACAAGGACAAGCTGCTGGTCACCGTCTATCATACGGACGACGAGGCGGCCGGTTTCTGGAAGAAGATCGCCGGGTTTTCCGACGACCGCATCATTCGCATCGCGACATCGGACAATTTCTGGGCGATGGGCGACACCGGCCCGTGCGGTCCGTGTTCGGAGATCTTCATCGACCGCGGCGAACACATCTGGGGCGGCCCTCCCGGCAGCCCGGAGGAGGATGGCGACCGTTTCCTGGAATTCTGGAACCTGGTGTTCATGCAGTATGAACAGGTGACGAAGGAGGAGCGGATCGACCTGCCGCGCCCCTCGATCGACACCGGCATGGGCCTGGAGCGCATGGCGTCCATCCTGCAAGGGGTGGAAAGCGTCTTCGAGACCGATCTGTTCCGTCACCTGATCGACGCGGCCTCGTCCGCGATCGGGCATGGTCCCGACAAGGAGACTGTCGCGTCCTACCGGGTCATTGCCGATCATCTGCGCTCGTCCTCCTTCCTGGTCGCCGATGGCGTGCTGCCTTCGAACGAAGGCCGTGGCTATGTCCTGCGCCGCATCATGCGCCGCGCCATGCGTCATGCGCAGTTGCTCGGTGCCAACGAACCGCTGATGTGGAAGCTGGTGCCGGCGCTGGTGCGCGAAATGGGTCAGGCCTATCCGGAACTGCTGCGCGGCGAACAGTTGATCACCGAGACGCTGAAGCTCGAGGAGACCAGGTTTCGCAAGACGCTGGTGCGCGGCCTCGGCCTGCTTTCGGAGGCGACGGAAACGCTGCATGCCGGCGACATGCTGGACGGCGAAACGGCCTTCAAGCTTTACGACACCTACGGCTTCCCGCTCGATCTGACGCAGGACGCACTGCGCCAGCGCAACATCTCGGTCGATCTTGCCGGCTTCACCAATGCTATGGAGCAGCAGAAAACCGAGGCGCGCAAGCATTGGGCTGGGTCCGGCGACGCGGCCACCGAGACCATCTGGTTCTCCCTGCGCGAGAAGGCAGGCGCCACCGAGTTTCTCGGCTACGAGACGGAGCAGGCGGAAGGCATCATCCAGGCGCTTGTCCGGGACGGCAAGACCGTCGACAGCGCCGGCAAGGGCGATGCGGTGGCGATCGTCGTCAACCAGACGCCGTTCTATGCAGAGTCCGGCGGCCAGGTGGGCGACACCGGCATCATTTCAGGCGAGGGGTTCTCGATCGAGGTTTCCGATACGCAGAAGAAGGCTGATGGGCTGTTCGTGCATATCGGCAAGGTAGCCGGCGGCACGGTCAAGACCGGTGCCGCCGTCGAGCTGAAGGTCGATCACGCGCGCCGCACCAGGCTGCGCGCCAACCATTCCGCGACGCACCTGATCCATGAGGCGCTGCGCGAGGTGCTGGGCAGCCATGTCGCGCAGAAGGGCTCGCTGGTGGCGCCGGAGCGCCTGCGCTTCGACATCTCGCACAACAAGCCCATATCGGCCGAGGATCTCGAAGAGGTCGAGCGGATGGCCAACGAGATCGTCGTGCAGAACAGCCCGGTGTCCACGCGCCTGATGTCGGTCGACGATGCCATCGCCGAAGGCGCCATGGCGCTGTTTGGCGAGAAGTATGGTGACGAAGTGCGCGTCGTGTCGATGGGCACTGGCGTGCATGGCGCCAAGGCCAACCGGCCCTATTCGGTCGAGCTCTGCGGCGGCACCCATGTCAGGGCCACCGGCGACATCGGTCTGGTGCGTGTCGTGTCGGACAGCGCGGTCGCTGCAGGTGTGCGCCGCATAGAGGCGTTGACCGGCGAAGCCGCGCGCAAGCATCTCGACGAACAGGACCGGCGTCTGAAATCGGTCGCAGCAGTGCTGAAGATCTCGCCGGCCGACGTGCAGGCGCGTGTCGAGGCGCTGCTCGATGAGCGCAAGAAGCTCGAAAAGGAGCTGACCGAAGCGCGCAAGAAGCTGGCGCTGGGCGGCGGTGCCGGGGCAGGTGCGCCGTCGGAGAACGAGACCGTGGCGGGCGTCGGCTTCCTTGGCAAGGCGGTCTCCGGCGTCTCGCCGAAGGATTTGAAGCCGCTGGCCGATGCCGGCAAGACCTCGCTCGGTTCCGGCGTCGTCGTCTTCGTCGGTGCCGGCGAGGACAACAAGGCAAGCGTCGTCGTCGCTGTCACTGATGATCTCGTCGGCCGCTTCAGCGCCGTCGATCTGGTGCGCGTGGCCTCCGCCGCATTGGGCGGGCAGGGCGGCGGCGGTCGGCCCGATATGGCGCAGGCCGGCGGCCCGGATGCCTCCAAGGCTGCCGATGCCATTGCCGCGGTAAGGGCTGCGCTGGAGGCAGCATAGCGCCCATCAGGGCTGCTTCGCAGCCTTCAGCGCGCGCGTCATTCTGCTGGAGTCGCCCCAGGTGGACAGCCAGATCAGGCAGTCCGTGGCGACTGAAATCATCGCTCGTAGAAGGTTCAGCAATGGGCCGGGCGACTTCAGCTGCTCTTCGGCGTGATGGAGATGGGCAAGCTCTTCCTCGCGGATCGCCAGGATGATGCCGTGCAGTTCGCCATCGCGTTCGGCGAGGAAAAACAGCTGATCGTCGAGATGGCGATGCACCGCCGCTTCGACCGCTGCGGTGCAGGCCCAGATGCCTTGCGGTCCGAGCAGGGCGGTCAGAAAACCCAGCAGCCAGCCGCCCCAGCTCCAGAATTGCATCACCCGGCACGGTCGCGACTGCCGCAACGGCATGGCGGCACGGAAGGCGGCACAGTGATTGCGCTCGTGCCCAAGCATCTCCGACAAGGACGGCACGCAATCTGGCCAAAAGCGCTTGGCGACAAGAATCTGCGCCGAATAGATTCGGATCGCCCCGAACTCGCCGGCGTGGTTCACTCGGACTATTCTGGCGACCGTGAGTGCGTCCTGGTGAGAAAGATCATCCATGGACGCGCCCAAGCCTTATGTCAGCCGGTTGGCAAAGCGTGGGAGCTTTGCAACGCGATCCCACCAGGCCTGGATCTCGGCAAACTCGGCCAGCAGCTTTTGCCCCTCGGCGGCCTTGACGAAATAGCCGATGATCGGTGCTGCATGCAGGTCGGCCAGTGTCAGCCGATCGCCCAGCAACCACGAGCCCGGCGCTTTCAGCGAAGAGAGCGTCTGCAGCGCTTTGCTCGCCTGCGAAATGCCATTGGCGATCAGGGTCTCGTCGGGCGCATCCTTCTCCAGCCGCTCGACGGCGACATCCCAGACCATCGACCTGTAGGCGTAGGCGTCGAGCATGCCGATGATCTGGTTCATCCGTGCGCGGCCGCGAGCCTCCGTCGGCTGAAGGCTCGGCCCGTCGAATACTTCGTCGACATATCTGGCAATCGCGCTCGTCTCGAAGAGCCGAAACCCGTCATGCTCGAACGCCGGGATGCGGCCGAACGGATGGTGCTCGAAATAACAGGCGGGAATGCCGCCAGTGGCGAAGACATCGACCGGCACAAGCTCGTAGTCGAGGGCTTTTTCCTCGAGCGCAAGGCGGACGATGCGCACATAGACGCTGTAATCCGCCCCGTAGACGACCGGCTTGGCCATAGGCCCAAGCTTACGCCATCGCCTTCTGCAGGTTCTCGTCGATCTTGTCGAGGAAGCCGGTGGTCGAAAGCCATGGCTGGTCGGGACCGATCAGCAGCGACAGGTCCTTGGTCATGAAACCGGACTCCACCGTCTGGATGCAGACCCTTTCCAGCGTCTCGGCGAAGCGCCTCAGTTCGGCATTGTCGTCGAGCTTGGCACGGTGGGCGAGGCCACGCGTCCAGGCGAAGATCGAGGCGATCGAATTGGTCGAGGTCTCCTCGCCCTTCTGGTGCTGGCGATAGTGGCGGGTGACGGTGCCGTGCGCGGCTTCCGCTTCCACTGTCTTGCCGTCCGGCGTCATCAGCACGGAGGTCATCAGGCCGAGCGACCCAAAACCTTGCGCCACCGTGTCGGACTGGACGTCGCCGTCATAGTTCTTGCAGGCCCAGACATAGCCACCCGACCATTTCAGGCTGGAGGCCACCATGTCGTCGATCAGGCGGTGCTCGTACCACAGCTTCTTCGACTTGAACTCGGCCTCGAATTCCGCCTCGTAGACTTCCTGGAAGATGTCCTTGAAGCGGCCGTCATAGGCCTTGAGGATGGTGTTCTTGGTCGACAGATAGACCGGATAGTTGCGCAGCAGGCCGTAGTTCAGCGAGGCGCGGGCGAATTCGCGGATCGAGTCGTCGAGATTGTACATGGCCATGGCGACACCGGCGCCCGGCGCGTCGTACACGTCATGCTCGATCACCTTGCCGTCCTCGCCGACGAACTTGATCGTCAGCTTGCCCTTGCCGGGAAAGCGGAAATCGGTGGCGCGGTACTGGTCGCCGAACGCATGACGGCCGACGATGATCGGCTTGGTCCAGCCGGGCACCAGCCGCGGCACATTCTTCATGATGATCGGTTCACGGAAGATCGTGCCGCCGAGGATGTTGCGGATGGTGCCGTTCGGCGACTTCCACATCTTCTTCAGCTTGAATTCCTCGACGCGCTGCTCGTCGGGGGTGATCGTCGCGCATTTCACGCCGACGCCGTGTTTCTTGATGGCGTTGGCCGAATCGATGGTCACCTGGTCGTTGGTGGCGTCGCGGTGCTCGATGCCGAGGTCGTAATATTCAAGCTTGAGGTCGAGATAAGGATGGATCAGCTTGTCCTTGATGAACTGCCAGATGATGCGGGTCATCTCGTCGCCGTCGAGTTCGACGACCGGGTTCGCCACCTTGATCTTCGCCATGGAAAGAATGCCTCGTTGCTGGGATATGGGACGGCCTTGCCCGCGTGGCGTTGGGCCGGGAGATGTCGCCCGTATATCAAAGCGCTTTTGGCCACGCAAACGGCGATCGGTCACGAATTGGAGGCCAGAGCCGTCGTCATTTGCGAATGCTTCATTTTCCCGGCCGAATGTGGCAGGGACGCTGAAATGCCGCAAACAGCAGTTCATTGACAATCATGCCCGTCATCAAAGATCCCGATAGCATTGCAGTCGCCGGCCCGGCGATCATCCTCGTTGAGCCTCAGCTTGGCGAGAACATTGGCATGGTCGCGCGCGCCATGGCCAATTTCGGTCTGTCGGAGCTGCGCCTGGTCAACCCGCGTGATGGTTGGCCGAGCGAGAAGGCGCGCGCGGCGGCCAGCCGCGCCGATCATGTCATCGACGCTGTCACCGTCTTCGACGATTTGGCCTCGGCGCTCGCCGACCTGAACTTTGTCTTCGCCACCACGGCCAGGCAGCGCGACGGCTTCAAATCCGTGCGCGGGCCGGTGGAGGCGGGCAGGCTGCTGCGGGCGCGCCACACAATGGGCCAGCGCACCGGCATCCTGTTCGGACGCGAACGCTTCGGCCTCTACAATGACGAGGTCGGCCTGGCCGACGAGATCGTCACTTTCCCGGTCGATCCCGATTTCTCTTCGCTCAACATCGCCCAGGCCGCGCTGCTGATGTCCTATGAATGGATGAAGTCCGGCCTGGAAGACGAGACCAAGACCAATTTTTCCGGCCCGGACATGAAGCCGGCAAGCAAGGAAGAATTGCACGGCCTGTTTGCGTATCTGGAAGGCGCATTGGAAGCGCGCGGCTATTTCCGGCCGGCACCGAAGAAGCCGAAAATGATCGACAATCTGCGTGCGGTGCTGACACGCCCTGGCTTTGCCGAACCGGAGCTCAAGGTGCTGCGCGGCATCATCTCGTCGCTCGACAGGTTTTCGCCGGCGATCCCGCGCGGCGATGGTTCCCCTGGCGACGACCCGCGGCGCTTGCCCGCGGCCGCCGCGCGTGCCCGCAAAGCGGAAGCGGGGCGCCAACCGCCCGACGCCAATGGTGACGACAATGACATACCGCCGTTGGGCGGCAAGGGCACCGACAATGACTGAGCGGCCGATCCTGATGTTCGATTCGGGCATCGGCGGGCTTACCGTGCTGCGCGAGGCGCGCGTGCTGATGCCCGACCGCCGCTTCATCTATGTCGCCGACGACGCTGCGTTTCCCTACGGCGCTTGGGAAGAGCCGGCGCTGAGGGCGCATATACTCGAATTGTTCGGCAAACTGCTTGAGCGCTTTGCGCCGGCCATTTCCGTCATCGCCTGCAACACCGCCTCGACGTTGGTGATCGATGCGCTGCGTGATAGATTTCCCGAGCATCCTTTCGTCGGCATGGTGCCTGCGATCAAGCCGGCGGCGGAACGCACGCGCTCAGGGCTGGTTTCGGTGCTGGCGACGCCTGGCACCGTCAAGCGCCAATACACGCGCGACCTGATCAGCAAATGGGCGCAGAAATGCCATGTCCGCCTGGTCGGCAGCGACAGGCTGGCGGGACTGGCTGAGATCTACATGCGTGAGGGCTTCGTCGATGAAGAAGCCGTGCGCACCGAGATTACGCCGTGCTTCGTCGAACATGATGCGCTGCGTACGGATATCGTCGTGCTCGCCTGCACACACTACCCCTTTCTGGCCAATCGCATGCGCAAGACGGCGCCCTGGCCGGTCGATTGGCTCGACCCCGCTGAAGCGATCGCGCGCCGGGCGCTGTCGCTTCTCGCCGACATCGATCCGAGCGGTCGTGGCGAGATGCTGCCTGAAGGCCCCGACCTTGCCGTCTTCACATCGAAAAGAGCCGATTTTCCGACCCGTCGCCTAATACAGGGCTTCGGGCTGGCGATGTCGTGATTCCGAAGCGGAACATCACGGCAGTCGTTGCGTTTTTCTCCAGATTCTAACGGGAGAAAGAGCCATGCCAGCCACCTCGAAAGCCCAGCAGAAAGCCGCCGGCGCGGCTCTGTCGGCCAAGCGCGGCGAGACCAAGAAGAGCGAACTCCAGGGCGCTTCCAAGGGAATGTACGAATCGATGAGCGAAAAGCAGCTCGAGGAATTCGCCGAGACGAAGCGCAAGGGCCTGCCGGAGAAGAAGTCGAAAGACTAAGGGTTAAGCATCCGGAATCAAAGAGCCCGCGGCCAAGACCGCGGGCTTTGAAATGATATCGGCCGCCTGAGACCGGATAGGAGCCTACCAGCGCCCGCTGCAGCGCTTGATCTTGTAGCGTATGACCTTCTTGTGGCCGTGCCGCCAGATAACCTTCTTCTTGATCACGATGCGGCAAGCCTGGTGATGCCGGTGTCCTTGCCAATGCCTGGCCTCCGCCGGCTCCGGTGTCAGGACCGCCATGGATCCCGCCAACACAGCGGCTCCTGTCAGGGTAAGGAAGAATTTCTTCATGCGAATGTAGCTCCTCTGCTCCGGTCCCTTCCTGATGCCGCTGGCGCAACCTCCCGCCACATCCGGCACTGCACTCAACCCAGAGACGCTATATCGTCGCCATGGCCTACGCCAGCCACAAGCTTGACACCGGTTAAATCTCCGTTTAATCAGCGCCCCAACACCGGGCCGCAATGCCCGGTGGTTTTCTTTATGTGCGCAAGATGCGTGGAAATCCAATTCTACTATCTTGTTTGAACTGACGTGTCCCGTGGGTTTTCCGCCGCGTTGCGTGGGAAAACCCTGTCAGGTCTCGAAAACGGAGGCCAGAGGAGGGCGCGTTTCCTTCACCCGGACCATGAGGTTCCGGGTGTATTGTTTTGAAAGGGAATGCGATGAGCAAGCGCGAATCCGCGAAGTACAAGATCGACCGCCGTCTCGGCGAAAATATCTGGGGCCGCCCGAAGTCCCCGGTCAACAAGCGTGAATACGGTCCTGGCCAGCATGGCCAGCGCCGCAAGGGCAAGCTTTCCGATTTCGGCCTGCAGCTGCGCGCCAAGCAGAAGCTGAAGGGTCACTATGGCGATGTTTCGGAAAAGCAGTTCCGCAAGGTCTATGAAGAGGCTGACCGCCGCAAGGGCGACACCTCGGAGAACCTGATCGGCCTGCTCGAATCGCGTCTCGACGCGGTCGTCTACCGCGCCAAGTTCGTGCCGACCATTTTCGCCGCCCGTCAGTTCGTCAACCACGGCCACGTCAACGTCAACGGCAAGCGTGTCAATATCGGCTCGTATCGCTGCAAGCCGGGCGATGTCGTCGAAGTGCGCGAAAAGTCCAAGCAGCTGGTCATCGTTCTGGAAGCGGTCGGTCTCGCCGAGCGCGACGTGCCGGACTACATCGAAGCCGATCACAACAAGATGGTCGCGACCTTCTCGCGCATCCCTGGCCTTGCGGACGTTCCGTTCGCCGTGCAGATGGAACCGAACCTGGTCGTCGAATTCTATTCGCGCTAAACGAGCGCGTTCTGCGATACCAAGCAAAGGCCGCCTGTCGAGGCGGCCTTTTCTTTGTCGGTCATGTCCGCTAATCCGGCGCTCTGGGCCACTGAAAGCGACATGCCATGAACATGCTTCCAGACATCGAACCGATCGCCGACAGCGAAGGCGGCTTCCATCCGCTGTTCGCCGACGTGCCGTCCTCGGTCGAATTCAACAAATTGCGCAAGCGGCTGCTGCGGCTGACCCGGCAGGCGATCGAGGATTTCTCGATGGTCACGCCCGGCCAGCGCTGGCTCGTTGCCCTGTCTGGCGGCAAGGATTCCTACGGCCTGCTCGCGGTGCTGCTCGACCTTAAATGGCGCGGGCTCTTGCCGGTCGATCTTCTGGCCTGCAATCTCGATCAGGGCCAGCCCAATTTCCCCAAACATATCCTGCCGGACTATCTCGACAGCCACGGCATTGCCCACCGGATCGAGTATCAGGACACCTATTCCGTCGTCACCGACAAGCTTCCTGCGGGCAGCACCTATTGCTCGCTCTGCTCGCGCCTCAGGCGCGGCCATCTCTACCGCATAGCGCGCGAGGAGGGGTGCTCGGCGCTGGTGCTCGGCCACCATCGTGAGGACATTCTCGAAACCTTCTTCATGAACCTCTTCCATGGCGGCCGTCTCGCCGCCATGCCGCCAAAACTGCTCAACGACGAAGGCGACGTCATGGTGCTGCGGCCATTGAGCTACTGCGCCGAGGCCGATCTGGAAAAATTCGCTGCCGCCATGCAATTTCCGATCATTCCCTGCGATCTCTGCGGCAGCCAGGAAGGTCTTCAGCGCAACGCCATGAAGGCGATGCTCGAGGACCTGGAAAAGCGCATGCCAGGCCGCAAGGATACGATGCTGCGCGCGCTGTCGAACAGCAGGCCATCGCATCTGCTCGACAGAAAGCTGTTCGACTTCGCTGCGCTCAATGAGACCCTCAGCACAAGGCAAGATATTTCCGATGACATTTGACGACACCGCGATCGACTGGCTGGCCGGCATTCTGGCCGAGGCGGCGCTGACCGAGATCATGCCGCGCTTTCGCCGGCTTGGTGAGGGCGACATCCGCCAGAAGACGTCGGCTGCCGACCTTGTGACCGAAGCCGACGTCAATGCCGAGCGGCTGATCGCCGCGCGGCTGCGCGAGCGCTATCCCCAGGCGATGATCGTCGGCGAGGAGGCCTGTTCCGACAATCCGGCACTGCTCGATGGTCTGGGCGATGCCGATCTGGCCTTCGTCATCGATCCGGTCGACGGCACTTTCAACTTCGCCTCCGGCGTGCCGCTGTTCGGCGTCATGCTGGCGGTCGTGGTCCAGGGCGAGACGGTTGCCGGCATCATCCACGATCCCGTCGGCAAGGACTGGCTGATCAGTGCCAGGGGCGCTGGCAGCCATATCCGGCATGCGCATGGCAGCCTGGAGAAGGTGCATGTCGCGGCACCTGCGCCGATCGCGCAGATGACCGGCTCCGTCTCCTGGCAATATATGGCCGAGCCGGAGCGGTCGCGGCTGGCGCGCAACCAGACGAAGATCCTGTCGCAATTCGCCTATCGCTGCGCCGCGCACGAATACCGCCTGTTGGCGAGCGGCCATGCCCACTTCGTCGTCTACAACAAGCTGATGCCGTGGGATCATCTGGCCGGCGTGCTGATCCATGCCGAGGCCGGCGGCCACGCGGCGCGCTTCGACGGCAGCACCTATCTGCCCTCGCATCTCGGCGGCGGCCTGCTTGTCGCGCCCGATCGCGAAAGCTGGGACGAATTGCGCCGCGAACTCTGGGCGCAATAGGATTAATTGCTGCGTTAGCCGAAGGAGCGATGCTATCTTACGCAAATCCGGAGGCTCTCGAATGAAACCTCGGTTCGCATTTGTCGCCACGGCTCTTGCCGCCGTCTTGTTTGCCAGTTCCCAGGAAGCAACATCGCAAGAGCGCAGCTGTCGCAGTCCGGATCCCGTCGATACGATAAAGGAGATGTCGGACGCGATCTATGCCTGCTGGAAGCCGCCACCCGGAACCGCGGGCATGTCCCTCACGTTGCGGTTCTCGCTTCGCCGCGACGGCACATTGATCGGCAAGCCTCGCGCCACATATTCCGATCTGGGCGCCGATGCCCAGCTCAGCCGGGCCTTCGTGGCCTCAATCCTCAAGGCACTGGATGAAGCTCTGCCATTGCCCTTTTCGCACAGCATGGGTGGAGCAATCGCGGGGCGCATGCTTGCTCCTCGATTCACGGCAGCTCTTGAAGGTGCCTCCTAATGCAAGTCGGTGATGTGCCCTGAAACGGGCGGGTTCTGTGGCTGGAACATCTTGCCGCGCTCGGCGATGAAGATCATCAGCAGCGCCGCGACCGAGACGCTGCAGAAGCCGGCGGCCAGCGGCGTCACCGTGCCGTTGAAGGCCTGGCCGATCAGCGTGCCGAGAATGCCGCCGAGAAACGTCTGCATGAAACCGAGGATCGACGACGCCGTGCCGGCCAGTTGGCCGAGCGGCTCCATGGCCAGCGCGTTGAAGTTCGCGCCGAGCGCACCGAACGGAAGCATGGCACAGGCAAAGAAGGTGATGAACAGCCAGAGCGGCATCTTCATTTCCAGCGAAACGACCAGCCAGGCAAGGCTGATGACCAGGAACAGCAGCAGCGCGCTCTGCGACAGGCGGCGCATGCCGATGCGGCCGACAAGGCGCGAATTCAGAAAGTTGGAGAAGGCGAGCACGCCCGCAACCCCGGCGAAGATGACCGGGAACATCTCGCCGACATGGAAGATGTCCACATAGATCTGCTGCGCCGAAGCGATGAAGCCGAACATGGCGCCGAAGATGAAGGTGCTGGCGAAGGCATAGCAGATCGCAATGCGGTTGGTGAGCACGATGCGAAACCCACCGACAATGGAGTTCACGGTCAGCGGCCGGCGATGTTCGGGATGCAGCGTTTCAGGCAGGCGCAGCAGCGACCAGGCCGAGACGAGGAGCGCACCGACGGCCATGGTGACAAAGATCCAATGCCAGGTCGCGAACAGCATGATGAACTGGCCGATGCCGGGAGCAATGACCGGTATCGCCATGAACACCATGAAGATCAGCGACATCACCTCGGCCATGCGCCGGCCGTCGAACGTATCGCGCACGATGGAGACGGCGATGACGCGGGTGGCGGCCGCACCGATGCCTTGCACGGCTCGGCACAGCAGAAGTGTTTCAAAGCTTGGCGCAATGGCGGCAGCCGCCGCCGCGGCGACATAAATCACCAGCCCGGCGACCAGCGGTGCGCGACGCCCGAAGCGATCCGAGATCGGCCCGAAGAACAACTGTCCGCCGCCGAAGCCCAGAATGTAGGCCGTTATGACGTACTGCCGGTGGTTTTCATTTTCGACGCCGAGCGAGGCGCCGATCTGCTGCAGCGCGGGCAGCATGATATCGATGGCCAGCGAGTTCAGCGCCATGAGCGCCGCGCACAGGGCTATGAACTCCCAGCGCGGAATGGGCAGTTTGCTTGCCGATTGCGGCTCTGGTTTTGACTGGTCCACGGCAAGTCCGATCTTTCAAACGAAAATGCGCCGGCGGGCCGGCGCATTGGCTCGTCTTGGTCCTGGGTTCAGGACATGAAAATTGCCGAGGTGGGCTGCTCCCGGCGCCTTTGTGCATGACCCCGAAAATCAAAATCAACCTTCGGATGGCAATATGCACAAACAGAAATCAGGCGGCGCCTTTGACGCTGACGCCCTTCTCGACGAGGAACGTCTGCAACTCACCGGCCTGGAACATCTCGCGGATGATATCGCAGCCGCCGACGAATTCGCCCTTGACGTAGAGCTGAGGGATCGTCGGCCAGTTGGAGTATTCCTTGATGCCCTGGCGCAGTTCAGCCGAGTCCAGAACGTTCACGCCTTTGTAGTCGGCGCCGATATAGTCGAGGATCTGGACGACCTGGCCGGAAAATCCGCATTGCGGGAAACCGGGCGTGCCTTTCATGAAAAGGACGACGTCGTTGCCCTTCACTTCATTGTCGATGTAGTCGTTGATACCGCTCATGGAATATCCTTTCCTGCCTGTGGGAGTCAGGCTCGAAACATATCCCTTCAAATAAACCCAACGATTGCTCGAAACAAGACGTTAGCCGTGCCGTGGCTGAAATGGCGCAAAGGATGAGCCGTGTTGGGCCAAGCGGTTCTCTCGACCCTGATCCGCGTGGTTGCGGTTGTTCCGGTGCGGCTCAGTCAGGAACGCTGGTCTGCAGCGCCAGTGCGTGCAGCACGCCACCCATATTTCCTTTCAGCGCGTCATAGACCATCTGGTGCTGCTGCACGCGGCTTTTCCCTCGAAAGCTCTCGGCCACCACCTCGGCCGCATAATGGTCGCCGTCGCCGGCGAGATCGCGGATCGTCACCTTGGCGTCCGGAATGCCGTCCTTGATCAGTTTTTCGATGTCGTGGGCATCCATTGCCATGGCAAAATCCTGTTTCGAGCGGCCGGCAGCCGGCCATAAGATGAGAGTCGGGCGAGCCTAAAGCCTTTCCGGTCCGGATTGAAGCCGTTCTGTGCCACCAACGGCAAGACGGTTCGATGGCTTCAGAGAAAGACTAGGCCGGTGGGCTTGCTTCATCCTCGGCAACGTCGTCACGTGTCGAGAAAGCACGGCCAAGGCTGAAGGCAAGTACATAGAGCGGCAAGTTGAGCACGAGGCTGACAATGGGAAGATAGCTCGTCATTTGCCAAGCCGGCGAGAAGAACGCCTGGCCGTAGCCGTCGCAGGTCAACGACGAGCCGTACTCCCACAACGCGCCTACGACCACCGCGCTGGCAAAAAGCTTGATGCAGGTGACAATGTGCCTTGCCCGTGCCGGATCCGGCGCCAGGCGGTCCCACAGAACCAGGCAGACGATCGGGACCGCGTAGATGAGATTCTGCGCGATGAGCATGGGGATGGCGCCATTGGCCGCGGCAAGGAACTCCGCGCGCGTTTCCAGCCGCATGCACACCTCGCTTGAGGTTGTCGACAGCAGGAAAAAGACGAACGGTCCCAGGAACCAGAAGAAGAACAACGACGGCCAGAAGACGACTGCAAGCAGCGCCCGGGCAGCCAGTTTCCTGTGATTGATCATGAGTTTCCCGAAAACCGTTCCCACTTTCGGGATCATGCTCTCGTCAACTGGCCTGGTCCATGAAGCGGGGGAACCAGCCTTCGTGCGCCGCGGAGAGTTCGCTGACCGGGATTGCCCTGGCGTCGCCAAGCTTCAGCGCGCTGCCCCCGGTCGAGCCGATCCACGGCGCGAAGATGCCGAGTTCGCCCTGCTGCTTGCGAATGGCGTCCCATTCGTCACCATGCGGATCGATCGACAGCGTCAGGAGATAACGGCCCTGATCCTCGCCGAACCAGACCGGGATCGGATCGGTGCCGACAAGCCCGGGAACGGCGGCGCCAATTCCGGACGCCATCGCCATCTCGGCAAGTGCAACGGCGACACCGCCATCGGAAACGTCGTGCGCCGCCGTGACGACACCGGATGCGATGAGCGCGCGCACATGGTCGCCGACGCGCTTTTCGTGATCGAGGTCGACCGGCGGCGGCGGGCCATCCGTGCGGCCGTGTATGTCCCTGAAATAGACCGATTGACCGAGATGCGTTCCCCAGGAGGCCGGCGCGCCGACCAGCAGGATCATCTGGCCCTCGGCCGCAAAGCCGGTCCGTACCATCTTCGACCAGTCGGCGATCAGCCCGACGCCGCCGATAGTCGGGGTTGGCAGGATGCCCTGGCCGTTGGTCTCGTTGTAGAGCGAGACATTGCCGGAGACGATCGGGAAGCCAAGCGCACGGCAGGCGTCGCCTATGCCTTTCACCGCGCCGACCAACTGGCCCATGATCTCGGGCCGTTCCGGATTGCCGAAATTGAGGTTGTCGGTGGCGGCCAGCGGCAGAGCGCCGGTGGCGGTCAAGTTGCGCCAGCATTCGGCCACCGCCTGCTTGCCGCCTTCATAAGGGTCGGCCTCGCAATAGCGCGGCGTCACGTCGGACGAGAAGGCGAGCGCCTTGGTCGCATGGCCTTCGACCCGGACCACGCCGGCATCGCCGCCTGGAAGCTGCAGCGAATTGCCCTGGATCAACGTGTCATACTGTTCCCACACCCAGCGCCGCGAAGACAGGTCGGGCCCGCCGAGCAGCTTCAGCAGCGCGTCGGCAACGTCGGCTTGCGGAATGTCATTGGCGGCCAGCGGCGCCGGCTTCTTCGGTTCGGTCCACGGCCGATCATATTCCGGAGCCTTGTCGCCAAGATCCTTGATCGGCAGGTTGGCGACCTCGTCGCCCTGGTGCAGAACGCGGAAGCGCAGATCGTCGGTGGTCTTGCCGACGATGGCGAAATCGAGCCCCCATTTGTGGAAGATCGCCTCGGCTTCCTTTTCCTTTTCCGGGCGCAGCACCATCAGCATGCGCTCCTGGCTTTCCGAAAGCATCATCTCGTAGGCGCTCATGCGCTCTTCGCGCACAGGAACCTTGTCGAGATCGAGCTCGATGCCGAGGTCGCCCTTGGCGCCCATTTCGACCGCCGAGCAGGTGAGGCCGGCGGCACCCATGTCCTGGATGGCGATGACGGCGCCCGAGGCCATCAGTTCGAGGCTGGCTTCCAGCAGGCACTTTTCGGTGAAGGGATCGCCGACCTGCACTGTCGGGCGCTTCTCATCGATCTTGTCGTCGAATTCAGCCGACGCCATGGTGGCGCCACCGACGCCGTCGCGGCCAGTCTTGGCGCCGAGATAGACGACCGGCAGGCCGACGCCCTTGGCTTCCGACAGGAAGATCGCATCGGTCTTGGCAAGGCCCGCCGCAAAGGCGTTGACCAGGATGTTGCCATTGTAGCGGGCGTCGAAATTGACCTCGCCACCGACTGTCGGCACGCCGAAGGCGTTGCCATAGCCGCCGACGCCGGAAACCACGCCTGAAACGAGGTGCCGGGTCTTGGGATGGTCAGGCGAGCCGAAGCGCAGCGCATTCATCGCCGCGATCGGCCGCGCGCCCATGGTGAAGACGTCGCGCAATATGCCGCCGACACCGGTCGCCGCGCCCTGGTAGGGCTCGATATAGGACGGGTGGTTGTGGCTCTCCATCTTGAAGACGACGCAGTCGCCGTCGCCGATGTCGACCACGCCGGCATTCTCGCCCGGCCCCTGGATGACTTGCGGACCGGTGGTCGGCAGCGTGCGCAGCCACTTCTTCGAGGATTTGTAGGAGCAGTGCTCATTCCACATCGCCGAGAAGATGCCGAGTTCGGTGAAGCTCGGTTCGCGCCCGACAAGATCGAGGATGCGCTGATACTCGTCGGGCTTGAGCCCGTGTGAGGCAATGAGCTCAGGGGTGATCGGCACGGAATTGGAAATGGTCATGGGCGGCGATTTATATCCGGGACGTTGGGATTTTGAGTCCCGTCTTATCGCAAGCCTCGCGGCCGATACACCCATGGATTGAGGAAAAACGACGGAAAACCGGACAAAGCCACGCAGTGTCAGGAGAAGCTGTCGTAGCCGGCGCGGCCTTCATCGAGAAGTCGCCGGATCGCCGCGACGCCTTCGGCTATGTCCTCGCGCTGTCTCGGCTGCGAAACGCCAAAGCGGACGCCATGGAAAACCTGCTCGGAGCGGCCGGCCTTGAACTCGTCCTCATCGTCGATCAGCACGCCGTGCTCAAGGCAGGCGTTCTTGAAGGTGCCGGAAAGCCAGGGGTCGGGCAGGGTCAGCCAGACAAAGGGCACCCTGTCATGCGACTTGAACGCGAAGCCGGCCAAAGTCTCGCGCACGATGGCGATGCGGGCGCCGATTTCGGCGATGCTGCGCTTGCGTATCTCATCCGCCTGACCTGACAGCACCAGCCTTGTATTCACCTCCGCCAGCAGGAAGGGCATGCCGCCGGTCATCATCTTGTGGGCGACACGGATGCGGTGGCGGTAGGCGGGCGGGCAAGAAAGCCAGCCGCCGCGTACACCGGCTGCGACCGACTTCGACAGGCCGCCCGCGACAATGGTGCGTTCAGGCGCATACTCGGCCAGCAATGGTGTCGGATCATCGGTCAGATTGCCATAGAGGTCGTCCTCGATGAGGACGACGTTGTATTCGCGTGCGACATGGGCGATCGCCTCGCGGCGCGCCGCCGACAAGGTGGCCAGCGTCGGATTCTGCGCAGTCGGCATCAGGAAGATCATCTTGGGATGCTTTTGCGCGCAGACGCGCTCGAAATCCTGCGGATCGATGCCTTCCTCGTCCGATGCCACCAGCGCGGTGCGCCTGCCGATCAGGCCGGCACTGCGGGAAATCTGCGAGTAGGTGAGGTGCTCGAAGGCAACATAGTCGCCAGGCATGGTGAGCGCCGCGATTGCCGCCATCACCGCCGCATGGGTGCCGAGCGTGGGAACGACGGTGTCGGCACTCGGACGAAACGAATTGCGCGCCAACCAGCGGGCGCCGGCTTCGTACCAGCGGTCGGGAAAATCCCGCGTGTAGCTTGAAATCTCATGTGGATGGTCCTGCGCCGTGCGCGACAGGACACCGGCGACGATGTCGCCCTGGCCGATATCGGGTGCTGCGGTGCTGTCGAAACGCAACTTGCCTTTAGGCGCATCGATATAGCGTGTGCCTTCGCCGCCGACGTCCGGAGCCGGAAAATCCGGCTTCGCGCGCTGGCCGAGCACATAGGTTCCACGCCCGACTTCGCCGCTCACCAGCCCACGCTCGCGCAGCAATTGATAGGCCCGGCCGACCGTGCCGACGGTGGTGCCGATGTCGTAGGCGAGGTCGCGTTGCGGCGGCAGCTTTGCGCCGGCATCGATCACGCCGCGATCGATGTCCGTCTCGATGGAATCCGCCAGCCGCTGATACAGCGGGCCGGAGCCGGCAGTGAGATCTGGAAGCCAATTTGTCATGGTGACAATTTTCTATATTGCACCGGCACATGAGTCAATACATATCAATCGCGTGCAAAAAAGGGTACAATTTAGACCATCGGCAGAAAGAAAATGAATACAATCGCGACAATACGTCATTCGAGCGCTGCATTATCAGGCCAATCGATACGCCCGTCGGTTCAGCGCGGCTTTGTCAGCCGCCTTGTGCGCGTGCTGAGGTCGCTGGCAAGATGGATCGACAACCTGCTGGATCGCCGCCGCAGCCGGTTGGCGCTGCTGGAGATGACCGACGACCAGCTCAAGGATATCGGCATCTCGCGCTGCGATGCCCACCGCGAGGGCATCAGGCCGTTCTGGGACTGACCGTGATCCCAAAAGTGGGAACCGGTTTTTGGGAAAGATAATGGTCCCTGGAAATGCGGACAGGACGTCCGCACAGTTCTAACGGACGCTCGATGCCCTGGTGCGAGCAATGCCATGGTCCGCAAGGACGGCGACCACGCACAGCACGAGGAAAAGTCCGGTGATGGCTGCGACCGAGATGACGACGCTGGTCGCGCCGTTCTTGGCGATGTCCAGGAAAGGGTAGGGCACCTCGCCGGCAAACGGCGCCCGCACCAGCGCATAGACCAGATAAGCGATGGGATAGATCACCCACCAGGAAATGTCGCTCCACCGCGTCCTGCCGTCAGCGCCCGATATCAACCACCACAGCACGAAGAGCACCGGCGTCACATAATGCAGCAGGACGTCGCAGAGCAGGAACAGCCCCTGCGGCTGCCAGAGTTGTGCCAGGACCGTTGCATAGATGATAAAAACCAGCGCGATCGAAGCGGCAACGCCGGCCCGCATCCGCGCGCCTGCAAAGGCCGGCAGCCAGCCATATCCGGTGGGTGACAGCAGCGACGTGTACACCAGCACCGCGCCGATGTTGGTCAAGATGGTGAAGAAGCTGAAGACGAAAATGACGGAGCCAAGCAGGCTGCGGCCTGCTTCCATCGATGCCGGAATGCTGATGCAGAACTGCAGGATGAGCCCGGCCAGACCGATGACCAGCCCCACAATCTGCAGAAAGCGGCCCATGGGCTAGGCCGTCGCGGCGCAGGCCGGATTGCCGGTCTGCCAACGAGCGATGTCCGAGCCGATGCGGGCGCCGAGCGGATCGTTCATCAGCGGTCCGAAGACGTCGACACGGCTAGAATTGCCTTGCGCCTGCACGACCAGCAGTGGTTTGCCGCCATAGTGCTTGGCCGGCACCAGCAGGAAACGCGGCGTGCCGCTGAACGAGTTCAGTTCATTGGCCATCTGATATGACTTGAAGGCCGGGTCCTTGCTGGCGATCCAGCATTTGTGGGCAGCGATCGCCACTTGTTCCATGGCCAGCAGCGCAGCACTTTTGCCTGAGGGAACAGGCGTGCTCTTTGGCGTCGACTGGCAGGATGCCAGCACAAAGCCCGCCGCGGCGACCAGCGCGATCGTCTTCGACTTGATCAAGCGGCACCCATCTCAAGCTCGGAAAGAAAAATCTTCAAACCATCGGTCATCTCGCCCCACACCCGCGACAATGCCGGGTGTTGCGAGGCGATCTGCTGGTAGGCGTCGAATTTCGGATAGGCGTCGAGCAGGTCGTGGCGTCCCGTCATAACGCGAAAATTGTTGAAGATGAACCGCGTCGGCGTCAGCCAGGCATCGGCGAAACTAATGTCGTCGCCGAGTGCGAAGGGCCCTTGCGCCATGCGGGCCTCGATCGCCGCCAGTCCATGATGTAGGCGGGCGAACTGGGCGTCGATCTCGGCATTGTTTCGCTTCGGCACGGAATGAAGCTCGAAAAGCTTCATCATCGGTGTCAGCACATCGAGATCGGTGATGCGGGCGAACATACGCACCAGCGCGCGGTCCTTGGAATCGGGCGGCAGCAGCGCCGGTTCCGGGAACCGTTCCTCGAGATATTCGGCGATGACCACCGATTCGACGATGGTTTCGCCCGAGCCGGTGATCAGAACCGGAATCCGGTTCATCGGTGAGATGGCGCGAAACTCTTCCGGGATGGGGAAACCGGGCGGCGGCGCGATGATCTTGAGTGGTACGTCCTTGACGTAGGCCAGTGCCCGCACGATCGACGAGTAGGGCGACAACGGCCGCGAATAGAGTTTCATGACCGTCTCTCTCCCCAATGAACCAGACTTGCTCCAAAGAGACAGGAATGTCCGGCTGTTTTCAAGCTGTTCGCTTCGATATCGTCAGGCGGCGATGCCGAGGGCGCTCTCGAACAGTCCGCGGCCGTCGGTGCCGCCATGGGCTGCTTCGATCAGGTTTTCCGGGTGCGGCATCAGCCCGAGCACATTGCCTTGGCTGTTGACGATGCCGGCAATGTCGTTGATCGAGCCGTTGGGGTTGGTGCCCTCGGCATAGCGGAACACCACCTGGCCTTCGCCTTCGAGACGGGCAAGCGTGTCGGCGTCGGCGAAATAATTGCCGTCATGATGCGCGACCGGCGAGCGGATGATCTGGCCCGGCTGATAGCGGCGGGTGAACATGGTGTTGGCATTGGTGATCTCGAGCTTCACCTGCCGGCAGACGAATTTCAGCGAGGTGTTGCGCATCAAGGCGCCCGGCAACAGGCCGGCCTCGACCAGGATCTGGAAACCGTTGCAGACGCCGATGACCGTAACGCCGGCGGCCGCTTTTTCGGCCACAGCCCGCATGACCGGCATGCGCGCCGCGATCGCGCCGCAGCGCAGATAGTCGCCGAAGGAAAAGCCGCCCGGAATGGCGATCAGGTCGACATCGGGGATTTCGGTGTCGGTCTGCCAGACGGTGACTGGCGGTGTTCCCGAAATCTTGGTCAACGCCGCGATCATGTCGCGGTCGCGGTTGAGGCCGGGCAGGAGGACGACGGCTGCTTTCAATTTAGGCAATCTCCACCGCGTAATTCTCAATCACCGTATTCGCCAGCAGCTTGTCGCACATGGCCTTGAGGTCGGCCTCGGCCTTGGCCTTGTCACTTTCGGCCAGTTCGACGTCGAAAACCTTGCCCTGCCGCACCGCGCCGACGCCGCCGAAGCCAAGGCCCGACAATGCGTGTTCTATCGCTTTGCCCTGCGGGTCGAGCACGCCGTTCTTGAGGGTGACGGTAATGCGGGCCTTGATCACGCTGGACATGCTCCTGTTCTGACTATCAGTTCGCAAGCCGCGATCAGTGCGGCTTGCCTTTGAGGCCGTCGGTCGAGGCGACGAGCACCGGGCCGGTCGGGCGCGGCGGCTCGTTCTCGTTCATGATGCCGAGGCGGCGGGCAACTTCCTGGTAGGCCTCGACGAGGCCGCCCATGTCGCGGCGGAAACGATCCTTGTCGAGCTTGTCCTGCGTCGCCACGTCCCACAGGCGACAGGAATCCGGCGAGATCTCGTCGGCGACGACAATGCGCATCATGTCGCCCTCGAACAGCCGGCCGCATTCGATCTTGAAGTCGACGAGCTGGATGCCGACGCCCATGAACAGGCCGGAGAGGAAGTCGTTGACGCGGATGGCCAGCGCCATGACGTCGTCGATCTCCTGCGGGCTCGCCCAGCCGAACGCAGTGATGTGCTCTTCCGACACCATCGGATCGTCAAGCGCGTCGGCCTTGTAATAGAATTCAATGATCGAGCGCGGCAGAACGGTGCCTTCCTCGATGCCGAGCCGCTTGGACAGCGAACCGGCGGCGACATTGCGCACCACCACTTCGAGCGGAATAATCTCGACTTCCTTGATCAACTGCTCGCGCATGTTCAGCCGGCGGATGAAATGGGTCGGGATCCCCATGCGGTTCAAATGGTTGAAGATGTACTCGGAAATGCGGTTGTTGAGGACGCCCTTGCCGTCGATGACTTCATGCTTCTTCTTGTTGAACGCGGTGGCGTCATCCTTGAAGAACTGGATAAGCGTGCCCGGTTCGGGTCCCTCATAGAGTATCTTGGCCTTGCCTTCATAAATGCGGCGGCGATTTTTCATCTGATTTTTCTCTGGGGTTCCGGACAGGCGGTATCAGACCATTTCCTGTCCGTCTGCCTGAAATAGTGCGGCTACGGTAGGGTTCAATGCCGGGTCTATCCCAATCACATCGTTTGCTCAATCGGCAAATCCTTCCAATCAACCGCTTTCGGGACTGAAATGCCGCAGCGCAGCATGCGATGAAGCGTATTGACCGGCCCGCGACCTTTTGGTTTGTGCTTTGGCAACGCACATATTCACCGCCAACGAATCGAATTTGACCGGAGGGACGCCATGAGCAGCATGAAAGACCGCGAAGAGGGCTTTGAGCGTAAATTCGCATTCGACGAGGAGCTTCGGTTCAAGGCCTCGGCACGCCGCAACAAGGCGCTCGGCCTGTGGGCCGCCGAAAAGCTCGGAAAGTCCGGCGCTGATGCCGACGCCTATGCCAAGGAAGTGGTTATCTCCGACATCGAGGAAGCCGGCGACCACGACGTGTTCCGCAAAATCCGCGGGGATTTCGACGCGGCCGGCGTCGAGCAGTCGGACCACCAGATCCGCCGCACCATGGACGAACTGATGGCGCAGGCGATCGAGCAGATCAAGAACACCTGATCCGGGCCATGCGCTGATCCCGGCCATACGCTGGACCAATCGACCGCCCGGCCTATCCGGGCGGTTTTTCTTTGCCTTTGTCACGATTTCCGGCTGAAACTGCCGGAGTTAACAAGGAAAGTACCCATGTCCCTGAAGTCCCGCCTCGCGGCCGACGAAACGTTGTTCACCGCATGGTCCGGCGTGCCGGATGCCTTGACCGTCGAGATCGTCGCCAAGCAGGGCTTTGATGCCGTCACGCTCGACATGCAGCATGGCGGCCATCACGAAGACAGCGTGCTGCGTGGCCTGGTGCCGGTGCTCGCTGCCGGCAAGCCGGCGCTGGTGCGCATTCCCGTTGGCCGTTTCGACATGGCAAGCCGCGCGCTCGATTTCGGCGCCGAGGCGGTCATCGCGCCGATGGTGAATTCGGTTGCCGATGCAAAATTGTTCGCCGCCGCCATGAAATACCCGCCGCTCGGCGAGCGCTCCTGGGGTCCGACCTACGCTTTTCCACGCCACGGCAAGGGCGACCAGGCCGAGTGGCTGCGCGACACCAACCAACGCACCATGGCCTTCGCCATGGTCGAGACGCGTCCGGCCCTCGATGCGCTCGACGGCATCCTCGACACGCCCGGCATCGACGGCATCTTCCTCGGCCCATCGGATTTCTCGATCGCCTGGAGCAATGGTGCGACCGTCAATTCGACGCTGGAAAGCATGATGGAGACGGTGGCATCGGTGGCCGAGCGCACCCGCAAGGCCGGCAAACATGCGGCGATCTACGTTGTCGAGCCGGCAATTGCCGGCCGGGTTGTGTCGATGGGCTATCGCCTGCTGGCCATGGGCTCCGAGCATTCGCTGATCGGGCTTGGCGCAAAAACGCTGATCAAGAGCGTCCGCGATTCGATTGGGTCCTGAAGAAACTCAGGGTTTCAAATCCGTCAGGAATTTGGCGAAGGTCATTGAACCTTCGGGCCACGGCCCGAAGCCTGAATCCGCGTTCAGATGACCGGTCTCGCCGGCATCGATGAATAGTGAGCCCCATGCACCGGCAATGTCTTCGGCGACATCGAAGGCGCAGAACGGATCGTTGCGGCTGGCGATCACGATCGAGGGAAAGGGCAGCGGCTCACGCGGGTAGGGACCGAAGGTCATCAGGTGCCTGGGCCTGATCTCGGGATTGGCGACGTCGGGAGGTGCCACGAAGAAGGCCCCGGCGATCGGCTTGCTGAATTGCGGAATGGCTTGCACCGCAGTGGTGACGCCGAGCGAATGCGCGACCAGGACGACCGGCCGCTCGGCCTCGTTGACCGCCTTGGCGACGCTCGCCGTCCAGTCCTCGCGAACCGGCTTCGACCACTCGGCCTGTTCGACGCGGCGCGCCGTCGACAGTTTCGACTGCCAGCGGCTCTGCCAATGGTCGGGGCCGGAATTGGTGTAGCCCGGCACGATGAGGATATCTGCGTCTCTGACCTTCATGGCGCTGAGATAGCGAGCGGCATCGCTTCGTGCAACCGGCGGGAACGCCACTTTTGATCACAATAGTGAACACCATGTTCGCTTCTTCGCGTCTTGTGTGAACGATGCCGATGGACGATCTGTGGTCAGGAAAAGAAACAGCCGTGCGCGGGAACCCTGACTTTGGAACTGACACGACGTACAATGATCGGCGGAGTGGGGCTTCTCGCTTTGGGAGCTTCATCGCAGGCCGGTCGAACGGAGCATTTGATGAGCGAGTTGCCTTTTGCCGCCACCACCCCAGTCAGCGTTGCCCGCGTCGGGCTGAAGGCGCGCGACGCGGAAAGCCTTGCCGCATATTACCGCGAAATTGTCGGTCTGCAGGAGTTGAGCCGTGCCGATGGTTCGATCACGCTGGGCGCCGCCAACCGTCCCTTGTTGGTGCTTGAGCAGGACGCTTCAGCTAAGCCGGATGATCCGCGCAGCGCCGGGCTGTTCCACACCGCCTTCCTGCTGCCCAGCCGCGCCGATCTCGGCCGCTGGATCAACCACGCTATATCGAACAAGATCGCGATCGAGGGCGCTTCCGACCATCTGGTCAGCGAAGCTCTGTACCTGACCGATCCCGAAGGCAATGGCATCGAGATCTATGCCGACCGCCGCCCGCAGGACTGGAAGTGGAATGGCGACAAGATTGCCATGGCAACGGAGCGGCTGAACATTCCGTCCGTCGTTGCCGAAGTGCCTGCGGGTGACGCCGGCTGGCAGGGCGCGCCGGAAAACAGCATCGTCGGCCATGTCCACCTGCGTGTCGGCAGGCCGGAAGACGCCGAAGCCTGGTGGAACCAGGAATTCGGCTTCGACACGGTGGCGAAATATGGCGGCCAGGCGGTGTTCCTGTCGTCGGGCGGCTATCACCACCACATCGGCGCCAACGCCTGGCAGAGTTCAGGCGCAGGCCGCCGCGATCCCTCCCGGTCAGGTCTGGCCTGGGTCGAGATGCGTTCGGACAAGGCATCCACCGAAACCACGCGGGAAGACCCGTGGGGCACGGTGATCCGCACCGTGCCTGGCGCTGCCGGCTAAGCGCCCGCTGCGCTCTTAAACAGAACTGGCGGCGTAACCGGTCAGCAATCCGTGTGCCCAACTGTCGAAGCCGGCCGCCGTCGCGCGGCTGGATGCTTCGGCCCAGTCATAACTGACCGCGTGATGGCTGAACGACCATTCTCCGCGC
This sequence comes from Mesorhizobium sp. M0011, assembly GCF_040324155.1. Classification (NCBI taxonomy): domain Bacteria; kingdom Pseudomonadati; phylum Pseudomonadota; class Alphaproteobacteria; order Hyphomicrobiales; family Phyllobacteriaceae; genus Mesorhizobium; species Mesorhizobium sp. M0011. Next base: position 150,162 of record NZ_JAMYVQ010000007.1, on the reverse strand, counting down.
TTGTGCGTGGCGAGGGCGTAGCGGGCATGCGGGCTGCCGGTCACGGTAAGGCCGGGAAACGCCTGAACACCGACGCTGCCGGGATTTAGGATCGTCTGGCGGTCGGAAAGCCGCACGGCGCGCGGCGTATGGGTGTGGCCGCACAAGGTCAGCCCGGCATCGATGCTGCCGAGCTTGTGTCTGATTTCTTTTTGATTGGATGGATAGAAGTGATTGCCGCCGTCTTCCTCGAGCAGGAACGTCTCGTCGTCGCTGGGGCTGCCGTGGCAGAGCAGAATTTCAGGGGCGAGCGTCAGGGCAATCGGCAATGCCAAAAGCCAAGCCAATGACGTCTGGGAGAGGCAATGGTGGGTAAAGGCATCGACGTCTTCCAGCCCGGAAGCCGGCGGCTCGATCAGCACACGGTCGTGATTGCCGCGCACGGTCGGCCAGTTCTGTGCAATCAAATATTGCGCGGTTTCTTCGGCCATAGCGGCCCGGAGAGACAATCACCCAGATTGACGATGATGTCGGGAGAATTGTCCTTGATCCGCGCATGAACCGCTTCAAGCGCGCGCAGATTCCCGTGAATGTCGGAAAGGACAGCCAGTCGCATGGAAATCCTATCCGAACACCCGCTTGAAGATCGTGTCGACATGCTTGGTGTGATAGCCCAGGTCGAATTTCTCGCGGATCTCGGCTTCCGGCAGCGCTGCGGTCACTTCCTTGTCGGACAGTAATTCCTCAAGAAAATCAGCGCCTTGCTCCCACACTCTCATGGCGTTGCGCTGCACCAGCCGGTAGGAGTCTTCGCGCGACAGGCCCGCCTGCGTCAGCGCCAGCATGACGCGCTGCGAATGCACGAGGCCGCGGAACTTGTTCATGTTCTTCAGCATGTTGTCGGGATAGACGAGCAGCTTGTCGATGACGCCGGTCAGCCGTGACAGCGCGAAATCGAGCGTCACGGTGGCGTCCGGGCCGATCATGCGCTCGACCGAGGAGTGCGAGATGTCGCGCTCGTGCCAGAGCGCCACATTCTCCATCGCCGGCAGCGCCATCGAACGCACCATGCGGGCAAGGCCGGTGAGGTTCTCGGTCAGCACCGGGTTGCGCTTGTGCGGCATGGCCGACGAGCCTTTCTGGCCCGGCGAAAAATACTCTTCCGCCTCCAGCACCTCGGTGCGCTGCAGATGCCGGATCTCGATCGACAGCCGCTCGACCGAGGAGGCGATGACGCCGAGCGTGGCAAAGAACATCGCATGGCGGTCGCGCGGGATCACTTGCGTCGACACCGGCTCGGGCTTCAGGCCGAGCTTCGCCGCGACATGCTCCTCGACATAGGGATCGATGTTGGCGAAGGTGCCGACTGCGCCCGAAACGGCGCAGGTGGCGATGTCTTCGCGCGCGTGCACCAGCCGCTCGCGGCAGCGCGAGAACTCGGCATAGGCCTGCGCCAGCTTGACGCCGAAGGTGGTCGGCTCGGCATGGATGCCATGGCTGCGGCCGATGGTGACCGTGTCCTTGTGCTCGAAGGCGCGGCGCTTGAGCGCTGCAAGCAGACCATCGATGTCGGCGAGCAGGATGTCGCTGGCGCGGGTAAGCTGCACCGCAAAGCAGGTGTCGAGAACGTCGGACGAGGTCATGCCCTGATGGATGAAGCGGGCGTCCGGCCCGACGAATTCGGCAAGATGGGTGAGGAAGGCGATCACGTCATGCTTGGTAACGCGCTCGATCTCGTCGATCGCCTCGACATCGAATTTTGCCGCCCCGCCCTTTTCCCAGATGGTTTTTGCCGCTTCCCTGGGGATGACGCCGAGTTCGGCCAGCGCGTCGCATGCATAGGCTTCGATCTCGAACCAGATGCGGAACCGGGTTTCTGGCGACCAGATGGCGACCATTTCCGGCCGGGAATAGCGAGGGATCATCGGTCAGTCCTGACATATCGAGAAGTTTGCCCGCGTCCTAACAGAGGCGAGCAAAATGCTCAACGCCGCTGGCGCGCAAACCAGACGCCCGCGGCAAACAGAGCGATGAAACCAACTGGAAAATAGAGCCGGATGCCCAGCACCACGAACTGATAAAGCGCAATCAACGTCGTGAAGACGAACTGGAGGACCCAGGTGCGGGTGAAAGCAGGCGCATGCCACTCGGCATAGTAGGAGCGGTACTGCAGGGCAAACAGCCCGGCGGTCAGGCCGATCGTCGCCGCGGCTAGGCACACGAAGGCCGCGGCAAAGGCGACTTCCCAGCGTCTTCCCTGCGAAACCAGCCGCGCCGCGAACAGGCCGATAGGAAAGGCCAGCGCAGCTCCCAACGCGAACAGTACGGTGACAATGCGGATTTTCGCCGGCGTCTCCCAGTCGTCCAACAACAGGGTGACGAGCGCACTGGCGCCCATCGTCGTGGCCCATAGCAAGGCGCCATAAAACGCAGTGCGCGGCGTCGGTATAGCGCGGCGAAGGCGGTTCAGCGAACGATCGCGCGGGGCGGGTGGGACAAGCGGTGTCACAGGCGGCCGGTCACCGCGATCCAGCGAAAGTCCGGGCCTTCAAAGCCGTACTGGCGCACCGCGATCAGCACGGCATAGGCGCTGAGACTGTCCATCGAAAAGGTCTGCACGGCGCCGATGCGGTAGCCGTTCGGGCAACCCCGGCTTTTCGGTATCGCCTTATCCTCGTGCAGCAGCTTGGTGGTGCCACCATCCTGCGCCTCGATGCGCAGCAGCCGGAAGCCGTTGATCTCGCCCTGGCTCTCGCAGCCCTTGGTGTTGTTCATGCCGATCTCGTCGAGCCGGAACTCGAGCGGTGGGTCGACCGGCGAAAAGATCGGGCGCGGATTGACCGCCATCCGGTGCGGATCCGCCGAAAGCTCGGTCACCGGGTTGAAACCCGCGGTGATGCCGCGATTGGCGCTCAGCTCGGCCTGACTGACAATGGCTTCGCCTTTTTGCCGGGCCTGAAGGCGCGCCGCATCCAGTTTGGCATTCTCGTCCTCAAGCCGGACCCGGATCGGCGTGCCCTTGAGAAAGCTGTCGGTGCTGGTGTCGATGTAGTAGCGGTTGGCATAGGGAAAACCCGATCCATCCTGCACGCCATATTCCTCGAAAGCAAAGACGCTGCCGTCCTTGGTGAAGCCGAGGATTTCAAGTTCGGCGACATCGCCGGCATGAGCCGCGATCGAGGTGGCAAACTGTGCAAGCAGGCCAACGGCAAACAGAAAGAGCATTCGCATCGGTCTTCACCCCCGTGATCGTCTCAATCCCCTAGCACGCCGAAATCAAAACGTCGTGCGGTGCGAAAGCCGATGCATCCAATCGGCCCGTCATTTGTTATGGTCGGCAGTCCCAATGGAGAACCACCATGACCGACACCAGCAAAATTCGCGAGCATATGGAAGTTGTCGGCGCCGACGGCGTGCATGTCGGCACTGTCGACAAGGTCGATGGCCAGCGCATCAAGCTGACCAAGGCCGATAGCGGCGAGGGCGCTCACAAGGGCCATCATCACTATATTCCCCTGAGCCTGATTGCCGAAGTCGACGGGAAGAAGGTCTGGCTGTCGGCGAATTCCGATGTTGCGGTGACGTTCGAGGAAGAAAAGTCCGATCGGGTCTGATTGATCGCTTCACCTCAGGCGTGACGACCAGACCGGAAACAGATCGTTTTCGGCAGGCGTTGCCGCATAGACGCCGCGACTGATGGCGCGCGCCATGGTGGCGCCGGCGGCGGCGTAGAGATCGATTGCCGCATCGGCGGAGAGTTCGATACCGCTCGTGCCGGTCGCCAGCGCGAATACAAGATCGCCATCGGCCGGTGTGTGCGTCGGCCATATGGCGCGCACGAACCCGTCATGCGCCGATATTGCCAGGCGCTTGGCGGCAGCTTTTGTGAGCACCGCATCGGTGGCAATGACGGCGATGGTGGTGTTGCCGCCGGTCTCCATCGGCCTTCCCATATGCTTGTCGCGGTATTTCAAAAGAATCCTTTTCGCGTCGTCCGGCATCGGCGAGGGATAGCCAAGCCCACCGAATTCGTCGCCGATTTCGAATGGTGCTGCCCAGAAATGGCGGGTTCGGCTGACGGTTACCGAGCCCGTCGGATTGACGGCGGCCAGCGCGCCGATGGTGACGCCACTTTCCAGCAGCGTCGAGGCGGAGCCGAGGCCGCCCTTTAGCCCCGAGGTCAGCGCACCGGTGCCGGCACCGATCGTGCCGAGTTGGAAATCGGCGGTGGCGGTTTGCGCCGCCTCATAGCCAAGCTCACGGTAGGGCGGATAACGGCCCCAATCCTTGTCGCCGCCATTGCGCAGGTCGAACAGGATCGCCGATGGCACGATCGGCACGCGAAACCCACCGACCTCGAGGCCGATGCCGCGTTCGCGCAACGCCGCCTGCACGCCGGATGCCGCGTCGAGGCCGAAAGCCGAACCGCCTGAAAGCACGACGGCGTGCACCACATCGACCGAATTGTGCGGTTCGAGCAGGTCTGTCTCGCGCGTGCCCGGCGCGCCGCCCAGGATCTGAACGCCAGCCACCGTCGGCGCATCGCAAAGCACGGTCGTCACCCCGGATTTCAGCCTGGCGTCGGACGCATTGCCGACGCGCAGGCCGGCAACGTCGGTGATCAGGTTGCGTGGGCCGGTGCGAAACATCAGTTGCTTTCCAAGGGCGCAAAGCGCGTGCCGTCGAAACGGAAGACGCGGTAGGGGCTCTGGCTGAGGTCGCCTTTTGCATCAAAGCGGATCGGCCCGATCGCCGTGGTGAAATCCTGCCCGGTCAGGGCTTCAGCCAATGGCTTGCCCGAGCTTTCGGACAAGCTTGATGCCGCCTTGGCGATTTCGACCGCGGCGTAGGCGGGCAGCGCATAGCCGTCGGGCACGATCTTCCTAGCGTCAAATGCCGCCAGCACTTTTGGATCGGCGACATCGGCCCATTCAGGCGGTGCGATCATCAGCGTGCCCACGGCATAGGGCACGTCGCCCGGCGGTGTGCGGAGATTTTCGCCGCCGGCAAAGACGATGCCAGCCTGAAGCTGTGCGGCATCGCGGCCCATGATGGCGATGTCGTCGCCGTCGCCGCCAGCAAAGACATGCGTCGCGCCGGCCTTCTTCAGCCGGCCGATCATGCCGATCTGGTTGTCGAGCTGTGGCCGGAACGTGTCTGTGAATACCGGCCTCAGCGCTGCCTGTTCGGCCGCTGCCCGCAACGTCTCGGCGATCTCACGGCCGTAGATGGTGCCGTCGTCGATAATGGCGAACAGCTCGTTCTGCCACAGATGGGTGAGGGCAGAAGCGACGGTGTTGCGCTCATCGTCGCCGCGTAGTCCGAGGCGATAGACCGGCCAGCCAGTCTTGGCGCGGCGGTCGGTTAGGCTTTCGGTCCGCACGCCAACGGTGATGACCGGAATGCCGGCGTCCTTCAGGATCGGCATCGCCGCCTCGATCGCCTCGGTGCAGAGGAAGCCGACCACGATATTGACCTTGGCGGCGGCAAATTCCCTGGCCGCGGCAGCGCCGCCATCGGCGGTGCAGGCATCATCCACCGTCTTGAGTTCGATGCCGTTCGCCTCGGCGGCCAGACCGGTGCCGGCCTCGATCTGCTTGCCGAGAATGGCCGATGGTCCCGACAGGGGCGCTGAGACGCCGACGAGCAGCGTCTGGGCATCCGCGGCACTGGCCAGAAACAGCCAGAACAGCGCCGCTATTGTTCTTGTCCTGGGTCGCATTCGAGCGATGGGTCCCTCCGTGCCGGCTCTATGCTCCCGGCACTATTACCGCCAAGACCTAAAGGCTGCCCGGCCTTGGTGCAACACGCGAATTTCGGGATATGGCTCAGGCACTTCGCTTGTGGCGGGCTATGTCTGGCCATATATGTCGGTAGGATCCTGACCATGGAAAATTTACGGTGCTGAAGAAGAACGACATTGGGCCGCAGGCCTATCGCGACGCGATGAGCCACTTTGCCGGCCACGTCCATGTGGTCACCACCGACGGGCCGGCCGGCAAGCGCGGCACGACGGTGATCGCCGCCTGTTCGGTGTCGGACACGCCGCCGACCATCCTGGTCTGTCTCAACCGCGAAAATGCCAAGAATGAGCTGTTCGTGAAAAACGGCAGGTTTGCCCTGAACACGCTGGCCTCGCACCAGGAGCCACTGTCGGTCGGCTTTTCCGGCATCACCGGCCTGCCGGTCGAGGAACGTTTCGCGCTTGGCGAATGGGATGTGATCTCTACCGGCGCACCGACGCTGAAAGGCGCGCTCGCCGTGTTCGACTGTGAATTGATCGACACCAAGGATCTGGCCACCCATCGTGTGCTTTTTGGCAAGGTGACAGGTCTGCGTATGGGCGATAATTTGCGGCCGCTGATCTACCACGCCCGCGGCTACCACGTACTGGAAAGCGGAGCGGCGGCGTTCACGGAGAAAGAATGACCGAGCTGAAACCGCGCGCCGCGCCACGGACGATCGACGAGACGCTCGATCTCCTGACCGGTGCGGACTATGTGGCGGACCGGTCGCTGGCGACCGTGCTGTTCCTGTCGTTGCGTATGAAGCGGCCGCTTTTCCTTGAGGGCGAGGCCGGCGTCGGCAAGACCGAGATCGCCAAGGTGTTGGCACAGGCGCTCGGCCGCCGGCTGATCCGCCTGCAGTGCTACGAAGGCCTTGACGTTTCCTCTGCCGTCTACGAGTGGAACTACGCCGCGCAGATGATCGAGATCCGCATGGAGGAGGCGGCCGGCAAGGTCGAGCGCTCCGCCATGGAGCGCAACGTCTTCTCCGAAAAATACCTGATCCGCCGCCCGGTGCTCGATGCGCTGACCGGCAAGACGGGCGCTGCCCCGGTCTTCCTGATCGATGAGCTCGACCGCACCGACGAGGCCTTCGAGGCCTTCCTGCTCGAAATCCTGTCCGATTTCCAGGTGACGGTGCCCGAACTCGGCACCATCAAGGCGGAAGAACCACCGATCGTCATCATCACCACCAATCGCACCCGCGAAATCCACGATGCGCTGAAGCGGCGCTGCCTTTATCACTGGGTCGACTATCCCAATGCCGAGCGCGAGCTGGAGATCGTGCGCCGCAAGGTGCCGCAGGCCAACCAGCGCCTTTCGGCCGAAGTGGTCTCCTTCATCCAGAAGCTGCGCCAGATCGAGCTGTTCAAGGTGCCGGGCGTCGCCGAAACCATCGACTGGGCCGGCGCGCTGACCGAGCTCGACAAGGTGGCGCTCGATCCTGAAACCGTCTCCGACACGATCGGCGTGCTGTTGAAATACCAGGACGACATTGCCCGCATCGAACAGGGCGAAGGCCGGCGCATCCTCAACGAGGTGAAGGCCGAGCTTTCGGCGGCGGAGTAGGCGATGCTGCGCCCCGAGCCAAAAGAGGCCATGCCGCACGGGCGAATCGCCGACAACATCGTCTATTTTGCCCGCACCTTGCGCAAGGCGGGCATGCGGGTCGGGCCGGCCTCGGTCAAGGACGCCATCGAGGCGGTGCTGGTCGCCGGCATCGGCTCGCGTGACGATTTCTACTGGACGCTGCACGCCGTGCTGGTGTCCAGGCACGAGGATCACGCCATTTTCGATGAAGCCTTCCGGCTATTCTGGAAATCGCGCGAGCTGATCGAAAAGATGTTGGCGATGTTTTCGCCGGTCGCACCTGACAACAGGGAAAAGCAGAAGCCCCGTGCTGCCGAGAACCGCGTCAGCCAGGCGATGTTCGAAGGCCACCAGAAGAACCAGCCGCGCCAGGAAATTCCCGAGATCGAAGTCGACGCCCGTTTCACCTTCTCCGGCAACGAGGTGCTGCGGGCTAAGGACTTTGCCCAGATGAATGCCGCCGAAATGGCCGACGCCAAAAAGGCGATCGCGCAGTTGCGGCTGCCTTTCGACATGGTGCGCACCCGGCGCTTCAAGGCCGATGCGCATGGCCGCCGCATCGATCCGCGCGCCATGATGCGTTCGGCTGCGCGCACCGGCGGTGAACTGATCCTGCCGAAGTTCCGTTCGCCGCGCGAGGTTCACCCGCCGCTGGTGGTGCTGGCCGACATTTCCGGGTCGATGAGCCAGTACACGCGGATTTTCCTGCATTTCTTGCATGCACTGACGGAAAAAAGGCGTCGCGTGCATACCTTCGTCTTCGGCACCCGGCTCACCAACCTGACCCGGCAAATGCGCCATCGCGACCCGGATGCAGCGCTTGCCGACTGTTCGGCGGCGGTCAAGGACTGGTCGGGCGGCACCCGCATCGGCGACACACTTGCCGAGTTCAACCTGATCTGGTCGCGGCGCGTGCTGGGGCAGGGCGCGGTCGTGCTTCTGATCACCGATGGGCTGGAGCGCGACGATGTCGGCGGCCTTTCGGAAGAAATGGAGCGCCTGCACAAATCCTGCCGGCGGCTGATCTGGCTGAACCCGTTGCTGCGTTTCGACGGCTTCCAGGCGCGTGCTCGCGGCGTCAAGGCGATGCTGCCGCATGTCGACGAGTTCCGCTCGGTGCACAATCTCGATGCGCTCGCCGATCTCTGCGCGTCGCTGGACAAGAAGTCGGCACAATCCGTCGATCCCCGCCGATGGCTGGAAGCTGGCGCGAGGCACGCCGCATAACCATATCTTTCCCATCCGGAAAACAGATCCCGAGAAAAACAGACTTCTGGAGAAACGGTCATGGAAAACAGCATTTATCTGGATGAGGCCCGCGACCCGCTGATCATTGCGGAGGGCTGGATGAAGGACGGCAAGGACGTGGCCATCGCGACAGTGGTCGAGACCTGGGGGTCGGCGCCTCGACCTGTAGGCAGCCATCTGGTCATCGACGCCGACGGCAATTTCCACGGCTCCGTCTCGGGCGGCTGCGTCGAAGGCGCTGTGGTCAGCGAGGCCATCGACGTCATCGACAGCGGCAAGGCCAGGATGCTGGAATTCGGCGTTGCCGATGAAACCGCCTGGCAGGTCGGCTTGTCCTGTGGCGGCCGCATCAAGGTGTACGTGGAAAGACTGGGCTAGAGCATGATCCCAAAAAGTGGGACCCGGTTTTTGGACAACGTCATGCTCGGACAAGAGATTTTCTGATGGATACCTACACCTTAAAAACTTTGAACGCCGAACGACGCGCTCGTCGTGCGGCGATCATTGTCACCGATCTCGGTGACGGCCGCGACCGCATCGTACGCGAGGGCGATCAGGTCGCCGGCGATCTCGGCGCCGCGATCGCCAAGGCGTTCCGCACAGGCAACTCCGGTTCGGTCGAAGCAGAGGGGCGAACCTTCTTTCTCAACGCGCATCTGCCGCAGCCGCGTCTGGTCGTGATTGGCGCTGTCCATATCAGCCAGGCGCTGGCGCCGATGGCGAAGATCGCCGGCTATCCCGTGGAGATCATCGACCCCCGCACCGCCTTCGCCACGCCGGACCGCTTTCCCGATGTGGCGCTTCACGCCGAATGGCCGGAGGATGTGCTGAAGCGTCAGCCGCTGGACAGCTACACCGCACTTGCCGCCGTCACCCATGATCCGAAGGTCGATGATTTCGCGCTGAAGGCCGCGCTCGACGCCAACTGCTTCTATGTCGGGGCGCTCGGTAGCAGGAAGACGCATGCCAAGCGGGTCGAACGCCTGCTGGCGCTGGGCGCGAGCGCCGATCAGATCGCCCGTATCCATGCGCCGATCGGGCTCGACATCGGTGCTGCCAGCCCGGGAGAGATCGCCGTTGCAGTGTTGGCCCAGGCGATCCACGCCTTCCGCTCGCGCGGGCTCGATGCCTCCGCATCGGCTCCAAAATCGAAATCGATTTTGGAAAAGCACGATGCGTAGATTCAAAATAGCAGAGCGTCCGTTGCGCGTCCAAAAGGACGCGCGGCGTTCTGCGGGCGCGGCGGCGTGAAATTCGGCCCGATCCCGATTGAGACGGCGGAAGGCGCGGTGCTGGCGCACTCGACCACCGCCGGTGAACGCCGCTTCCGCAAGGCGCACAGGCTCAGCGCCGAAGATGTGGCGCTGCTGCGGGCTGCCGGTGTTTCCGAGGTCGTTGCGGCTGTGCTGGCTGAGGACGACCTCGGCGAGGATGCGGCCGCGCAAACGATTGCCGAGAGCATGGCCTTTCGCGGCATCGAGGCCAGGCCGGCCGCGACCGGGCGGGTCAACCTCCACGCCAAGGCGCCGGGCATCTTCACGGTCGATGCCGCTGTCATCGATGCCATCAATGCCATCGATCCCGCCATCACCATCGCCACGCTGGCGCAGCATGCGCCGGTGGAGAAAGGCCAGATGGTCGCGACCGTGAAGATCATCCCCTTCGCGGTCAGTGCAGCGCTGGTCGGCGCCGCGACAGAAATCTGCGCCGCAGGCGAGATCTTTGCCGTCAATGCCTACCGGCCCGTGCGTGTCGGCGTCATCCAGACGGTTCTACCCGGCATCAAGCCTTCCGTGCTCGACAAGACGCTGCGCGTCACCGAAGCGCGGCTGGCGCGTACGGGCGGCAGATTGACGGCCGAGCGCCGCACGCCGCATGAGATCGCGCCGGTGGCGGAGGCCACGGCTTCGCTGGCACGCGACAATGACATGGTGGTGATCTTCGGCGCCTCGGCGATGAGCGATTTCGCCGATGTCATTCCCGCGGCGATCGAGAGGGCGGGTGGTGCAGTCATCCGCGCGGGCATGCCGGTCGATCCCGGCAATCTGCTGGTGCTGGGCACGCTCGGCGGTAAGCACGTCATCGGCGCGCCCGGCTGCGCCCGCAGCCCCAAGGAGAATGGTTTCGACTGGGTGCTGGACCGGTTGATCGCCGGTATCGACGTGACCGCCAGGGATATTGCCGGCATGGGGGTCGGCGGGCTGTTGATGGAAATCCCGACACGGCCGCAGCCGCGCGAACCGCTGCCGGCCAAATCTCAGCTCAAGGTCGGCATCGTGCTGCTGGCGGCCGGCCGGTCGAGCCGCATGGGCGGGCCGAACAAGCTGCTGGCGCTGTTCGACGGCAAGCCGCTGGTGCGCCGCACCGCTGAGCGGGCGCTTGGCTCGAAGGCGTCCAGCACTGTCGTCGTCACCGGCCACCAGCGCGAGCGGGTGCGCGCGGCACTGGCGGGCCTCGACGTGACCTTCGCCGACAATCCCGATTTTGCCGAGGGCCTGTCCACCTCGCTGAAAGCCGGCATCGCCTATCTGCCGGAAGATTCCGCCGGCGTGATGATCGTTCTCGGTGACATGCCTGATATCACGTCCGACGACCTCGACAGATTGATCGATGCTTTCCGCAAGGCCGGCGGCAATGCGGTGGTCCGCGCCTCGCATGACGGCAAGCGCGGCAATCCGGTGCTGTTGCCGCGTTCGCTGTTTCCCGCGATCGCCCATCTCGAAGGCGACACCGGCGCGCGCCATCTGGTCGAGACCGAAGGGCTCGATGTCATCGATGTCGAGATCGGCGCGGCGGCATCTGTCGATGTCGACACGCGCGAGGCGCTGGAAGGCGCCGGCGGCGTGCTGCAGGATTGACAAACCCAAGCTGAATTACGCATGCCTTGGACATGTCTATTCGCCGCCAAATTTTCTGTGCCTTTGCAGTCGCGACCGCGTTGCTGTCTTCGGCCGCGCAAAGTCAGGCGTTGTCCCTAAAACCCTTCAAGGACGATCTCTTCGCCTATCCAGCCACGCTGTCGTCCGACACCAATGGCGCCTACACGGTCATCGATTACCGCGAGATGCGCGACATCAACCAGCGTGACCAGGTGCCCGAGCGGCGGGTGAACGCCCAATATACCGACGCCAGCGTGCGCAAGGTGCAGCAGGATCTGTTGCTGAAGACCGATGCCGGCGATGTCAGGCATGTCGCCGTCGGCAAGACCGAGGGCGCCGGCATCATCGTGCTTTACCTGCACGGGCAGGGCGGCAGCCGCAAGCAGGGTGTCGACGACTTCACTTTCGGCGGCAATTTCAACCGGCTCAAGAACCTCATGGCCAGCAATGGCGGCCTCTATCTCAGTCCTGATTTCCCCGATTTCGGCGATACGGGAGCGGCGCAGGTGGCGGCGCTGATCGGTCATTATGCCGAACAGTCGCCCGGCGCGAAGATCTTCGTCGCCTGCGGCTCGATGGGCGGCGCGCTGTGCTGGGAGCTGGCCGCGCGCAAGGACACGGGCGGACGCATCAATGGTCTGCTGCTGCTCGGTTCGCTGTGGGATGAGAGCTTTTTCACCAGCCCGGCCTTCAAGCGCCGCGTGCCGGTCTTCTTCGGCCAGGGCAGCCACGACGTGGTCTACCCCGTGGCAAAGCAGGAGGCGTTCTTTCGCTCGATCCTGGCCAAATCGAAGACCTATCCGACCCGCTTCGTCCGTTTCGAGACCGGCACCCATGGCACGCCGATTCGCATGACCGACTGGCGCGGCACACTCAACTGGATGCTGTCGAAGGCGCCCTGATCGATCAGCCTGCAAGCTCGTGTGAGGCTCAGGGCGCGGTGTTGTAGTCGACGACAGTCTCGGGGTTTTGCTCCCCGTCATAGGACGCATCGACGTCGTACTGGACCAGCGAGAAATTGCCGTTGCGAAACAGGTACGTCCCCGCGTCGGACGCATCGCCGATGCCGCGCCACTTGTTGAACGTGGTGATCGTGTGGGCGGCTTCGTCATAGTCGGAATTGACTGCCCAGCCGGACGTCTGGAAACCGACGATGGTCATGCCCAGCAATTTGCCGTTGCTGTCATTGTTCTCGTAGCGGATATCCATTTTGGGTTCGGCGAACTGCAATTGCTGCACGCCCGATGTCTCGTCGGTCATGTAGTAGACCGAGCTTTCATTGTAGGCGGCGGCCGAGCAGGAAAAATGGAACAGTCGCGTTTCCTTGTCGGGATCGCCGGGCTGCGCATCCTTGTCCTTGTATTTGATCGAAAAAACGGTCGGATCATTGGCGAGGAACTGCTTGTCGCACTGGTCGCCATAGGTTGCCAGAAAGGCCTTCTTGGCCTGCTCCAGTGCGGTGTCTTTCTTTGGCGGTGGCGGGCCATCGCCGCAGCTTGGCGGCAGCGCCTCCTCGAAATCGGCAGTGGAGGGCTTCAGTGCCCCTTTCTCGATGTGGATCGGATCGAAGGGTGGCTCCACTTGTGTCTGGGCATTCACCTGGCGCAGCGTGTAGCACCCGGCAAAGACCTTTTTGCCGCCGCTCTTGTCGGTGGCGCGGACGGCGACGGGGACGTTGTAGAAAATGCTGCCGGCCGCACCTTCGTCGGAAACAGCCCCGGTCTGGACTTCGACCTTGTCGGTGCCATCATAGCCCTTGACGAAACTGTCGAAATCCTTTGCCGGCTTTGTATCGCCGAAATAACCCCAGGCGCGGGCGAATTCGTGCCGGCTGATGGCGCTGTACAGCGAACGGACAACCGCATCGGCGCTTGACCGATCGTCGATATAGGGCGCTTCGGAGGCATCGTCGGCAGCCAATACCGTCTGGCCGATCGGTGCCAGGGAGAGAAGGGCAGTCGCTGCGAAAAGGGCGCGTCTCATCGGGAACCTCCGCTCGATAGAGGATTCTACGACGGCGATTGCGGCAACGTGGTGACGCAGCGTCGGCGGTCTTGAAAAATCGTGCGCGAAGGCGCTACGTCGCGTCCGCCGGCGTTCGGCCGGACAGGAGATTTGACGTGACGATATCGATGTATGAGGCATCCGTGCCGGTGTTTGCAGCCAGGCTGAAAGCGCTTTCCAATGTGCTGGCGACCGCCGAACAGAATGCGCTTGACCGCAAGATCGATCCGCAGGTGTTTCTGACGTCGCGGCTGGCGCCAGACATGTTCGCCTTGACCAGGCAGGTGCAGATCGCCACCGATCATGCCAAGGGCGCGCCGTCGCGGCTCGCCGGCCGCGAAGTGCCGAAATACGAAGACAATGAGGCGAGTTTCGCCGATGTCCAGGCTCGCATCACGAAAACCCTGGACCTTCTGGCGTCATTTTCGGCTGCCGAGTTCGACGGCTCCGACGACAAGATCATCGAATTGAAGCTCGGCGGGCGCGAAAGCTCTATGCCCGGCATGCAGTATCTGCTGCATGTGGCCATGCCCAACTTCTATTTCCATCTCACCACGCTAAGGAATTGAGTTTTTTGGAGATGTCCCGGATCGATCCGGGACATCTCCGGAAGTACCTAGCGAATGGACATTTCGCGGGCGATGCGGGGGAAGTCGGCCGGCTTGATCCCGATGTCGGCGCGGTCGGCATTGCTCATCGAATGAAGCAGCGCGAGCGCCGAGCGGTATCTCAGATGTTCCTGCGGCCGAGGCCGGGCGAACATTTCAGTGAAGAAACCCATGATTCAAGCCCCAAATTGGTCCTCCACGCCAGCCAATATAGGTGAATCGTGACAATTGTGCAGTGCAGCATTTGCATACCTGCCATGTCTTGGCGAATTTTTGCCTTGGCGAATCTTTCGCCATTTTCTGCAACCCGGTGAAACTTTTGGCCGACGCGCACCGTAGCCTCGAATGCTGGCTACATGGCCGGTTTTTCCTCGCCACTCCTGGCGAATTCCGGACTGCGTGAAAATGCAGTCCGGCTTTTGTTTTTGGGATTGCGGTGGGTCAAGCGGTAGACGAGGCGAAGGCTAAATTCGTTAAGATCGGTGCCATGCATTTTTAACGAGCCGGTTCTATGCTTTGATACCCGAATGGTCGGGCGAGGGGGAGGCTGACATCGCTACTGGCGCCAAGCGGGATTTCGCTTCGTTGCTCGACGACCTCTTCATCGCCCCCGACAAGAATGGCGAGGGCGAAGAGGCCGGCGCTCGTCCATCCATCCCGTTCGACTATCTTTCGGTGGCCGATGAACTCCATTCCGGCCGCATCAAGGTTTCCGCTGCCGAATATCGCGAGGCGGGCGCGGATCTGGCGACGGAATTCGCCGCCTTGCTCGATCATGCCAGGCTGGCTCTCGCCGGCGAAGAGCCAAAGCCCGAGGAAAAGCTGCCGCCGATCGATCCCGAAGCCATCGCCATGGAACTCGGCCTCAATCAGCCCAAGCAGGTCGCCGACTTCAGCCGCATGCGCCGCAGCTTTGCCTTTGCCAACCATCCCGACCGTGTCGCCCCGCATCTGCGCCAGCGCGCCATGATCCGCATGCAAGTGGCCAACATGCTGATCGACGAGGCCAAGCGCCGTGCACTGGCCGGTGCTCGCCGCTAACCCGGCTGGTTCACGCAAAGGTCGGTCTGGCGAGGCTTGGAGAGCGGCTCTGCTTTGCCTATAGATGCGGCTTCCTCCGCGCAGTCGCGCCAGCCTTCCTCCGGAGCCGAATTTCATGCACAAACGCCGTCTCGGTCGGACCGATCTTCTTGTTACCCAGATCTGCCTGGGCTCCATGACCTGGGGCCAGCAGAACACCGAGGCGGAAGGCCACGCCCAGATGGACCTGGCCTTTTCCCGCGGCGTTAATTTCATCGACACCGCCGAGCTCTACCCGATCCCGCCCAAGGCGGAGACGCAAGGGCGAACCGAAAAGATCATCGGCAGCTGGATAAAGGCCAACCGCAACCGCGACAAGGTGATCCTGGCCTCGAAGGTCGTCGGCCGCACGGCCAACAGCTGGTTTCGCGGCGACAGGCCGTCGCAACTGGTGCGAGCCGATATCTTTGACGCCATCGACAAGTCGCTGGCCAAGCTCGGCACCGACTACATCGACCTCTATCAGATCCACTGGCCGGAGCGGGATATCCCCTGGGGCGCCAACCCGACGCGCGTCGGCGCCGTATCGCCGCGCGCCGATTCTGTCGGCGCACCGGCCGACGAAACATCGATCGCCGAGACGCTTGCCGTGTTCGACGAGTTGGTGAAGGCAGGAAAGATCCGCCATTTCGGCCTATCGAACGAGAGTTCCTGGGGCGTGATGCAGTTCCTTGCCGAAGCCGACAAGGGCATCGGGCCGCGCGTCGCGTCGATCCAGAATGCCTACAATCTCGTCAACCGCACCTTTGAGGTGAACCTCGCCGAGGTCTGCGAGCGCGAGCAAGTGTCGCTGCTGCCCTATTCGCCGCTGGCACAGGGATACCTGACTGGCAAATACGACCATGGCGCGCGGCCTCAGGGCTCGCGCACGCAGCTATTCAACCGCGGCCAGCGCTACGAGACGCCAGGTGCTGCCGAAGCACAACTTGAATACAATGAGCTGGCGCGCTCCTTTGACCTGGAGCCGGCACTGTTTGCCAATGCCTATGTCTCAAGCCGGCCGTTCGTAACCTCCAACATCGTCGGCGCAACGACGCTTTCGCAGCTCGACATGGCGCTGTCTTCCGTCGATGTCGTCTGGACCGAAGAAATGCAGAAGGCGGTGGATGCGATCCATCAGCGGGTCGGTAATCCCTGTCCTTGAACGGGGATTGGCCGCTGGCCGAATCCAATGATTACAATGGGAGAAGGGCAACAATGAATTTTCCGATCGAGCTGGTCCGCGAAAGATTTCCCGCTCTCTCCCTGACCGACAAGGGCCGTCGCCGCATCTATCTCGACAATCCGGCCGGCACGCAGGTGCCGCAAGTCGTCGCAGACGCCGTGTCGCGCTGTCTTTTGACTACCAACGCCAACCTTGGCGGCTATTTCGAAACGACGATTGCCGCGCAGGCCGTCGTCGATGAGGCGCATCGGGCAATGGCCGATTTCCTTGGTGCGGCGAGCCCGGAAGAAATCATCATCGGCGCCAACATGACGACGCTGACCTATCACATGTCGCGCACGCTCGGCCGCACGATGAAGCCCGGCGACGAGATCATCCTCACCCGCATGGACCATGAGGGCAATGTGTCGCCCTGGCTGCAGCTGGCCGAGGATCTCGGCCTCGTCGTGCGCTGGCTGCCGTTCGACGAAAAGAGCTGGCAGGTCGAAGAGGCGACGCTCGCCGGGTTGCTATCCGACAGGACCCGGCTGGTCGCGTTGAACTATGCCAGCAACCTGACTGGTTCCATCAACCGGGTGAAGGCGCTGAGCGCCATCGCCAGGAACGCCGGCGCGCTGGTCTATGTCGATGCCGTGCAGTTCGCCCCGCACGGCCTGATCGACGTTCAGGAGCTCGGCTGCGATTTCTTGATCTGTTCGGCCTACAAATTCTTCGGCCCGCATATGGGCATTTTGTGGGGCCGGCATGATGTCATCGATGATCTGAAACCCTACAAGTGCCGCTGTTCATCCAACGGCCTGCCGGAGCGGTTCGAGCTGGGCACGCCGCAGATCGAACTGATGGCCGGCCTCACGGCCGCGGTCGATTACTTCGCCAACCTTGGCGCGGCAGCGGGCGAGGGTGGATCGCGAAGGCAGAAGATCGCCAAGGCGTTCGCGGTGTCGATCGCCTATGAAAACCCGCTGGCGCAACAGCTGATCGACGGTCTGTCCGATATCGAGGGTCTGACCATCCACGGCATCACCGATCCGAAGCGGATTGGCGAGCGCGTGCCGACGGTGTCCTTCACCGTCGACGGCATCGTGCCGGAGACGATCGTACGGCAGATGAACGCCGAGAACATCTTCCTGTGGTCGGGGCACAACTATGCCTGGGAGATCGTCCATCAACTCGGCATCCCGGCCGAGTATGGCGTCGTGCGCATCGGCATCGCTCACTACAACACATCTGCCGAAATCGACGAGACGCTGGAGAGCGTGCACCGGGTCATCGCCATGCTCAGGCAGCAGCGCTCCTGACACTGGCTTGAGTACTCACCGCATCTTGCCGCCGAAGCCGGTGAGGAACGCGGTGAGATTGTCGCCGAGTTCGTCGCAGAGGTAGCCGCCCTCCTGGACGATGACCGTCGGCAGGTCGAGCTTTGCGATGGCCTCGCCGATGCGCGAGAAACCCGGCGTCGTCACCGAAAGTCCGCCGAACGGATCGCCCTCGAACGCATCGAGCCCGAGCGCCACGACCAGCGCGTCGGGCGAAAAGGCACGGATGCGCTGGAACGCTACCTCGAGCGCTTCGAGAAACGCCGCGTCGGCAGATTTGCGTGGCAGCGGCAGGTTGAAATTGTAGCCGAGGCCTGGCCCTTCGCCGCGCTCGTCGGCATGGCCCCAGAAGAACGGGTAGAAACGCACGGGATCGGCATGCAGCGAGACGGTCAGCACATCCGGTCGTGCATAGAAGATGCCTTGCGTGCCGTTGCCGTGATGCAGGTCGACATCGAGGATCGCCACCCGTGCGGCCTGTTTACGCAGAGCCTGTGCGGCGACGGCCGAATTGTTGATGAAACAGAAGCCGCCGGCGACATCGGCAAAGGCGTGGTGACCGGGCGGGCGGCATAGCGCGTAGGCGGCCGGTACGCCTGACATCACCGCCTCGGCCGCATCGACCGCGCTCCAGACGCTCCACAGCGCGCTTTGCCAAGTCTCGCCCGAGATCGGGCAAGCAGTATCGGCCATGTGGTAGCCGGCCTGCCCGACTGCCGAGGCCGGGTAGGAGCCGTTGCGCGCGATCGGATGGATGTTGGGGATCACTTCGGCCGAAGCGCCCTCGATGCGCTGCCAGCGCGCGTAGATATGCTCGAGGAAATCCAGATATTCGGGCGTATGCACAGCCGCGACCGGGCCGAGCCCATGATCCCGAGACCGCTCGATCGTGCAACCGGCGGATAATGCGCCGGCTAACAATCTTTCGACGCGCTCCGGCTTTTCCGGATTGGGCTGCGCCGCACCGCTTGACAGAAAGGCCTTGGGGTCGTGACGCTTCTGTTCCTCGGCGTAGAAGGCTTTCATTCCTGCTCCTCATTCTCGGCCGTGTCGACGAAGGCAAAGAAGGCATCGCCGATGATCTTCTGGGTCTGTTCGTAGCTCGACCAGGCGATGCCCAGCCTTTCATAAAAGGCCTTGGCGCCCTCATTGTCGGTGTCGACGGATAGCCTCAGATACACGCCGCCTTCTTTCCGGCACTGCGCCGCAACGTGCCTCAGCAGCCGCTCGCCGATCTTGCGGCCGCGAAAACGATCCTCGACATAGAGGTCCTGCACATAGACGCCAGGCCGCCCCATCCAGGTTGAAAAGATCGGAAAATGCAGGCAAAGCCCGGCAAATTCCCCGCCGACTTCGGCGATCAGGGTGGAGAAGGATGGCTTTTCACCAAAGCCGTAGGTGCGCAGATCATCCGCTGTCGAAATGATCTCCTCGGGCGCACCGATATGCGTGCCGAGTTTCAGGATCGCCGTGTGGATGGTTTCGACGTCATCGAGAGTGCCGGGGCGGAGGACGATTTTGGGCGGTTGGTTCACGGCAGGCAGGGCGCCCAGGCACCCCCCTCTGTCCTGCCGGACATCTCCCCCGCAAGGGGGGAGATTGGCAGTTTTGATACTACCGCCCATCCTGCAACGTTGGAAGTTGGCGAAAGCCGAAATGACATCCGATCTCCCCCCTTGCGGGGGAGATGTCCGGCAGGACAGAGGGGGGTGCGAAGGAACGCAATCATTTCAGATTGTCTCCCTTTCAAACGCCAGCATCTCAAAACGCCACCCGGTCGCCGCCCTTGAGCGCCAGCATGTCGCGCGCTTCGGTGGGGGTTGCAACCTCCAGCGACAGCCCATCGAGAATGCCACGGATGCGGCGCACCTGATCGGCATTGGATTTCGCCAGCTGGCGTCCGTCATAGAGACTGTCTTCCAGCCCGACGCGGACATTGCCGCCCATTGCCGCGGCGATCGAAATCAGCGGCATCTGCTGGCGGCCGGCGGCCAGCACCGAGAACTGGTAGCTGTCGCCGAACAATTTGTCGGCGATCCGCTTCATGTGGACGAGATTGTCCGGGTCGGCGCCAATGCCGCCCAGAATGCCCAGCACGAACTGGATGAACAGCGGTCCCGACACCAGTCCCCGGTCGCGGAAATGCGCCAGCGAATAGAGATGGCCGACATCGTAGCATTCGAACTCGAAGCGCGTGCCGCAGCCCTTGCCCAGCCTCTCCAGCACGCCCTCCATGTCCGCGAAGGTGTTCTTGAAGATCGTGTCGCGGGTGGCTTCCAGCAGCTTCGGCTCCCACTCGTGCTGCCATTCCCTCGGCTTGTCGAGCATCGGGAACAGCGCGAAATTCATCGAACCCATGTTGAGCGAGCACATTTCGGGCTCGGCTCTGAGCGGTGCCGCCAGCCGCTGGTCCAGGGTCATCAACGACGAGCCGCCGGTGGTGATGTTGATCACTGCATCGGTCGCCTGTTTGATGCGCGGCAGGAACTGCATGTAGACGTCCGGATCGGCGGTCGGGCGGCCGTCACTCGGATCGCGGGCGTGCAGATGCAGGATCGAAGCACCGGCTTCTGCGGCGGCGATCGCGTCGGCGGCGATCTGGTCCGGCGTCACCGGCAGATAGGGCGACATCGACGGCGTGTGCACCGAGCCGGTGACAGCGCAGGTGATGATGACTTTTCTAGGCGCCATCTTTGTCGCCTCAGCCTTCGACCGGTAGATCGAGTTCGGAGGCCAGAACGTCCAGCGAGTCGCCGATGATGGAGACGATCTCGCCGACCTGCTCCCTGGTGACGATCATCGGCGGCGCGACCATGAAATTGTCGCCGTCGACGCCGCCCTTGACCCTGCGGCCATAGATGATCAGCCCGCGCTGATAGGCGAGGTCGAGCAGCCGTTGCGTGGCTTTCTTGGTCTGGTCGATCGGTCGGAGCGTCTCGGGATCGGCAACCATCTGGGCGCCGGTGAGCAGGCCCTTGCCGCGCACGTCGGCAATGAACGGAAACCGCTTCGCCAGCCCCTTCAGCCCGTCCATCAGCACGTCGCCCATGGCAGCCGCATTGGCGATCAGGTTGAGCCGGTCCATTTCACCGAGCACAGCCAGCCCGGCGGCGCAGGCCAGCGGGTTGCCGGCATAGGTGTGGCCGTGCTGGAAGCCGCCGGCGTCAAGCAGCGGCTGCACCAGCCGCATCGGGGCGGTGAGCGCGCCAAGCGGCGCATAGCCCGAACCCAGCCCCTTCGACAGCGCGACGATGTCGGGCTTGCAGTTCCAATGGTCGCCGCCGAGGAATTTGCCGGTGCGACCGGCCCCGCTCATCACCTCGTCGTGGATGAGCAGGATTCCGTAGCGGTCGCAGATCTCGCGGATGCGCGGATAGTAGCTGTCGGGCGCCACCAGGGCTGAGGTCGCCGCGCCACCGATCGGCTCCATGATGAAGGCCACCACGCTCTCAGGCCCTTCGGCCAGGATCTTTTCTTCCAGCATGTCGGCATAGCGGATGCCGCGCTGTTCCATCGAGAGATTGTCGCGGTCGCGCCAGGCGTTCGGCGCCGGCACGGTCGGCATCACCCGCATCATCGGCTCGAACGTTTCGGCCAGCGCATCGTCGCCGGTGATCGAGAGCGAACCCAGCGTGCCGCCATGATAGGAGGGGAAGCGCGTGATCACCTTCCAGCGGCTGGCCTGTCCGGTGGCAACGGCCCATTGCCGCGCCAGCTTGATGCAGGATTCCGTCGCCTCCGAGCCGCCCGAGACGAAGAAGATGCGGTCCATGCCTTCCGGCAGCTTGCCGGCCAGTTCGCGTGCCAACTCCTCGGCCGGCTCGTTCTCGAAATGCAGCCGATAGGCGAAGGTGGCGCGGTCCATCTGCCGCTTCATGGCATCCAGCACGTTGCGGTTGGAATGGCCGATATTGGCGACCATCGGGCCGCTCGAGCCGTCGATAAAGCGGCGGCCGTCCTGCGTCCACATATAGATGCCCTCGGCACGGTCGATCAGCGGCCGGCGCAGGCTGGACAGATAGAACAGATGCGAGTCTCGCCGGACTTCGGTTTCTTCAACGGCGGATTGGATTTTCGACATATCAGGGCTTTCCGAGGTAACGATCGAGGACATTTTTTGTGACGCGTTCGACCATCGGGTCCTGTCTTAGCAGGCCGGCGACCCATTCGCAGCTTCCGGCGTGGAACACCTCGCCCTTGCCGCGCGGGAAATTGACGATCATGCCATTGCCGCGTTTGACCTTTTCCAGATTGGCGTCGCTCGCCTCTCCGAACAGTGTTTCGGCGGTGAAGCGACCGTCTTCGTCGGTGAGGAACTGATCCTCGATCGGAATGTCGGCGCTTTCCTCGACCTGGGATGCCATGCCGACCGCGAGAACCTGCAGGCCGTCTGGCGCGCCGCTGGTCGCTGTGGGGTAGGGCAGGCCGCCGCGTATCTCGAAGTCGAGCCCATCGACTTCATAGCCATAGACATGGCTGTCGGAGCCCAGCAGGTCACCATAATAGATGCCGGTGCCGGCAAAGGCCCAGTGCTCCGGCCGGTAGACCGGAAAGCCACGCACGCCGCGCGGCGCGCAACCGCCCCAACCGGTATAAACCCCGCGCGTGGCGTTGAGCCCGAAGGTCGCCGAACCCGGCCGGCCGATTTCCGGCGCTTCCCAGGAGTTGGTGGCGCGGGTGATGTCGCCGCCTGGGAGATAGGCGGGGTCTTCGGCACGCGCGCGATATTTGTAGCAGACCTGCCGGCGGGCCTCGTCTTCCAGCCGCGTCTGCCACATGAAATTGCCGGCAAAGCGCGCCGCATGGCCGCCGCGCTCGACATAGGCGTCGACGGCATCGCGCATTTCCCAGGTCCAGTATTCGTCATGGCCGACGAAGACGGCACAGTCGTAGCCGTCGAGAATTTCGGACGAAAAATGCAGATCGTGCTGGCTGATGAGATCGACGCCATAGCCGGCCTGTTCGGCGAAGCGGAAGAAATGGCTGTCATAGCTGGCCCAGCCCGAAGAGGCGTATTTCTTCGAATGGCCTGTGGCGAGCGCCCATTCCATATGCGGATAGCGGGGAATCGTCTTGGGTGGCACGGCGACTTCCAGCGGCACGCGCGGCGCGTCTTTCGGCAGCACGACGAAGCCGCGGCACCAGGGGCGTTGCGTCGACACGATGGGCGAATACTGGTTGCGATCCGGCCCGGTGATGCCCTGGTAGTGGTTGGAGCCGCCCCAGGTGTTGTAGGCCAGCCATGTGCCTGTCGCAGCCACCTGCAGCACACGGCCGGGTTTACGGCCCGGCTGCGGGCTGACGATGAAAAGATGATGGGATTGGATCGGTTTGCCGTCGCGGCCGTCGGCGGTCAGCGTGACCCGATAGGCGCCGGACGGCCAGTCCGCCCCGACGCGAAATTCGAAGGATACGTCCCAGCCGCAGCCTTCAACCGAACACTGGTCAGGTGTGTCCTGCCGGCGTGCCGCGATGCCCGATTTTTCGAACGCTTTGGTCTCGCTGCCGCCATCCCGGGTGATTGTCATGCCGAAGTTCGGAGCTGTCGAACTGACATGCAACGCCACCGTTTCGCCGGCGCGATAGGAAAAGCGGTCGCTGTAGCACCAGATCTCGCCGCGCTCGCCATCCATCCCCGGCCATTCGTAGTAATGGCCACGCACCGCGTGGCGGCGCTGCTCCGGCGTCAGTCCGAAATCGGGGAATTCGGTCGGCAGATGGGTCATGAACACCTGAAAGGTCGAAGGCCGCCATTTCGGCGATCTGCTGTCGTTGCGTCAAATGGAAACGATCGGACCAGCATTCGTTAGCCGCACCCTTGGCCGCCTCCATCAAACGGACTATCTCAGGGCAGGCGGCGTTTCCGCCACGGGGGTCGGAATGCTCAGAGTGCAAAAGGTCAAAGTCGACGAGATCTACGTGCCGACAGCGCGCAAGAAGACGCTGCATCCCGAGACCGTCCGCCATCTGGCCGAGGACATTCTGGAAAACGGCATGAAGACGCCGATCCAGGTCCGCCATGACGGCAAACGCCACATCCTCGTCGAAGGCCTGCACCGGCTGGAAGCGGCAAAGTGGCTCGGCGAGACCGAAATCGAGGCTTATCTGGTGCAAGCCAAGCGCCACTGACACTCCTTCGTTCCCCACGGACCGACGCGGAGCAGGGACGTCATCGCAAAATTTTCGCGGACGATGTCGGTTTGCGGTTCATCGGCTCGTCCTTGGGACGGAAGCAGATCAAACGCAGGACGCCATCATGACCATCAAGCTCGACATCGCCCCCACCAACGACCGTGAACTGGTTCTTGCCCGCATCATCGATGCGCCGCGTGAGAACGTCTATCGCTGCTGGACCGATCCGAAACTGATCACGCGCTGGTTCTCGCCAAAGCCGTGGACGACGCCGCGCGCCGAGATGGATGTGCGCACCGGCGGCTCGAGCCTTGTCGTCATGGCTAGCCCGGACGGCAACGAATTCCCCAACCCGGGAGTCTTCCTCGAAGCCGTTCCCGGCAGGAAGATCGTCTTCACCGACGCCTACACAGAGGCTTGGCAGCCTTCGGAGAAGCCGTTCATGACCGTCGTGCTGACCTTCGAGGACGAGGGCAACGGCAAGACGCGCTACATCGCTCGGGTCAGGCACTGGAGCGTCGCCGACCGCGAACAGCATGAGAAGATGGGTTTCCACGAGGGTTGGGGACAGTGCGCCGACCAGCTCGAAGAACTCGCCAAAACGCTTTGATCCGCATGACGCTCTGATACCGGCAGGACGAGAGGAGATCGATATGTCCAAAACCCTGTTTTTCGCCATTCTTGCTTCGGTTGTAGCGCTCGTTGGCTGCCCAGGCACCACCAATGCGGAGGAGACAAAACCCGCCATGACGACTGAGACGAACGCACTGCCGAAGCCGGAAAAGTCTGGCCTGCTGCCGATCAACGGCCTGAATTATTATTATGCCATCTATGGCAAGGGCGAGCCGCTGCTTCTGCTGCATGGCGGTCTCGGCACCACGGATATGTTCGCGCCGATCCTGCCGAAACTTGCCGAAAACCGCACCGTCATCGGCGTCGACCTGCAGGGTCACGGTCGCACCGCGCTGGGTGACCGACCATTCACCGTGGAAGCGATGGGCGACGACATGGCCGCCATCGTCAAGGCGCTCGGTTACGACCAGGTCGATGTCATGGGCTATTCGCTGGGCGGCGGCGTCGCCTTCCGCATGGCCGTCCAGCATCCCGAAGCGGTGCGCCGCCTCGTCCTGGTATCGACCGGCTACGCCACGGACGGCTTCTATGACGAGATGCGTCCCCAGCAGGCACAGGTGAGCGCGGCTGCGGCTGAGTTCATGAAGGACACGCCGATGTACAAATCCTACGTCGCGGTGGCGCCGCATCCGGAGGAGTTCCCGAAGCTCCTCGATGCGCTGGGCGGCTTCATGCGTCAGAACCGCGACTACTCGGCCGACGTCGCCAAGCTGAAGATGCCTGTCCTGCTGGTCTATGGCGACAGCGATATGTACAAGCCCGAACACGAGATCAAGTTCTATCAGATGCTCGGCGGCGGGCTGAAGGACGCCGGCTGGATGCGCGAGAACCTGTCGCAGAACCGCCTGGCGATCCTGCCCAACCGCACCCACTACGACACTTTCTTCGCCCCCGAACTGACGGCCGCCGCGCTGCCGTTCCTCAACGGCCAGACCAAGGTCAAAACCTGGGACGAGGTCGTGGGCGAAACGGAGTGAAAGCCAAAGCCGCCGGCTGTTGGCAGGCAGCCGGCATTCCATGGCAGCCATGACGGCTTTCGGCGTCATGGCTTCCTCCACTCGCATCAACGTAAGCGATGGCGTTGTATCAAAGGTTTTCAATTGACCCAATCGGCTCCGCCGATACCTTGCGCGCCTATTCTCCCCACCAGTGGATCGATCCAGACAATGGCAAGATATGAGGGCGGATGCCTGTGCAAGGCGGTGCGCTACCGCGCGGACGCGGCCCCCATCAACGAACGCGTCTGCCACTGCCGGGTTTGCCAGAAGGCGATCGGCGCCGCATTCAACGCACGCGTCCTGTTTCGCATCGACGACGTCACGATCGACGGGCCGCTGGCGACGATAAACTCTTCGCCGGATCTCAAGCGCGGCTTTTGCCCGATCGACGCGCTACGCCAGCGAGAAGGAAGAACGCAACCATGGCCAAAATTTAATCCAAATCGACACGAGGTAGCCGGCAAAGCGTCATTGGCGGGCCATCATTGTCTCCCTATTTATGGGTCGCGGGTACGGCATTCGAGGAGACGACGGATGAACGACAGCATCAGCACCCTGGACGAGCTTTTGAGCGATCCGATGGTCCTGCTTGTGATGGAGCGCGATCGTGTGCGCCCCGAACAGGTGCGCATGCTGCTCGAACGGGCTCGCCGGCCTTCGACCGATGAGCCCGAAGTGCCGCCGGCGCATGTGATCGCCAGGACATGCCAGAAACTCTGGCTCTGCCCGTAGTCGCTTTGCGATTTTCCCTGTGTATCTCAAGCCGGCTCCAAGGTGGGCCGGTTTTCGAACGGCGTGCACTTCGGCACGCCAGCTTACAAATCCGTAAATTGATTATCCGGCCCATGACGATAAGGCTTGTCGGGGATTGACCGGTGGTCGGTCCACGCAACTCTGATCTCTCATGCACGGAATTCGATTTTGGCCGACATCTGCACACAAGGCCTGGACACGGGCTTCGTCGGGCTGGGGTTCGCCAAGGTGGCGTTCCTCGGCGTGGTGCAAGGCATCACCGAACTGTTGCCGATTTCCTCGACCGCCCATATGCGCATCGTGCCGGCCGTGCTCGGCTGGCAGGATCCTGGCTCCGCCTTCTCCGCCGCCATGCAACTCGCGGCTCTTGCCGCGGTGGTCAGCTATTTCTGGAGTGATGTCAGGAATATCCTGTTTGGTTCGTTCGACGCTCTGGCGCGACGCGATTTCGCCGACCGGCATTTCAAGCTGGCGCTCTGGATCGTGCTGGCGACGATCCCGATCGTCATCGCCGGCGTGGCGCTGTCGGGCGTGCTCAACGCCTGCAATTCGCCGCTACGCAGCCTAACGGTGATCGGCTGGGCCTGCATCGCAATGGCGATCTTGCTGGCGCTGGCCGAGATCTTTGCCCGTCACCGGCGCAGCATGGGCGGTGCGTCGCTGACCGATGCGCTGCTCGTCGGTGTTGCCCAGATCGGCGCGCTTGTCCCCGGCGTCTCGCGCTCGGGCTCGACCCTGACGGCGGCACTGGGGCTCGGCTTCAAGCGGGCCGAGGCGGCGCGCTTCTCGTTCCTGCTCGGGTTGCCGGCGATTGCACTCGCCGGCCTTAAGGAACTCTGGGAACTGCACAAGGTCCATCTCGACGCCCATGGGTGGTCGGTCCTTGCCGTCGGGCTGGTCGTCGCCTCGATCTCCGCCTTCTTCGCCATATGGGGGCTGATGCACGTGCTGGAGCGTTTCTCGGCCTGGCCGTTCGTCATTTATCGCGGCCTGCTCGGTGTCGTCCTGCTGCTGGGCGTGGCGATGGGATGGCTCGTCTAAGGCAAGTTCCACAGTATCGCTTGAAACGGGCTATATCCGTACCGGACCTCGAACTTCGATTCCGGTACGCACATGGATTTTTTGACCCTCCTGCAATCACTGCCGTTGCTGCTGGCGTTGGCCAAGGGCGCACTGCCGTCGGTGGCGGCATTTGGCCAGTGGGCCGCTTCACTGCCGCCATGCCGGGACTTCACCTTCGAGGCGACCAGCTATCTCGTTTGCGAGGTCGATCCGAAACGATACCAGCTCGAGCTGTTCTGGAAGGATGCGGCGGGCAAGCCGTTTCAGTCGCTGCACAATCTGCATGCCGCGCAACAGGCGATCGGGCGCACGATGGTGTTCGGCATCAATGCCGGCATGTATCACCCTAACCTCGCGCCGGTCGGCCTCTATGTCGAGCGTGGCCAGGAGATGGCCTCGGTGAAAACGGGATCGGGAAGCGGCAATTTTTCCCTGCAGCCGAACGGCATTTTCTACCTGCGCGACGGCAAGGCCGCGGTTCGTGCCACTCGGGATTTCGTGAAAAGGCGCCCGACCGTCGACTATGCGACGCAATCGGGGCCGATGCTGGTGATCGACGGCAAGCTGCATCCAAAATTCCAGGCTGACGGCACTTCGCGGAAAACCCGCGACGGTGTCGGGGTGCGAAAGGACGGCGTCGCGGTCTTTGCGATTTCGAACGGCACAGTGACCTTCCATGCCTTCGCCCGGCTTTTCCGCGACGCGCTTGGCTGCGACAACGCGCTGTTCCTCGACGGCACGATATCAAGCTTGTTTGCGCCTGCCATCGGCCGCAAAGACGACTACTGGAATCTCGGGCCGATGATCGGCGTTTTCAGGAAATCCTAGCCGGTTTTCCACCGCGCTTACCCACACGCGGTATGGGCGAAAAAAATTGATTCAAACTTTATTGGTAATTTCTCATTCATAACTGATCCGGTTTGTCCGTCGGCTGTCGTTTTGCCCTCGGTCTGTTGTGTTTTGAGTACAGGTCCAGATGCGGATTCCGGGCGTCGTCAGTTTTTTGATCGCATCGCTATGCCTTGCCGGCTGCTCTTCAACGGCCGGCGTCGACGCGCTGGATTTGCAGAAACCGTCCAACGAGACCACCAGTTCCGTGATTCGGCCGCCGGCACCGATCGCCGCTGCTCCGGCGGCAAGGGGCAACAGGGCGGCAAGGGCCGAATTGGCCCCCATGTCTGACAACGGTCCGAGGCGCCCGTTTGGTTTGGCGGAGGAGGAAGAGACGGGGGTGTTTGCCGCACCTGATGTGCCTGATCCCCAAGTGCCTGATGTCGGCGGGTTGCCGGTCGAGCCGGCAGCCTTGGTGTCGCCGCCCAAGCTGTTGACCCGCGCGGCACCGGCCATGCTTGCCGGGCCGCTCACCCGTTACGGTTTTCGTGATGCCAAGCCTATCAATTTCGGCAAGGCTTCGCCTCGCCGCCTTGCAGTGCACGGCGTCGACGTCTCGCGTTGGCAAGGCAACGTGAATTGGGACAAGCTGCGCGCCCAGGGCGCCAACTTCGCCTACATCAAGGCGACCGACGGTGGCGACCACCTCGATCCGATGTTCATGAAAAACTGGCGCAACGCCGACGCCGCCGGCTTGAAGCGCGGCGCCTATCATTTCTTCTACTGGTGCCGCACGGCCGGCGAGCAGGCGGACTGGTTCATCCGCAACGTGCCCAGGGTCGAAGGCGCACTGCCGCCGGTGATAGACGTCGAGTGGAACGGCGAGTCCAGCTGCAAGCGCCGGCCGTCGCGCGAAAAGGTGCTGGAAAAGATGCAGGTGTTCATGGACAAGCTGGAGCGCCATTACGGCCAGCGTCCCATCATCTACACCGCGCCCGATTTCTACCGCGACAATCTCAGGGGCGAATTCCTCGACTATCCGTTCTGGCTGCGTGCCGTGGCCCAGCATCCGTCAAAGGTCTATCCCGGCCGCAAATGGCTCTTCTGGCAGTATTCCGGCTCCGGCCTGTCGCACGGCGTCACCGGCCGTATAGACCTCAATGTCTTCCATGGCGACGAACGGCAATGGCGCGCCTGGGCCGGGGGCCGGCAGACGGTAGCCGACGCCAACTGAGACAGTCGTCAGTCCCGGCGCGCTTCGCTCTGCCTGATGCCCGCGGTCTGGGCAAGCGCGATATCGGACTGCTCGATGGACACGCTTCCGCCGGCAGCATTCGCTGAGGAAAGTGTCCGGCTCTTTGACCGACATGGACGCATGGGAGGAAAAGATGGGTGTGTCATCGGAGGCTCTGGCGCAGAGCCGTCAAACGATCAGCGCCTACGAGGATTATGCCGAACAATATGATGCCACCGTGCGCCATGTTCCCAACGAGAGGGAGCAGGCATCGCTGAAGCGCCTGGTGGCAATCGCCGGTGCAGGCGGCCGGATTTTGGAAGTCGGGTCCGGAGCCGGATATGACGCGGATTTTCTGGAGACTTTGGGTGTCAAAGTCCGGCGCACCGACGCAACCAAGCGGTTTCTGGAACTGCAGGCCGCGCGTGGCAAGCATGGCGAGTTGCTCGATCTCATCACCGATGATCTCGGCGGCCCCTACGACGCAGTCCTGGCCCTATGCGTCCTCATCCATGTGCCTCGCGACGAGACCGACCAGGTACTTGCCAAGATAGCCGGGTCGCTGCGGCCGGGCGGCGCCTTCCTCGTCTCGATGCGCAATGGCGACGGCGAGACATCAGGCGAATATCACATGGTCTACTGGCGCAGGGACGACTTCGCGGCCCGTCTCGAAGGCGCCGGGCTCGTCCTCATCAGGGACGATTTCAACGTCGGCCGCGATAGCGAAGAATGGAACACGTTCCTGGCCGTCAAGCCTGCATGACCCGCCGAACGCTGTCGCTGTTTGCGCTGCTCAGCCTTTTCAGATTTCGCGAATAAGCAAGACATTGCCGCAGCCTTGCTGTCTATGTGAAGTTCCTGCACTCCTGGGGGAGACGAGTTGGAACTCAAGATCATGCTTGTCGGCTTTGCCTGCGTGGTCGCGGGCGCGCTGTCGTTCATCACCTTCATGAAATAGCGAGAGGTGAAAGCGCTCAGCCGCTGGCTGCCGGCGCCGGGAAAGATCATTTCCTCGCGCGTCGAGGCACGTGAAGTGAGAAACTCGGGCGTTGGCTCGGACAGCAGCGATACCACCGAAATGCGGAATTTTCCGGCGATCACCTTCGAATACAAGGTCGGCGGCAAGAAATTTCAAAGCTCGCGCCACAGCGTGAAGGAGAATTTGGGGAATTTCGAAGTCGCTGAAACCCTTGCCCAGTTTCCCCGCGGCGCGGAGGTGACTGTCTTCTACAATCCGGCCGATCCGAGCAAAGCGGTGATCGAGCGCACACTGCCGGACGGCGCCTTCAAGTTCATGGTCCAACTTTTGGCAGGATTGGTGATCGGGGCGGTTGTGCTGGTGTTTTCCGTCGGCGGTGTTCTGGAAGCGATCGGGCCGCATTTGCCCAAGCCGCAGAATCTCGGTGCCGCGGCGTTGCTGCTTTTTATGAGCTTGTTCATCCTGCGCATGGGTTTTGCCCAGAAATCGTTGGCCGAACAGGCGGCAAAATGGCCGATCGCGGCCGGCCGCATCGAAACCTCAGGCCTGCAGGCGCTCCGAAACCATTCAGGCTATGGTCGCTGGCGCACCGTCTTCAAATCCCGCATCGTCTACTCCTATGACGTAGCCGGCCAGCGCTACAGCGCCGATCGTGTGACCTTCGGCGGAACCGTAACGGCTTCGTTGCCCGGCCTCGTCGGCGGCCAGGCACGGCAGTATGTCGAAGGCAGCAAGGTCGACGTGCACCATGACCCCGCCAACCCCGGCTCGGCGGTGCTCGAATGCCGGGTACGGGGACTTTGGTTGCTATGGGTCTGCTCTTGCGCCTTTCTCGGCGGCGCTGCCTTTCTGGTCGGGCTGGTATGACACTGGTCAGGCGGATTCGGTCACGGCACCGATCCGCCGGTAGACGAATGATTCTTCTCTGGAAGGAGCTGTGGCAATGCGCTTGGCTTCGTCGATCAGCATCGCCATGCGAGCATGGATCGGTGATTTCGCGCAAGCCGGGTCCGTTGCAGCGGCATCGCCGGCGATCGCCATCGCCTGACAGCGGCAACCGCCCCAGTCGATCTCGCGCCGCTCACAGCTGCGGCACGGCTCCTGCATCCAGTCCGTGCCGCGAAAGGCATTGAACGCCGGCGAATCGGCCCAGATCGAGGACAGTCTGCGTGGTTCGAAACGCTCGAAGCTGAGCGACGGGATCGTCTGTGCGGCATGGCAGGGCAGTACGGTGCCGTCAGGCGTCACCATGAAGGCGTCACGCGCCCAGCCGCCCATGCACGGTTTGGGATAGATCGCGAAATAGTCCGGCGTCACAAAATCGATGTTGATGATGCCGGCCAACCGCTCCTGTGCCTCCGCGACGATCTCCGCCTGCCTGTCGACCGCTTCACGCTCGGGCATCAGTTGATCGCGATTGGTCAACGCCCAGCCGGCATACTGCACATTGGCGATCTCAAGCCTCTCCGCGCCCAGCGAAAGGGCGAGATCGATGAATTCCGGCACTTCCTCGATGTTATGGCGATGGATCGGTGCGTTGATGGTAAGAGGCAGACCGGCAGCGCGCGCGCGGCGTGCCGTTTCCAGCTTCTTTTCGTGAGCGCCCTTGTGGTTACCGATGCGATCGGTGGTCGCCGGCCGCGCGCCCTGAAAGCTCAGTTGCAGATGGTCGAGACCGGCTTCGGCAAATGCCTCGATACGGCCCTCGACGATGCCAACGCCCGCGGTAATCAGATTGGTGTAGACGCCGCGCCCCGCAAGCCCGGCGATCAATTGCTCGAGGTCGCGGCGCAGTGTCGGCTCGCCACCGGACAGATGCACCTGGAGCACTCCGAGATCGGCGGCCTCCGAGAACAGGGCGAGCCAGGTCTCTGTGTCGAGTTCGCGATTGGCCTTCAGCAGTTCGAGCGGATTGGAGCAATAAGGGCATTGCAGCGGGCAGCGATGCGTCAGTTCCGCCAGCATGCCGATTGGAGGGAGGAGGGGCGTGCTCATAGCCTCACCAGCAGCTTGTCCGACCATTCCTGCAGGAAGGCGATGACGTCGGTCGCCACGGCCTCCTGTTCAGCCTCGTAATCCGCGGCAAGGCCGGCAATGATGTCACCTGCCGTTGCCCGTCCATCGCAGCGGCGCAATATGTCGAGACTGACATCGTTCGGCCAGAATATCTTTTCCGGTGAAAGCACGGCGAATGCCTGCCGCACGGAGTCGTATTGTATGCGCACGTGCTTCGGCAGCGAAGGTACCGACCGCAGCGACACCACGGCTCTTTCGCGCAGCGCCATCATAGGGCTGCCTCAGGCTGGAAGGCGCCGGGCGGTATGTTTCCCTGCTCGCCATAGGCGTGTTGAAGCGCGTCAAGCATGGCCCAGAGTATATCGCATTTGAACACCAGTGCATCGATTGCCTGCTGCTGGCGCTCCGCCGTATCGGCGTGGCTGAGCACGTAGGCGAGGGCGAAGTCGGCGTCACGCGAGGCCTGTTCGGGCCGTTGCTTGAAATAGGCCAGCGTATCCTCGGTGATGTAGTCGTATTTGGCCAGCATTGCCGGCACCCGCTCGCCGATGATGAGTGGCGAGAACATCTCGGTCAGCGACGACGCGACCGCCTCGAACAGCGTCCGGTTTGTACAAAAGGAAAGGTAAGCGCCCACCGCGAAGCGCGTCGCCGGCAGCGCCAGCCTTTCGCTCTTCACGGCCTCAGCGTCCAGGCCGAGCGAAGTTGCCAGATGCAGCCAGCGCGCGATACCGCCGCTCCAGCCGTCCTCGCCGTCATGATCCTCGATCCGCTTGCGCCACGCGGCGCGAAACGCTGGATCCTCGGCATGTACGAGTATCATGGCATCCTTGCGTGGGATGACCGCCTGATAACAATAGCGGTTCAGCGCCCAGGCCTTCATCTCGGCCTTCGACAACGCGCCGCTGGTCATCCTGTGGTGAAAGGGATGGCGATTGTGATAGCGCTCGGCGCCAACCTGCCTCAATACGGCTTCGAGAGCGCTCGTGGAGAGTCCGCCTTTGGCTGCATCGCGGAAGTCGCTCAAAATTCCATCTCCATACCGTCGCTTGCGATTTCCCAGCCTGCCGCCTTGACCGCCGCGTGCTCGGCGGAATTCTCGTCAAGGATGGGATTGGTGTTGTTGATGTGGACGAACACACGGCGGCTAACCTTCACATCGGCCAAGCCGGCGATCGAACCCAATTCTCCCGAGATCGCCAGATGCCCCATGCGCGCGCCGGTTTTCTGACCGACGCCGGCGACGATCATCTCGTCGTCGGTATAGACCGTGCCGTCGAACAGAAGACAGGCGGCATCGGCGAGACGCGCGCGTAAGCGCGCATCGATGCGCGCGCAGCCCGGAATATAGAAGACGGAGCCGCGGCTGCCGATGCCGGCGATTCGGACTCCGATCGTATCACCTGCGTCGGAGCTGAAATTGGCATCCGGATGGTCTCTATCCTCCAGATAGAGTGCTATCTTCCCGGGCACCGGAAAGGGCTCGATCATCACGCCGGTCTCGCGGCTTTCTGCATCGCAGATGGCCAATTCTTTCGTCGGCGGCAGGATGCGCCGCGGCACAAGCGCTGGATCGAGAACGTTGAAAATCGAATTCGCCTCCAGCGTCGCCAGAACCTGCGCCGTTGCATAGATGGCGAAAGGCTGCCGTTCGCGCAGGCTGAGCAGTCCGGCGATATGATCGACATCGGCATTGGTCAGCACCACCGCGCGAATAGGCGTCGAGCGCAGCGGCGCATCGCCCGCAGGCTGCAGTTCAGGTGTTGCAGCGATTTGTTGGCGAATGTCGGGCGAGGCATTGAAAAGAACCCAGCCGAACCCGTCCGCAGAGGCGGCGACACTTGACTGGGTTCGTGAATGTACGCCGGCCATGCCGGTGCGAGCCGCACGACTCAGACGGTAGTTGCAGTTCCATTGCGGAAAGCCGCCGCCCGCCGCCGATCCGATGATCTTTAAATGCATGAAAATGCCCGCGCGGCGGCTTCTCTGACCTGCAGGCAATTTGCAGTCACAAAAAACGCTTCGCACGCTTTGCGTGCGTCAAAATCTTTCACGAAAATCCCATGCGGCGAGGGGATGCGCGCCCCTGTCGCCAGGGACGCGCACCTCTGCGGCCTACTTCTTGGGAGTAATTTCAGCAGGCAGATACCGTGAAATTTCGAAGCCAGCGGCAACCTGACACATGGTCGGTTTTTTCCAGTTCTTCTTCATGACATTTCTCCTCTTATACCAGCCCGAAGGGACCGATCCTGTCGTTAGCCAACCATTGCAGGGCACCGACGCAATGGCTCGTCCATCAAGTCTCAAAATGGACAAATGAAACAATAGGTTTTGAAAAATTGAAAACAAACTATCGAGAATAATTGCAGTCCTTACTTCAATTGGTCGTGGCGTAGGGTTTTTTCTCCTCCAGTGGCAGGTTTGCATCTTCCCACCCATCAGCGCCAAGCGGATACCAGATTACTGAACTGTAGCCCCACTCGACGGCGCGTTTCGCCGCATTCCACGACATCCAGCAATTCGTCATGCAGTAGAACAGAATCGCGCGCGACTTGTCCGTCCCGGCCTTGGCCGTGAGGCCTCGGCGAAAATAGCTGGCGGTCTCCTGCGAAATAGCGCCGTATCCCACATTGGCCAGCCATGTGCTGCCTGGAATGTCCTTTCTGACCTTGTCCCTCCATATGGTTCCTGCCGGCAAATTGGCCGGCTTGGGCGTGTCCGGCATCACGTCGAAGAAGATCGCCTTTTTCGCTCGCCACAGCGCTTCCGCTTCCACCGTCGTCACCACCCTCGCGCCTTGCAGCGTCCGCGGCACCGGCGCCCGATAGTCGTCCATCCGGAAACCGCTGGGTTCGACGACATCGCCAGCCCATGTCGGCTCGGTCAGACACAGAAGGCTCGCGGCGACCAGCAAGAAAATAGTCTCCCCTCCATTCATTGGGTAATCAGGTTGTCGTGTTCGTCGATCAGCGGCACGTTATAGCTCAGCAGGATCCTGGTGATCTCCGCCTGGTTTTCCCTGATCACCCGGTTGAGCGTCCGCTTCCATTCCTGGTCGGACGGACGTACGCCCATGGTGATGCGGTAAGACATGCGCGAGCCGGTTTTTTCCTTCACCAGTGGAACGATCGTCACATCAGCTCCGAGTTCCCTTGCATAGTAACCTGCCATCGGTCCCCACAGCACCGCCGCATCGATCTTGTGTGCCAGCATGTCCTTGATCATGACCTCTCCCATGGATGGGGTGACGCGCGTATCCACCGCAAGCGGATAGATCTTGGCGGTCCGCAGAAGCTTGTTGGCGGCCATGTTGGCGGTTGGCGGCGTGCTTTCAACCACGCCGATCGTCTTGCCCATGAGTCTGGGATCCTCGATCGTTTCCACACCTTCCATATCGTGGCTTTTTGGATGCACCAGCACATAGGCGGAGCGATAGTAGGCGTTGGTGTTCTGCACCAGCTCATCGCCTTGGGCATAGCCCATGATGATGTCGCATCGGTTGGCCCCCAACGTATTGCGCACGAAGCCGGTGATCGTGGGAAACCAGGTGTAGGAGACGGACTTGCGCCCGGTTTTCGCGGCAACCAGCTCGGCCAGCTTGTTTTCGAAGCCTTCGCCGCTCTTGTCGGTGAAGGGCATATTCGAGGGATCGGCGCAGACGCGCAGAATGTCGGGATCGACCAGTTCTCCCGCCGCGCCAAGGCCGGCGCTTTGCGCATGCGCGTTCGACGGCAGCAAGGCGAGTGTGCCGAGGATCGGCAGAACGACGCGCAGCTTCAATGCATCGCGGCCAATCATGTCATCCACCCATGCAGGATGCTTCGGCATCCTTCGCCGCCTGGGCCTTGTCTTCGTGCTTGGGCGGCCGTCCGCGGGGCGCCGCGCCATCCGCGCGCGCGCGCAGGTAGATGTAGAGGTCGTCCATGTAGCAATAGACATTCTTGTTGTCGCCAAAGGCAGGCATGACGTTTTCCTTGCCGCCGCCGACATTCTTGCGGCCTTCGGCGACGATCGAGAGGAATGTGGGGTAATCCATGGTTTTCAGGCTGTTGACCAAAGCCGGCGCATAGCTCGAACCTGTCGCGTCCTGTCCGTGGCAGACATGGCAATCGGAGTGATACCGGCGGTAGCCGCTGAACGTGTACCAATCGACGGTTCCGTTTTCGATCTTGTAGGTCGGATTTCCATCCGCATCCAAATACTTGCCGCCTTCTTCCTTTACCGCCTTGGCTTTTTCCATGCTGTCGTCGGCCTGGGCGACGCCTGAGCTTGCCAGAGGCAGCAGAGCCAGGACCAAAGCCGAAATTACAATGCGAACGGACATTCAAACGCTTCCTTCATTTGCCAATGGACACGGTTTTGCTGTCGCGACCGGCCTTGATCGGTGTTTTTGGGTGCGTAACCGAATCGAGAGCCCGGACATGGCTTCCGGATGATCCGGGCTCTCGTTCTTCAAGCCTTTGGTCTCACAAGACCCGAGGCGTGCTCAAGGTTCCCGGCGCATCAATCCGGGAGACCGAAGACGGTGAGCTGACCGCCCAGCGTCGTGTAGTCGGCAAGTGCCGCGTAGCCGCCGACGGCACCAAGACCAGCGGTGCCAACGACCGCGGCCTCGTCGCCTTGGGCACGGCCCTGATCGACGGCGCCATGCCAGGCAGCGGCGTTATCAGGCGAAAGCAGGCCGCCTGCCAGGCCGATACCTGCCCAGCCACCGACGCCGGACAGAACGGCGATGTACTGCTTGCCGCCCTGCTCGTAGGTCGTGATGTTGCCGATGATGCCGGACGGGGTCTTGAACTTGTAGAGTTCCTTGCCGTCCTTATCGACCGCCTTGATGTAGCCTTCGAGTGTACCGTAGAAGACGACGTCGCCATCTGTCGCCAACGCACCCGACCACACCGAGAACTGCTCGGGCTTCGACCAGACGATCTCACCCTTGGCCGCATCCCAGGCAATGAAGTTGCCCATGTTGCCGTCGCCGCCAGGTGCGGGATACATCGACACGGTGGCGCCAACATAAGGCTGACCGGCGGTGTAGCTCACCTTGTAAGGCTCATAGTCCATGCAGACATGGTTGGTCGGGACATAGAACAGCCCGGTCTTCGGCGAATAGGCCGCCGGCTGCTGGTCCTTCGTTCCAAGCGCCGCCGGGCAGATGCCCGTCGAGTTGGTGTCTTCGCCGTTCTGCTGGGTCGAATATTTCGCCACGACCTGCGGGCGACCATATTGTTCGCTCTTGGGGTCCATGACGACTTCCGTCGCCCAGTTCACGGCCGGATCGTATTTCTTGGCGACGAGAAGGTCGCCGGTGGCGCGATCCATGGTGTAGGCAAAACCATTGCGATCGAAATGGACCAGCACGTCGTGCTTGGCGCCGTTGACCTCCATGCCATCGACGAGGATCATCTCGTTGATGCCGTCATAGTCCCATTCGTCATGCGGGGTCATCTGGTAGAGCCATTTGGCAACACCCGTATCCGCATCGCGGGCCATGATCGTCATCGACCAGCGATTGTCGCCGGGGCGTTGTACCGGGTTCCACGTCGAGGGATTGCCGGTGCCATAGTAGACCAGGTTCAGCTTGGGATCATAGGAATACCATCCCCATGTCGTGCCGCCGCCTGTCTTCCACTGCTCGCCTTCCCAGGTGTTCGTGCCGGAATCCTTGCCCACCGGCTTGCCGAGATGCGTGGTCTTCTCGGGATCGAGCAGGGTGTCCGCGTCCGGACCTTCCGAATAGGCTTTCCAGGCGAGTTTGCCATCTTTCAGATTGTAGGCGGCCAGCCAGCCGCGAACGCCGAATTCGGCGCCGGATACGCCGATGAGCACCTTGTCCTTGACGACGACGGGGGCAGCCGTACCGGATTCGCCTTTGCCGCCATCGGTCTGGTCGCCGTTCTTGACCGACCAGACGACCTTGCCGGTCTTCGCGTCGAGGGCGACGACCGTGGTGTCGGCCTGATTGAGAATGATCTTGCCGTCACCATAGGCAACGCCGCGATTGACCGTATCGCAACACATGATCGGAATGACGTTGGGATCCTGCTTGGGTTCGTATTTCCAGAGGATCTTTCCGTCATTCTTGAGATCGAGCGCAAAGACATTGTTCGGGAAAGGCGTGTGAACATACATCACATCGCCGATGATAAGCGGTCCACCCTCGTGGCCTCGTAGCACGCCGGTGGAAAAGGTCCACTTGACCTGCAGGTTCTTCACATTGTCCGCAGTAATCTGGTTGAGTTTGGAATAGCGGGTGTTGGCGTAGTCACCCGTCTGCATTGCCCAGTTCTTCGAATCCGAAGCCAGCTTTGCAAGGTCCTCGTTAGCCGACGCCGTAAAGGCCGCGCCGAGCGACAGAAACGCCGCAGTGGTTAGAATATAGGTAGCTTTCGTAAGTACACGCATCCGAATTCCTCCCGAGGTTCATAGTGATGAATCATTTGCTGAGCCCACAAGGGCTTGCCCAAGCGATTCACGGGGGGGAAATATTTCCGGCAGCGTGTCACGACCTAAGCCAGATGTGCAGAGGGCACCGTTACTGCCCACCTCACCTTGGCCTACGAAAGACTGTCGCCGCTCCCTAATGACGGTGACGCCCTTGAAGCCGGAAACAGGGTGAGGCTATGTCATCGCAAAACGCTAGGCAAGCAAAAAAGCCTGGGTGTTTTTTGCACCGCAATATCGTAAATGCTGCGGCGCAATATAAGGAAATAAGTGGGGTAGTATTTGTTAGATGAAGTATTCCTGATTGAGAAATAACGGTGGGCCGGATAAAATTTGATTATTTTCTGAGTTTTACATTTCACCTAAGCGTGGATTTTATTTGGAGGTATTCACTTCGATGTCTCGGCATGGCCATGTACGTGCCCGTTGGGAAACGATAGTGAGCCAAGCATGAGATGATCGTTGGAGTTGGAGCGTGGAGCGGGCCATGGGGGCCCCATGCGGAACCACCGTCGACCAGCACCGCATTCCTCCTTTGGTCGTATACGGAAGCCATGGGCGCTTGACTGACTCTGCGGCACGTTGCCAACTGCCACGGTGATCCCGACTGGGCGCATCACGCCCAGGCCAACCGGAGGTTTTCCCGTGATCAGATATGTTGGATTTTCGACTTTGCCGCTGCTCCTTGCCGCGCCGCTGGCCTTCGCAAACCCGGCGGGCGCCGCGGGAGATTACCCGACAGCAACGATTGCCGATTACGTGCTCGGCTGCATGCAGACGAACGGCCAGACACGTCAGGCGCTGGAAAGCTGTTCCTGCTCGATCGACGTCATCGCCTCGATCCTTCCCTACGACCACTATGAGAGAGCCGAGACTTTCAAGAGCATGTCTTTGACCACAGGGGAAAACGCGGGGCTGTTTCGCGAGAGCGCACCGGCGAAGGCAGCCCGTACCGAATTGAAGCGCGCGCAGTCGGAAGCCGACGTGCGCTGCTTTTAGAACCTGCTCAAATCCGCAAGCCGGATGGAGTTCCATCCTTTGTCTGGACAGTACCTTCCCGAAACAAGCTCCACTTTCGGGGTCAAGCTGGCAAGCACCCGGCAGTCCGGCACAGGATATCGAGACTTCAGAGTCCCGCTGTCTCCAGCGGCCACTGATTGCGAAATGTCTTGCCATCCGTATCGATCGCTTCAACCTGGATTTCGCCGTTGCCGTGCACGGTGAAATCAAATCGGAAATTGGGGTCTTCCGAAATCGATATTCCACCTTCCATGGAGAGGATCGGCTGGCCGGCTTGGGAGATCGACAGTTTCTGGACAAAATGCGCCGGTATGAAATACTGGGTCAGCGGATCCCGCTGCAGCCCCGAATTGTTAGGGTGCCGGATCATCAACTGCAGTTCCTCGGTCTTGGTCATCGTCTCTTTGGGCGGGAACTGGCGCAGCTTCATCTGACCCATCGTCGCGTTGGCCTCGTCCTGGTTCTTGACCGCAGGGGCGGAGCATCCGCCTGACGCCTTGACGAAGGTCTGCGCCATATGGAGTTGGCCGCCCTGCGTCTCAGCGATGGCCCGCAGATAGGAATAGTCGTTGACGCGCACGCGCGTCGACAGATGCGTCACGCCGGCATCCTTGCCGAGCTGGAACGTTGCCGCCACCGGTGCAGGGTTGGCATCGATGATCAAGGTAACGGATTTGATGCCGTCCGGCGCCTTGGCTGGATCGAGATAGATGTCGACGGGCACGATGGCGGCATCCTGCGCCCGCTTCGGCGCTTCGATCCTGACGACGCCGGTATCGACCAGAATTGCCCGATAGCCGAACACGTCGCCCTTCAAATCCTGCCAGATCCTATCCGAGGACGCGGTTGTTTGCTGTGCGCTGGCGGTTCCCGAGGAGCCGAGCAGCGTGCCGATGGCCAAGATGATCGCGAAGAAAACGAATGCGAGCGGCAAAGCGAGCTGCCGGCTCGAGTAAGCGTGATTTTGCATTTCGATGCCTCCACCAATGCAAGAGAGGTGGTGCCCAGGCTGGCGTTGAGGATAAGCCTTTGGCGACGCCTTGGCAAATCGCCGTGCCTTACAGCTGCCTGGCGCATGTCGGTGTCGTCTATTCCCATTCGAGTTCGGCAAATGCGGCCGTTGCGTTGCGCTCGTTGTAGTCGTCGAACAGGTGCCAATTATCCCGTTCGCTTTCGCCAGCGGTTTTGACTGCTTCGCGCAGCGGCGTTCCGTCGGCGATCGCCTTGCGGATATCGCGCGCCAGAACCTCGAAATAGCGTCGCTCCCCCGCCAGCGCCTGTGGCCAGTCGGCCGTTAAAGGACCATGACCTGGAACGACGCGCGCGGCGTCGATCGCGGTGAGCGCATCCATCTGGCGGAGCCATCCAAGCAGGGATCCGTCGAGCGTCGGCAAGGAGCCCATAAACACGAGATCGCCGGCAAAGAGCGTTCTGGTCGCGGGATCGAACACGGTCAGGTCGTTGTCGGTGTGCGCCGCCTTCCATGCCCGCAGTTCGATCATGCGCCCGCCGAGGTCGAGTTGCAGGCGATCGTCGACCAGCATGGTCGGCGACACGATCTCGATCCCCTCCATCAGCGCCTCGCCAAGCTGTTCGCGATAGTTGTGCAGATAGAACGCGCCACGCGCCTCAAGGGCACGCGGCAGATTGCGGTGACCGACGATGGTCGCGCCGATCTTCCGGAATGCCGCATTGCCGAAGATATGGTCGGGATGCATGTGCGTGTTGACCAGGAAGCGAACCGGC
Organism: Mesorhizobium sp. M0011; assembly: GCF_040324155.1. Classification (NCBI taxonomy): domain Bacteria; kingdom Pseudomonadati; phylum Pseudomonadota; class Alphaproteobacteria; order Hyphomicrobiales; family Phyllobacteriaceae; genus Mesorhizobium; species Mesorhizobium sp. M0011. The sequence goes on along the minus strand of NZ_JAMYVQ010000007.1, from coordinate 108,659 downwards.
TTTGCTGTCAGCTTTCCGATCGCGGCGAGAAAGGCGTGCGCCTCGATCAGGCTGCCACCGCTGTCGATGACGGCAACCGCATCGGTGCCGATGACGGCGCCCAGATTGCAGATCGCACCGTCGTTGGGGGCGGTCATCAACTCATCCGCGCCCTGGAAGGCGAAGACGCCGTCGGCGATTTGTCTGACCGAGAACCGAGAACTGCCACCTGCGGCCAGAACGGCTCGTCCGAGGCAGCATGGCAGCAAGGCGGCGCTGGCGGCGGTGCAGGCGAAGCCACTCACAAGCCTGCGTCTTAGCCGATCAACCGACATGAAGGCCTCCGATATGCATTTCGCCTGCTGGCAATCAGGTGACGTCCGGAAATCTATGATGGAACGACCGCAGAAGGTCGCTCATCACCTGCGAATTGCGATGTTGCCGTGGCAGCCGTACGTCGAACACGCCGAGCACATGGGTTGGCCGCGGCGCGAGCACGATGATGCGGTCCGACAGCATCAGTGCCTCGCGTAGATTGTGCGTCACCATCAAGGCGGTCGTTGGCCGTGCCGACCACACGGTCAAAAGCAGATGCCGAAGCCGCTCGGCGGTCTGTTCGTCGAGCGAGACAAAGGGTTCGTCCAGGAAAAGCACCGCCGGCTCGGTGGCGAAAGCCCTGGCAAGTGCTGCCCTGCGCGCAAGGCCGAGCGACAGTTCGGCAGGATAGAGCGAGCGCATGCCGGCGAGGCCGAGCGTGTCGAACAGCCTGTCGAGATTTTTCGCTCTCAAGCTTTTCGGCAACGCCAGCCTGACATTCTGCTCCACCGTTCGCCACGGCAGCAGGGTCGGTTCCTGGAATACGGCGGCGATGCGGTTCGAACCTCCTTGCGGCAACTGGAAGGAGCCGGAAAAGTCTTTGTCCAAGCCAAGCAGGATACGCAGCGTCGTGGTTTTGCCGCAGCCCGACGGTCCCAGCAAGCAGGCGAATTCGCCTTGCCGGACCTCGAAGGAAAGGTCCTGAAGCGCCGTGATCGAGACGCCTCGCGCGGACCTGAAGGTCTTTTCGGCGATGTCGACCTTAAGCGGGACGACGGCGCCAACGGGTTGCATGTCGTTCAACGGGCTGCACCAGGAGAAGTTCAATGACAAGCATCACCGCCACGAAAGCCAGCGTGTAGGCAAGAATGGCGGCGACATCGAAGAGCTGGAAATAGAGATGGATCTGGAAGCCGACACCGTTCGAGCGGCCGAGCAACTCGACGACCAGGACGATCTTCCAGATGAGGGCGATGCCGGATCGCGATGCGGCGGCAAGATAGGGCTGCAATTGCGGCAGCAGGATATGGCGGATGCGTTCAAGGCGGCCGAAGCGATAGACGGTGGCCATTTCGGCGTAACTTGGATCAAGCGCCCTGGCGCCTTCGCGCATCGTCACCACGACATTCGGGATCTTGTTCACCGCCACCGCGCCGATCGCCGCCACCTCGTTGAGGCCGAACCAGATATAGCCGAGGACGATGACCACCAGCGCCGGGATGTTGAGGAACAGGATCACCCACGGGTTGAAAAAACGGTCGACGCGACGATGGCTGCCGAGCAAAACGCCGATGACGGATCCGATGATCATTGCGACGATATATGCCGCGGCGACCCGGCCGAGGGTCACGCCGAGATGGTAAAAAAGGTCGCCGCTCGCAGCCTCCCTGAGAAGCACCTGCCAGACCTGCCCAGGTCCTGGAAAGGCACGGCTTGGCCAGACACTTGCCGCAAGGTTCCATAGCAGGCAAAGCCCGAGCAGGGAGACCGCTACGGTCAGCGCGGGCATGAGTGCCGTCGCCAGATTGCGTCGGCCGGACATGGTCGGCGGGGCATCACGCGCGCCGTCGGTTCCCAATGCGGTCATTTCTCGGGGTCCTGCCAGAACGTGCCGGGCGCCATTTCCGGCGCGCTGCCGACAAGCTTCGCGCCGCCGATCGCCGCAAGCACATGGTATAGCCTCCCGGCGTCGGCCGCTTCGTCGGCGATCGACCGGCTGGGAATGCCCTGGCGGTAGCGATCGCGCAGCTTTTCCAGTTCCTTGCCTTCCGCGCGAATGATCGGCGCCAGGCGCAGCCATTCGTCATCGGATCTGGCCAGCAAGTCCTTGGCTTGCGCGGACGCCCTCACGAAACCCCTGACGGCATCGGGGTTCTCGTTGGCCCATTGGTCATGGAAGACGTAACCGAGCGCCGAAACGGGTCCCAGAGCCCCGAGCGTCTTTGCCGCGTCATTCACGCCGATCAATCGACGGAAGCCATTGGCCTCGAGACGCGCGCAAAAATGCCAGAAATTCAGCACTGCATCGAGTTCGCCCTGTATCGCCTTTTCCGAAATCAGTGGCGGCGCGCCAAAGACGATGTCGCTGGTTGCCGACAGGTCGACGCCGAGATCGCGTCTGGTCAGCGCTTGTATCAGCAGCCAACTCTTGTCGAGCGGGCCGCCGGCGACGCCGATCTTCTTGTCCTTGAGATCGGCGACCGTCCGGATCGGCGAATCCTCCTTCACCATGATCGCACCCACCGCGGTCGAATAGGGGGTCAATGTGAGGTCGCCGCCTTCGGAGCGCTGGCGCGAGACCCACAGCCAGTCGGAGACGATCATATCGATCGCGCCAGCCAGCATCGCGACGTTGGTTGCATCCTCGCCGGCGAAGTCGATGATCTCCAGACCGATCCCGTTCGCGGCATCGAATTTGTGCTGCCTTAGCGTATCGAGTTCCCAACTCACGGTTCCAAACTTCAGCACACCGAGGCGAATCCTGGCTGCCGCAACGCCCGGCCTGGTAGCAAGAACAGCGGCTGTCCCGAGAACCGCCAGACGCAACGTCATGCGCCGTGAAACCATCATGACACCTCCTCCCCAGGGTTCCGCGCTGCCAAATCAAATGGCTCGTTCCTTGTTTGGAAATGCGCATTTCCAGCGCATGACCTTGAGGGTCGGGTGTTCTTGGGACCATTTCGCGATTTCGCTGGGGGCAAGGATCATGCATTGGAACAGAGTGCCGCGGCTCTCGAAATAGAGATGTTCGTCTCGGCAATTGTTCGGATTGGCGCTGAGGCAAACCGTCAATATGAGATCGACCATGTCCATTCAGCACCTCTTGCGCGTTCCCAAACGCTCATCCCGGCGAGCTCAGCCCAACCAGAAGCGAGGGCAAAATCACCGTTTGCCGGATTTCCCGAGGTGCCAATGGAGAAACCGGAGTGAGGTCAAGCTACGCGCTCGCCGGATCACCGTCAACAAAGACGAATGGACGGGTCTGTTGAGCACCCAGGCCTCTAAACCTTTGTACGATTGACTTTCACAACATGCCAATTAGCTTCTGAATCACGCGGCGCGGCTCCACGGGAGAAGCGGATATTCCACACCACCGCGTAAGGCGCATGCCGACGGATCAAAGGATCGGCATGCGCAAATCGTCCAGGGCACCCAGACGATCAATGAGGAAATGCCATGCGCGCAATCGCATTTTTCGCAGTCATGTCCGTTGTGCCCTTCATCGCGAGCCAATCCCAGGCACAGGATGCGGCGGCGGGTGAGAAGGTCTTCGCCAAATGCAAGGTCTGCCATGTCGCCGACCAGGACAAGAACAAGGTCGGCCCGTCGTTGAACGGCGTCATCGGCCGAACGGCCGGCACGCACCCGGGGTTCAGCTATTCTCAGGCGATGGTCGCGGCAGGCAAGTCCGGCGTCAAATGGGATGAACCCACGCTGAAGACTTACCTTCACGATCCCAAGGCCATGGTCAAAGGAACAAAGATGGCGTTTGTCGGCCTCAAGCAGGACGAAGACATCGCCAATGTCATTGCCTATCTGAAGCAATTCTCGAAATAGAGCGCAGCCGGCCGTTCGAATTTGCGTTCGGCCGGCGGACGCCTCGATCACGCATCGGCTTGCAGCCTCTGCATTGCCGAAGGCAGATCGAAAAGGCTGTCGCAAACAAGGTCGGCGCCAAGCTCTTCCACCGGAATGTGGCTGTAGCCGCCGCGCAACAGAATGACGGGCATGCCGGCGGCGCGTGCGGCGCCCAGGTCAGCGCCACTGTCTCCGACCAGCAGCGCGTCACCGTCGTCGACCCCAAGCTGTGCCAACGCCAGCAGCAGGGCATCGGGCGCCGGTTTCAGGAATGTCACCGCGTCTCCGCCAACGATTGCGCCGAAATATTCCGTCAATCCGAAATGAAGCAGGATTTCGCGGGTCGCCAACTGCGGTTTGTTGGTTACCACCCCCATGCTTACTCCGCCCAAATGAAAGTGGGTGAGAGCCTCCCTGACGCCAGGCATCAGCCTTGTCAGGCCGGTCAGATGCCGGCGGTAGATAGGCGCCATGACGCGGTTGGCCTCATCGAGAGCGTTACCGAGCAGTGGCGCTCCCGACGCCGCGAAGGCTCGCTCGATCAATTTCCTGACGCCGCCGCCGATCATGGCCGTGACCTGATCCAGGCGCAGCGGCGGCAGATCGCGGCTGGCCAGCAATTCGTTGACTGCGGCCGCTATGTCCGGCGCCGAGTCGACCAGCGTGCCGTCGAGGTCGAACAGGATCGCCTTCGGCGATCGAAGCGGCCTACCTGCGCCGACGTTCATGCGGCATCCTTCCACTTGATCGAGCAGCCGATCGAGGCGATCTGGTCCAGCGGCCCGTCGCCGGTTCGGGCAACCTGCTTCATCGCCTCGAACAGATCGCGTCTCAGCCCGGGCGCTCCGGCTTCTCGTCGCGAGGCGTCCAGCCGACCGCGATATTGCAGTCCCAACTCGCTGTTGAACCCGAAGAAATCGGGAGTGCACACGGCTGCGTAATCGCGCGCCACAGTTTGGTGCTGGTCGTGCAGGTAAGGGAAGCTGAAGCCGCTCGTCGTGGCGAATAGCTTCATTTGGTCGAAGGAATCCTCCGGGTAGGCATCGGCATCGTTTGAGTTGATCGCGACAAAGCCGATACCTTCGGCCTTGAGGTCGTTGGCATCGCGCACGATACGTGAAATCACCGCCTTCACATAAGGGCAGTGATTGCAGATGAAGGCCACGACCAGGCCGTTCGGGCCGGCCTGGCTGAAGATCGAATGCGACCTGCCGTCGACGTCAGGCAAAACGGCATCGATGGCGCGCCAGCCGAAATCGCAGACAGGGGGGACGGCCGCCATGCTTGCCTCCGATGGAATGGTTTACGCGGCTTTCCGGATCGCACCGTCGGCCGCCTGTCGGATGGTTCCAATGTTGGCGCGATAGGCCGCCTCGGTGCCCCCCTTGAACACGGCCGACCCGGCGACCAGCACATTGGCGCCGGCCGCGGCGACCAGCGGGGCGGTTTCGGCCGTGACGCCGCCATCGATTTCGATGTCAATCGGGCGATGGCCAACCAGTGCCTTGATTCGCCTGATCTTCTCGATGACCGCGGAAATGAAGGCCTGGCCGCCAAAGCCTGGATTGACCGTCATCAGAAGCACCAGGTCGAGCCTGTCGAGCACATATTCGATGGCGCTCTCCGGCGTCGAAGGATTCAGCGATACGCCGGCCTTCTTGCCGAGATTTTTGATCGCCTGCAGGGAACGATCGAGATGCGGCCCGGCCTCGGCGTGCACCGTGATGATGTCGCAGCCGGCGTCGGCGAAGGCGGCCAGATAGGGGTCGGCCGGCGCGATCATCAGATGGCAGTCGAAGACTTTGTCCGTTCGGTCGCGGATCGCCTTGATCACCGGCGGACCGAAGGTGATGTTGGGTACGAAATGCCCGTCCATCACGTCGAGATGGATCCAGTCGGCACCCGCCCGCACGACAGCTTCGACCTCGTCGCCGAGCCGCGAGAAATCCGCGGAAAGCACGGAGGGTGCGATGATTGTCCTGGTGACCATGGTCGTCGTCTCCAATCCTGTCTGCGCTGTTGGTCTCTGCGCCAGCCGGCTTCATCCCGTCAGCGCATCTTCGTCTCCGGTTCGCCTTCGAGTTTCCCTTCCGCGAACACGCGGCTGCCGCGGATGTCGGATTCCTCGATGGTGACAAGATCGGCCTTGGTCAACACCCTGCTGCGCGATGCGAAAAGCCGGTTGGCCTGCCGCAGCCGTGCCCGATCGAGCCCATTGCGGACCGAACGCGCGTTGGAGAAATGCGGCAGCCTCATGCGGATCGGAAGATACTCTTCGAGCGCACGGGATGCCGCCTCGCTGAGGCGATAATTCTGCTCCGCGAGCATAATCTCGGCGATTGATTTCAGTTCGCTGACACCATAGTCGGGGAAATCGAGATGGTGGGCGATGCGCGAACGCATACCGGGATTGCTGTCGAAGAAGCGGTCCATCTTGTTCTTGTAGCCGGCAAGGATCACAACCAGATCGTCACGGTTGTTCTCCATGCACTGCAGCAGGATTTCGATCGATTCATGGCCGTAGTCGCGTTCGTTCTCGGGCTTGTAGAGATAGTAGGCCTCGTCGATGAAAAGCACGCCGCCCATGGCACGCTTGATCACCTCGCGGGTCTTGGGCGCGGTGTGGCCCACATACTGGCCAACGAGATCGTCGCGCGTCACGGCGACCATGTGGCCTTCGCGGACATAGCCCAGACGATGCAGGATTTCGGCCATCCTCAGCGCCACGGTGGTCTTTCCGGTGCCGGGATTTCCCGTAAAGTTCATGTGCAGCGTCGGGGCGCCCGAGGTCAGCCCGAACTTGCGGCGAAGCCGGTCGACCAGGAGGAGAGCGGCGATCTCGCGGATGCGGGTCTTGACCGGCTTCAGGCCAACGAGTTCACGGTCGAGCTTGTCCATCACCTCGTCGATGTTGGAGGCCTCGAACTCGGCCTGCAGATCAACCGTCGCGTCCTGTGCGGCAGCGTCCTTGGTCATCGCGTTCAGCATGGTTCAGCTAGCTCCGCTCGCCCTCGGGCCTGTCGGTCGCATAAGGCACGATCGAATAACCCTGGCTGCGGCCGTCGCGCTCCTGGCGCAGCAGCCGGAATCCGGGTTCGCTGGGAGGCCGGTTGACAATGAACGACATGCGCGGCGCTTCCCAGCCCTTGGTCGAATCGAAGGCGGTCACCCGCACATACATGTTCGGACAGGCTTTCCGGCAAGCATTGACCTCGAGCAGTATGCCCGCCGGATCTTTCAAATCGAACATCGGGTTGCCGTACATTTCCCAGTAGGTGTTTCGCGGATGCGGATCGTCCGTGTACTCGACGCTGACCGCCCAATGGTTCTTCAGCGCGTATTTGATCTGCGCCGAAATCTGCTCGTCGGTCAGGTCGGGCAGGAACGAGAACTGTCCCTGCGTGACCTTGTTTCCCGGATTGGTCATCATGACGATGGTTCCTTTCGTCTAGAAGCTGGGCGTTGCGGTTGGCACGAAGTCGGCCGTGTCGGTCGATTCGTAGTTGAAGGTGACGTCCTTCCAGGTCTCCAGGGCAGCCTTCAGCGGCGTGCACCATCTGGCCGCCTGTTCGAGGATCTTGGTCCCTTCGCGCAAGTAATCGCGCCCCTCGTTGCGGGCCAGGATCATCGCTTCCAGGGCGACGCGATTGGCCGTCGCGCCTGCCTGGATGCCGTCCGGATGGCCGATTGTGCCGCCGCCGAACTGCAGGATGACGTCCTCGCCGAGATAGTGGATCAACTGATGCATCTGGCCGGCATGGATGCCGCCCGAGGCGACGGGCATCACCTTGTTGAGCGAGGCCCATTCCTGATCGAAGAACAGCCCGGTTTCGAGGTTCTGCGGCGTGCGCTCCTCACGCAGCGTGTCATAAAATCCCTTGATCATGAGCGGGTCGCCTTCCAGCTTGCCGACCACCGTGCCGGCATGGATGTGGTCGACGCCGGCCATGCGCATCCATTTGCAGACGACGCGGAAATTCATGCCGTGGTTCTTCTGGCGCGAATAGGTCGAGTTGCCGGCACGGTGCAGGTGCAGGATCATGTCGTTGCGGCGTGCCCACTTGGCCATAGATTGGATCGCCGTGTAGCCGATGACGAGGTCGATCATGACGATGCAGGAGCCAAGCTGCTTGGCGAATTCGGCGCGCTCGTACATCTCCTCCATCGTGCCGGCGGTGACGTTGAGATAATGGCCTTTGACCTCGCCGGTCGCAGCCGACGCCTTGTTCACGGCCTCCATGCAGTAGAGGAAGCGGTCGCGCCAGTGCATGAAGGGCTGCGAGTTGATGTTCTCGTCGTCCTTGACGAAATCGAGGCCGCCCTTCAGCGCTTCGTAAACGACGCGCCCGTAATTGCGGCCCGACAGGCCGAGCTTCGGCTTCGTCGTAGCGCCGAGCAGCGGCCGGCCGAACTTGTCGAGCCGCTCACGCTCCACCACGATGCCTGTCGCCGGCCCCTGGAATGTTTTGAGGTACGCGACCGGGATACGCATGTCTTCCAGCCGCAGCGCCTTGACTGCCTTGAAGCCGAACACATTGCCGATGATCGATGCGGTCAAATTGGCGATCGAGCCCGGCTCGAACAGGTCGAGGTCGTAGGCGATGTAGGCGAAGTACTGTTGTTCGGTCTTGGTTCCGGGACCGGTGTTCGGCACCGGCTCGGATCTGAACGCCTTGGCGCGGTAGAGCTCGCAGGCGGTCAGCCGGTCGGTCCACACCACGGTCCACGTCGCGGTGGAGGATTCGCCGGCGATGGCGGCCGCCGCCTCCTCGTGGTCGACACCGGGTTGCGGCGTGATCCGGAACATCGCGATCAGATCGGTTTCCTTGGGCCTGTAGTCAGGCTCCCAATAGCCCATCTTCTTGTAGGGGATGACCCCTGACTTGTAGCGTTCCTTGCCTTCCTTGAGCGTCCCCACTGGCAGTATGTCGATCTTGTTCATGACAGGTCTCCTGTTTGTTGCTCAGGCGGCTTTCGCGGTTGCGATATGGGGGTCGAGTTTTCCCGCGGCGTAACGTTTCGCCATCTCGTCCATGGCGATGACCTTGATCTTCGAGGCGTTGGACGCCGTACCGAAGCGCTCGAAGCGGTCCCGGCAAAGGTCGCGCAAGGCATCCATGGCGGGTTTCAGGAATTTGCGGGGATCGAACTCGCGCGGGTCTTCCGTCGCGACGCGGCGGAACTGCCCGGCCATGGCCATGCGGCAATCGGTGTCGATGTTGACCTTGCGCACGCCGTAGCGGATGCCGCGCTCGATCTCCTCGACCGGAACGCCAAAGGTCTGGGGCATCTCGCCGCCGTATCTGTTGATGATGTCCTGCAGCTCCTGCGGCACCGAGGAAGAGCCGTGCATGACCAGATGCGTGTTGGGCAGCTTCTCGTGGATCGCCTCGATCACCTGCATAGCCAGGATGTCGCCGTCCGGCTTGCGGGTGAATTTGTAGGCGCCGTGCGAGGTGCCGCAGGCAATCGCCAGCGCGTCGACCTGGGTTGCGGTCACAAAATCGACCGCCTGATCTGGATCGGTCAAGAGTTGGTCGTGAGAGAGCGCGCCCTCGGCGCCGTGGCCATCCTCCGCCTCGCTTTGGCCGGTTTCCAGCGAACCGAGCACGCCCAGTTCGCCTTCGACGGAAGCGCCGACCCAATGCGCCATGCGTGCGACGCGTTCGGTTATGGCGACGTTGTAGTCGTAGCTTGCCGGCGTCTTGGCGTCCGCCATCAAGGATCCGTCCATCATCACCGAGGTGAAGCCGTGGCGGATCGCGGAAAGGCAGGTGGCCTCGCTGTTGCCGTGGTCTTGATGGATGCATAGCGGGATGGCCGGGTGGATTTCGGTCAGCGCCTCCATCATCTTGGCCAGCATGATGTCGTTGGCATAGGACCGGGCGCCACGTGAAGCCTGGATGATGACTGGCGCGTCGCAGGCCTTGGCCGCCTCCATGATGGCGAGGCCCTGTTCCATGTTGTTGATGTTGAATGCCGGAACGCCGTAGCCGTGCTCGGCGGCATGGTCGAGAAGCTGGCGAAGGGTGATGCGAGCCATTGTGAATCCTCCTAGATGATGAGCTTCAGCGCCGCTGCAGCAACCGCTTCGGATGTTATGTTGAAATGCCGGTAGAGGTCGGGGGCAGGGGCGCTGGCGCCGAAGCCGGTCATGCCGACGAAAGCGCCGGTCTCGCCGATCCAGCGGTCCCAGCCCAGCCGGGCTGCCGCTTCGACCGCGACGCGCGGCGCCGAGCCGAGGACGGCCTTGCGGGTGGCGCTTTCCTGCTCCTCGAAAAGCTCCCAGCACGGCATCGACACGACGGCGGCGGCGACGCCATGCTCGGTCTCCAGCCTTTCGGCGGCAGCAGCCGCGATCTCGACCTCCGAGCCGGTGGCGATCAGGGTGACGGCGCGGTGCTTTGTCGGCTCGCGCAGGATGTAAGCGCCCTGGCAGGAGCGGTTCTCGTCGCTGTGCGACCGACGCAGCATAGGCAGGTTCTGGCGCGACAGCACCAGGACGCTCGGCCGATCCTTGCTCTTTAGCGCGAGTTCCCAGCACTCCGCCGTTTCGATGACATCCGCCGGGCGGAAGACGTTGAGATTAGGCGTGGCACGCAGCATCGCAAGGTGCTCGACCGGCTGGTGCGTCGGGCCGTCCTCGCCGAGGCCGATGGAATCGTGTGTCATCACATAGATGACGCGCTGGCCCATGAGCGCCGAGAGCCGCATCGCGCCGCGCGCATAATCGGCGAAGCACAGGAACGTACCGCCATAGGGCACGAAACCACCATGCAGCGCGATGCCGTTCATGGCGGCCGCCATGCCGTGCTCACGAATGCCGTAGTGAATGTAGCGGCCGGCATAATCACCCGGCGCAATGCGGTTCATGCCCTTGGTGATCGTCAGATTTGAATGCGTCAGATCGGCCGAGCCGCCGACGGTCAATTCCGTTGCGCTGTTGATGACCTCCAGCGCCATCTCGGAGGCTTTTCGCGTCGCCACCTTGGTTGCCTTCTCGACATGTTCGCGACGAAAGGCTTCGAGCGCTTCGAAGACCGTGTCGGGCAGTTCGGCGGCGACGGCGTTTTCAAAAGCCTCGCGCCGCGGCGAGGCGGCAAGCCGCTGCTCCCAGGCGCGCCGCATCGCTTCGCCGCGACCGGCAATCTCGCGCCAGGCGAAAAGGATATCATCCGGCACATCGAACGGCGCGTGGGCCCAGCCGATGTTTTCGCGTGTCGCGGCGATCTCTACTTCACCCAGCGGTGCGCCGTGCGTCTTCTCCGAACCGCCGAGATTGGGGGCACCCATGCCGATCACTGTGCGGCAGGCAATCAGCGATGGCCGATCCGACCGCCGCGCCGACTCGATTGCCGCGGCGACTGCCTCCATGTCGTGGCCGGCGACGCTTTGGACATCCCAGCCGGCGGCCTTGAAGCGCGCCGGCTGGTCCATCGACGTGGAGAGGGAGGTCGGCCCGTCAATGGAAATCGCATTGTCGTCCCAGAAGACGATCAGGCGGGAAAGCTTCAGGTGACCAGCGAGGTCTATCGCCTCGTGACTGATGCCCTCCTGAAGGCAGCCGTCGCCCGCAATCACATAGGTATGATGATCGACCAGATCGGTACCGTAGCGGGCGGCAAGCATACGTTCCGCCAGCGCCATGCCGACGGCCGTGGAAATGCCCTGTCCGAGCGGTCCGGTGGTGGTCTCCACGCCAAGCGCATGGCCGTATTCCGGATGCCCGGCGGTGCGGCTGCCCAACTGCCGAAATCGCTGCAATTCCTCGACCTGCATGTCCTCATAGCCGAGCAAATGATGCAGCGCGTATTGCAGCATTGAGCCGTGGCCGGCTGAAAGCACGAAACGGTCACGGTCGGGCCAGCCCGGCCTCGACGGATCGATGTTGATGAAGCGGTTGAACAGCACCGTTGCGACATCGGCCATGCCCATCGGCATGCCAGGGTGACCCGAATTCGCCTTTTGGACGCTGTCCATCGCCAGCGCGCGAATGGCGTTCGCCATGTCGCGCTCCGAGACGGGAGCGGTTGTGGTGACGGGCTTCAGTGCTGTTTGGCTGGTCATTGCATCCTCCTCACGACACACGGCTCTTGCGTTCAGTCAATTGCAGAATGAGCGGCGTCAGGATCAGCTGCATGGCAAGATCGAGCTTGTTGCCTGGCACCACGATGGAATTTGGCCGCGACATGAACGAGTCGTGGATCATCGACAGCAGATACGGAAAATCGATGCCGCGCGGATTGGCGAAGCGGATAACCAGCATCGATTCGTCGGGCGTCGGAATCCAGCGCGCGATAAACGGGTTGGACGTATCGACGATCGGCACGCGCTGGAAGTTGATGGCGGTCTGCGAGAATTGCGGGACAATGTAGCGGACATAGTCGGGCATCCGGCGCAGGATGACGTCCATCACCGCCTCGGTGGAATAGCCGCGTGTCGAACGGTCGCGATGGATCTTCTGGATCCATTCGAGATTGATGACCGGCACGACGCCGATCTTGAGATCCGCATGCTTGGCCAAATTGATCGTGTCGGTGACGACACAGCCGTGCAGCCCCTCGTAGAAGAGCAGGTCGCTGGGAGCGAATTCGCGCCATTCGGTAAAGGTTCCCGGGGGCGTGCCGTGCTGCTTTTCCTCTTCCTCATCATGAATGTAGGTGCGGGTCTTGCCGGTTCCGCGGCGGCCATATTCCGCGAACACCTCTTCGAGAATTCCGAGTTCGTTGGCCGCGGCATTGAAATGGGTGAAGTTCGGGTTGCCGGCCTTTTCCTCCTCGGCCACCTTTGCCTTCATCGCCGCGCGGTCGTAGCGGTGGAATGCGTCGCCTTCGATGAAAGCGGCCTCGATGTTCTCGCGCCGGAAAATCAGCTCGAAGATGCGCTTGACCGAGGTCGTGCCGGCGCCCGACGACCCGGTGATGGTGATGATGGGGTGCTTGGCTGACATGGTGCTGCTCAGGCTCTGAACAGGCCGCGGCGGCTGAACAGCGGCGCACGCTCACCGATGTTGCTCGGCTCTGTGTGGTAGCGGGTGATGCGCGCGACTTCCCGCGCCGACCCGAAGATCATCGGCACGCGCTGATGCAGGCTCTCGGGTTCGATTTCCAGGATACGGTTGATCGCATCGGTGGCGGCACCGCCAGCCTGTTCTATGAGATAGGCGATCGGGTTGGCCTCGTAGACGAGGCGCAGCCGTCCCTGACCATAGCCCTTGCGCCGATCGCCGGGGTAGAGAAAAACGCCGCCGCGCATCAATATGCGGTAACAGTCGGCAACCAGAGAGGCGATCCAGCGCATGTTGAAATCCTTCTCGCGCGGTCCTTCGGTGCCCTCCAGGCAGTCGTCTACATAGAGCCGCACGGCCTCGTCCCAGTGCCGGTAGTTGGCGGCGTTGATGGCGAACTCCTGAGTGCGTTGCGGAATGATCCGGCTTTCATAGGCCTGGACGAAGGTTCCGAGCCTTGTCGAGAAGACGAAGACATGCGTGCCGCTGCCGAGCGACAGGACGAGTGCCAGCTGCGGCCCATAGATGAAGAAACCGGCGCCTAGCTGGTTCACGCCCGCCTGCAGGAAAGAGGCGGCCGGATCAGCGTCCGGCGCGCCAGTTGCGGTCAGGAGCGAGAAGATCGTTCCGATCGACACGTTGGTGTCGATGTTGGAAGAGCCGTCGAGCGGGTCGATCGCGATGGCGAGTGGCGCTTGCCTGTCGAGCAGGACTGGCTGCTCCAGCTCCTCGGAGGCGTAAAGCGCGACCGGCGCACGGCGCATGGCGTCGAGGAAGATGTCGTCGGAGAAGACGTCGAGATCCTTCTGGACGTCGCCATCGGCATTGGCGCCACGGGTTTCGGCAAAGGCGGCGCCGAGCACCCCTTGGTTGATGGTGTTGCGGACCTTGATGGCGGCCTGTGTCAACTGACGGACGGTCGTCACAACTGCCGAGCGAAATTCGTCAGGCTGGCCGAGATAGGAGTTCAGAAAAGCGTCGAGCGTTGCCGCTGGCATCGTAACCTCCCGGTCGGGCCGCATCTCCTCGGAGCGGCTGGACTGGAGGAATGGAAACAAACGTCGCCAGATAAGTAAAATTCAATAACTTTACTTAACCAGTAAAAATAATTTAGTGTGCGGCATGAGAAACCTCACGCTTAAGCATTTCAAGACCGTCCAGGCAATCATCAAGTGCGGCAAAATTGTCAGCGCAGCCAAGATGTTAGGTCTGTCTCCTCCAGCGCTGACAATCCAGCTGCGGCAAGTGGAGGAAGAATTCCAGCTGGCTCTGTTCGACCGAACGTCGGACGGCATGCGTCCCACTGCCGCAGGTCGGGCTTTCGTCGAGACAGCGCAGGTTATCGAGGAGCATCTCGGTTTGCTCGAAGACAAGATGGATGCCATCAAGGGCCTACGCACCGGCAGCTTGAGGCTCGGCGTTGTTTCCACCGCCAAATATTTCGCGCCGCGGCTGATGGCTGCGTTCATGAAGGACCATCCCGACATCGACATGCGGCTTGCCATCGGCAACCGTGCCCAGACGATCGACAACCTCAAGAACCACGACATCGATATCGCGCTGATGGGGCGCCCGGCGAAGGAGGTTCCGGTGCGTGCTTCGGTCTTCGGCGATCACCCGCTGGTCATCATCGCGCCGCCCGACCATCCGTTGGTCGCGGCGCGCGATATCTCCAAGGAGCGCATCTCCGAGGAGCATTTCCTTATTCGCGAGCCCGGCTCCGGAACCCGCATCTCGTTGGAAATATTCCTGAGCGACGTACCTGGGCGCATCGACGACCTCGGTGTCGAGATGGCCTCGAACGAAACGATCAAGCAGGCGGTGATGGCTGGTCTCGGCATCGCCTTCATCTCTGCCCACACCATCGCTGCGGAAACCGAAGCAGGCCGGCTTGTCATCCTCGACGTTGTCGGCATGCCGATCCGCCGGCAATGGTTTTCGGTGATGCGAACCGATCACGCGATCTCGCCGGCCATGGCCACGTTCAACGATTTCCTGATGCGCAAGGGCGCGATGTATCTGCCCCTTTTCGGAAAGCTGTATCCAGACAAGGCGGGATGACATTGCACGAACGCGGCGGATGAAAGCCCGGTGGAGAACGCTCGCGATCGTTGGTGTTATATAAGCAATATGTTATGTTGCAGTGCGAAAGAGCGGGGGCCGCGTCTTTCACACCCGTAAGCGATCCGTATGTGCAACCCCTGCAGACTGTTCGGAAACCTCCCGGGTAGCGTTCGGGAATTCGAAGGGGAAAAGGGGCAATGCTCTACACACTCGTTATGATGGTCTGCCTGACGGATGTACCGCGGACCTGCGAACAACGCGAACAAATGGTGGACGGTATGGCGATGAACCCCGGGACCGCCTTCATGCAGGCGCAGCCGCTGGTGGCTCGGTGGATCGAGACGCATCCCGGTTATTTCGTGCAGCGCTGGCGTGTGCTGCCTGGCAGGGGGTCATGAGGCAGGCGGCCAAGGTCTATTTCTTCACGGCGAGCGTTTCCGAGACGGTCTTCGACAACTGGTAAAGCCGCTGCTCGATTATCGTAGGTACATCGCAGACATAAGTCAGCGACTGGACCCGTTCGGTGAAAATTCGCGTCGCGAAATTCAGTTGGTCGGTTCGCCGTTCGACTTCGTCCGGATCCGCATCGGCCTTGGCGCGCAGCGCGTCGACTTCGGATGCTTCCTTGCGCAACTGTGCCGCCATTTCGAGCTGTTTGTGGGCATAGCGGGAGATGCCGGAGATCACGTGCGAACGCTCGGCGTCCATTTGGTCGAACATTCCCTGCACCAGCATCGTCATTTTTGGCGCAACCTGCTCGGGCGGCAGGGAAGTCGCGAAATCCTTGATCTCTTTTTGGGCTTCGGCAATCGGCGTCCGCCGGGCCGCCACCGCCTCGACAAGCGCCGACACACCGTGATCCTTCGCCCAATCTTTCGCGGTCGCAGGAAGCTCCGGCCCATTCCAGATCTGGCCAAGCGAGAGCTGTGGCACCTTACGCTGCATGCAGGGCCAGTCGGGATCGGTGTTTGCCGCGCCGGCGCTCCCCATCGAGGCAAGCGTGGCGACCAGAACCAGAGTGTGAGCAAGCCTCATTCGCGCCATCAGGCGTTTCCTCCCATGTCCTGTTTGCGGATCACCAAACCGCGCGAAGGGTCGTATGCGATGATGGCGCCGCCCAGAAACAGCAGCGTGCAGCCGGCGACGACGCCCAGCGACAGCCATTCGATCTGCCCGTAGAAGGCAAAGCGGATCAGTTCGACGGCATAGGTGAACGGGTTGCAGAGGCAGATCTTGTAGAGCAGCGGGCTCGCCTCCTGGATGCGCCACAAGGGATACAGCGCCGGAGACGCGAAATAGCCGGGAAAGATGACGAAGTTCATGATGCCGGCGAAGTTTTCGAGCTGCTTGATCAGCGAAGACAAGAGCATGCCGAGCGCGCAAAGCATCATGCCCGACAGGAACAGTGCCGGCAGCACGTAGAGGTAGCCGAGTGGCGGCGCCTTGACGCCCCACAACCAGGCAACGATCAGGAACGCGTAGACCTGCACGATCGATACGGCCACACCAGCGAGCATCTTCGACACCAGCAGGAACCAGCGCGGAAACGGGCTGACCAGCAGGATGCGCATGTTGCCCATCTCGCGGTCGTAGACCATCGACAGCGAAGACTGCATGCCGGAAAACAGCAGGATCATGCCGCAAAGGCCCGGTGTGATATAGACCTCGTAGAGCACATAGGTCTTGTAGGGCGGGATGATCGACACGCCGAGCACCTGGCGAAAGCCGGCGGCGAAGATGAACAGCCAGACGAGCGGCCGGACCAGCGAGGAAATGAAGCGTTCGCGCTGGTGCAGGAAGCGCAGGCACTCGCGCAGGACGACACCTTTCAGGCAAATGAGATAGTGGCGCAGGCCGAATGGCTCAGACCGCACCGGCATGATGCCGGCGAGCTTTCCGGGCATCGCTGGAGCGCTCATGGTGACGTCTCCACCATGCCCGCCGCATCGACGCGGCTGAGCTTCGAAAAGGTTTCACGAAGCGAATTTCCGCCGTTCGCACGGATCACATCCGACACCTTGCCGCTCGCGACCAGGTCACCTCGCCGCAGTATGACGACATGGTCGGCGTCTTCGACTTCGTCGATCAGATGCGTGGCCCAGAGCACGCCGATGCCCTCTGCCTGGACGAGCTTGCGGATGGTGGCGAGGATGCCCGCGCGGGACTCGATGTCGAGGCCGACGGTCGCCTCGTCAAGCAGGAGCAGGGAAGGTCGGTGAAGCAGCGCCCTGGCGATTTCGATGCGTCGCATCTGACCGCCGGAGAGGCTGCGTGCCTTGTCGTGCTGGCGGCCCTGCATGTCGACCGTTTCAAGCAGCGCGGCAATGCGCTGGCGAGCTTCGCGTCCGCCAATGCCATGCAGCGAGGCGTGGTAGGAGAGATTCTGGTAGACGCTGAGGTCGAGGTCGAGCGTGCGTGCCTGGAACACGATGCCGACCCGTCTGAGTGCTTCGCCGGACGCGCGGCGAATGTCATGGCCGAAGATGCGGATCGATCCGTGACGCGTGTCGTAGAGGTGGCTTATCAGTGAGAACAGCGTTGTCTTGCCGGCCCCGTTGAGGCCGAGCAGAACGGTGAAAGTCGCCGGCGCGATCGAGAAGGAGACGTCGTTGAGCGCCCGCTTCTGGCCATAGGAATGGCTGACGGCGCCGACATCGAGCGCCGCCACCTCTTCTCCCGGACCGTTTGTCCTCATATGCTGCATGCCGGGTCGCTCCTTCAGGACGCGTTGGCTATCTGGCGCCCTGGTCGCCTTTGTCTCACTTGATCGTAATCTTGCCCTTCAGTCCCTTGTCGGCAAGGTCGGGAACCGACCAGGTATATTCGCCCGGGCGAACGGTATGGAACTGCACCTGGATCGTTCCCGCATCGTCGAATTCCAGCCAGGCTGGTCCGCCGTCCATATGCACTTCCAAATCGTTGATGACGATCTGGTCCATCCAGACATTGCGGAAGAGGTCGGTCACGAACTTGTATTCGAAACCGCCTTTGGAGGTGATCTTCCAGCGATACCCCTGGCCGGCGATCAGCTCGAAGTCCTTCTGATTGACGGCATAGGTGGAATCGGCCGAACCGATAATCAATTCCGGCAGGTTCTTGCTGGCACGCGACGGTTTTGGTGTTGCGTCGTCGGCGCTTGCTCCGATCGGAGCAAGGACAAATCCGGCGAGCGCGGCGAAGAAAAACCTGCGGCAAAGTTTCATGTCTTGAGCCTCCCGATGATCAATGTCTGCTATTTGGGCGAAATGACCACACCCCAGGGCTGCTGGCCCACGGTGAGCGATTGGACCGGCTCGTCGGTGGCCGTGTCGATGAAGGTGATATCGTTGGAATTGCCATTCGTGGTGATTAGCGTTTTCTGGTCGGGCGTGAAGGCCAGATGCCAGACGCGCTGGCCGACGAGGATGTATTTCTCCACCTCGTAGGTATCGGTATTGATCACCGCGACATGGTTCGCCGGGCCGAGCGCGACATAGGCTTTCTTGCCATCGGCACTGATGGCGATGCCTACCGGCTGGATGGTTTCGGCCCGCAGTCCCTGAATCGCGAACTGGATCTTCTTCACCACTTCGCGTTTGGCGTTGTCGATGACGCTGACGGTGCCGCCAACCTCGGCGCTGACCCAGACCTGCGTGCCGTCGGGCTTGAAGTCGGCGAAGCGCGGGCGCGTGTCGACCAGCACGTTGTCGGTCACCTCATGCGTGCCGGTGTCGATGAAATGCGCCATGCTGGTGGTTTCCGAGGTGTTGACCATGGTCTTGCCATCGGGGCTGACACCCATGCCTTCCGGTTCCACGCCGACCGGAATCTCGGCCAGGACTTGCTTGCTTTCGACGTCGATGGCGGTGACGAGATTATCGTCCTCATTGGCGACATAAAGCGTCTTGCCGTCCGGCGAGAGCACGAACAATTCGGGATCGGGGCCGGATGGCAGCGTACCGACGATTTCAAGCGTCGCGGTATCGATGATCTGGACCGTATCGTCATCGCTGGCGCATAGGTAGACGAATTTGCCGTCATGCGAGATGGTGATGCCGCGAGGTCTCTGGCCGACTTCAACTGTCTTCACCACCTGCATCGTCGCCGTGTCGACGACGGTCATCGTGTTGTCCTTCTCGTTGGAAACGTAGGCCGTATAGGCCGATGCCGGACTGGCCGTCAGGCCGGCCGCGAGAATGGCGAATGCGCAAGCTCGTTTCTGCACGCAAATTCCTCCCGATTGACTCTACTTGAGAGCGCATTTCGTTTCCGGCTGATCGACACCGAGCGTGTCGAGTTCGGAGACCTGGTGAAGATAGCCCTCTTGTGGCGATGTCGAGACGACGGACTTGGTGTCGCCAAGCAGGATCGGCTGGCGAAGCTGGAGGTTCCATTTGCGGAAGGTCAGCTTCTGCCCCTTGAAAGCAGCAACCGAAAAATCGTCAGAGCGCATGTAGTCGCTGATCTTTTTCGCATCGTCGCCCTTGGTGCGCGTGGTGGCCTCGCCGACGGCACGCACCGCCGTCCAGGCCGACATGTCCTTGGAGAGCATCCGCCGGCTCGTCGTCTTCAGGAAGCGGCTCTGCATCTGGATGCCGCCCCATTGTTCGCTGGCGGGATGCCACGACGACGCAACCAGACCGGCCGTGCCGGCGACCAGCCGCGGCGTCCAGGTGCGATAGGGCACGTAGGTCCCGAAAACCTCGCTTTCGTCGGCGACAAGCACCACGTCATGCTCCGGGAGATCTTGCGTGAACACGGAAATCTGCTGCTGTATCTGCGTGGCGCCGGTGTCGGTGCGCCTGGCTGTGCCGGTATCCTTGAATTCCTTCTCGGCGACGATCTGGCCGCCGAAGCGGGTTGCCGCGCGGCGCAACGCATCGGCGTAGAGATGATCCTGCTCATGCGATCCATAGAGCAGCACCCAATTCGGCCACTTCTTCACCATGAGATACTGCGCCAGCGCATCGGCCAGCATGCTGCGCGTCGGCGCGATATGGAAAACGTTGATGCGGCAGTCCTCCTCGCGAAGGCTGTCGTCGGTCGCGCCGACGTTGAAGATCAGCACGCCTTTTTCACGGGCGATGTCGGCGATCGACAGCAATTGTTTGGCTGAAAGATCGGCGACCACATAACGGTCGCCCTTGGCGATCAGATCCTCGAATGCCCGAACCGCGTCGCCTTCGGGTTTGATCTCGGTCACGTCGAGGCTGAATTTCTGGTTGGTGAACTTTCCCGTCGTATTGTTGTCGCCGATCGCCACCTCGGCGCCGGCGACACCTTCGTCGCGTGGCGGCAGGTCGAGCATGGAAAGCGTCAATTGCGGTGCATAGGCCCGCAAATAGCCTATCTTGATTTCAGTTGTCTTTTTTTCCGGCTTCGCCACCGTTTCCTGGCCTGTCGCGTCGGAAACGTTGACGGTCAGGGAAAAAAAGCACAAAAAGGCAGCGAGAGTGCCTGGCACCGCGCTCGTCATCGATAGTAATTACCCATTCTTGCGCAAAGGTTCGACGGTTGCCGGAGCCGCGCCAAGTCAAGGTGCCCATGATCAACTTAGCCGACCCGCAAAATTTATCAAACCCTATCGGACGACTTTTCGCGCCTGCCAGAACGGTGCGGAAAGTCGCCAGCGTCGATTCGCGTGGCAACACCGACGAGACGTGGCGCAGGGGCATCGACCGCCTTTATAAAAACGTCTTGTCCTCCAAACTGGAGAAACTGTTCAAATGACCAGAATGCTGGCAAGCGTCACCGGCATCGAAGAGGCGGAGATCGCTCTTTCTGGAGGTGTCGATATCGTCGACCTGAAGGACCCGAAGGCGGGAGCCCTGGGCGCGGTGTCCACGGAAACCATGCGCCGAACGATTTCGTTCATCGCTGGTCGGGCTCCGGTCAGCGCGGTCTGCGGCGACCTGCCGATGGAACCCGAAACGATCCGCATCAAGGCCGAAGAGATCGCGGCGACCGGCGTCGACTATGTGAAGATCGGATTTTTTCCTTCGGCAAATATCTCTGCCTGCGCACAGGCGCTCGAACCGCTCGCCGCACGAACGAAGCTGATTGCCGTGCTGTTTGCCGATCTGGCGCCGGACTTCGAACTTCTGCCGATATTCGCCAGGCATCGCTTCCATGGCGTGATGGTCGATACCGCGCAAAAGGGGAGGGGCCGGCTGCTCGATCATCTGCCGCCGGAGCGTATTCCGGGATTCGTCGATCGCACGAAATCGCTTGGTCTGATGGTCGGCCTGAGTGGATCGCTGGAAGCTCCGGATATTCCGCGCCTCTTGCCTTTCGCTCCCGATTTTCTCGGCTTTCGGGGGGCGCTGTGTGGCCATTCCGGTCGCACGAGTTCGATCAGCGCCGAGGCGGTCTCGCAGATTCGAGAGTTGATCCCGACGGAATCCGGGACCGGCGGTCAATTGAGTATCGACTATCGCCTGTTGGCGGCGAGAGGCTATTCGCCGGACACCGACCCGACACTGGGCACGGACAGGATTTTTGTGCGGGATTTTGTTCTGCCGGTCCAGATCGGCGCCTACAGCTTCGAGCATGGCCATACTCAAAAAGTGCGCTTTGATGTGACCGCCGACGTGCTGCAAATCACCGACCATCCCGAGGACATGCGCCATGTATTCTCTTATGACATCATCATGGACGGCATTCGCACCATCGTCGCGCGAGGCCATATCCAGCTCAGCGAGGCTTTGGCCGAGCAGGTGGCAGCGCACGTCCTGGAGAACCAGCGGGTCGTGCGCGTTACGGTAAGGGTGGAAAAGCTCGAGCTCGGTCCTGGCGGTGTCGGCGTCGAGATCGAACGCAAGCGCCAATCGGCGGGACGCTGCGCTGCCTCCGGCACCGCTGGCCGAGAAGACGGAAGCGTTGTCTTCCGGCCGCGCCAGGAACGCCCCGAAATGCTCCGACGGGCCATCGTCAAGCTTGGCGGCAGCACGGCCCACGCGGCGGAGATGAAGAGCTGGATCGCAGCGCTGGCGGGTTCCCGGCTGCCGATCGTCATCGTGCCCGGCGGCGGGCTCTTTGCCGATCATGTGCGTGAGACGCAGACACGCATGGATTTTTCCGACACCGCCGCACATGCCATGGCGATCCTGGCCATGGAACAGTTCGGCCATGTCATCCTCGACCGGGACGAAAGGCTGACGCCGGCACGGTCGCTGGATGAGATCGGGCGAGCGTTGGAGGCGGGGAAGGTTCCGGTGTGGCTGCCGTCGTCACTGGCACTGCCGGCGCTGGATGTTCCGGCCTCCTGGGACATTACCTCCGATTCTCTGGCCGCCTGGCTTGCCGGTAAGCTTGGCGCAAACGCGCTGTTGCTTATCAAGCAGACCGGTGCATTCTTCGACAGCGATACCGCTGACAGCCTGAGGACCCGAGGCATTGTCGACCCAGGCTTTGCCGCCATGCTGCCTGACGGCGTCGATTTCCATCTCGCCGGTCCGAAGGATGCTGCCGAGGCCGGCGCGATGCTCGTGTTGGGCAAGCTGCCCGGCATCAGGATCGTGGCTTCTACAGGGTCGTCGGCAAAGAAGGCGGGATAGCCGATGGTGAAGCTGCATGTGCCGCGCTGGGCGTGGGTTTTGACGGGTTCCGGGCATTTTTTTACGGAGAGCTTCGCACTTGTTCGCCAACTCGAACATTGCGATGTCTTCGTGTCGAAGGCCGCCAACGAAGTGCTGCGCATGTACAAGCTCAAACTTGATTTCCCGGAGACGACGCGCGTGCTGCACGACAAGACCGCGAGCGCGATCCCGGTCGGCGAATTCTACCACGGTGTCTATCACACGGTCGTGGTGGCGCCGGCCACGTCCAACACGGTCGCCAAATGCGTGCATGGCATTTCCGACACGCTCGCCACCAATGTCTTTGCCCAAGCGGGAAAGTGCCGTGTGCCAGCCATCGTCTTTGCTTGCGACACCGCACCGGAACTCGAAACCCAGGCACCGCACGGGCTGGTCAAGGTCTATCCGCGCAGGATCGATCTGGAAAATACCGAGCAGTTGAAGAGTTTCGAGCGGACCCAGGTGGTCGAGTCGCTCGCTGATCTCGAAGCCTCGCTCACACGGCGACAGGCCGAACTCGCAAGCGATGGCTGAGCGGCTGGTTTTTCTTACCGGCCATCTGGCCAAGGCGCGGCTGGAACGGCTGCTGGCCGGGCTGGGCAGAACCGAATTCGCGTGGGAAATCGTCGACGTCGGCGTCAAGGTCGCCGCGCTGATGAGCGAGGACATTGTGAAGCGTCGGCTCACTCTGACAGGAGACGCCGACCGCGTCATCCTACCCGGACGCTATCGGGGAAACATCGAGCACCTGTCGGAGCATTTCGGCGTGCCTTTTGTGCGCGGCCCCGACGAGATCGCCGACCTTCCGGCCTTCCTTGGCCGGGCGGGCAAACCGCCGGATCTGACGCGTCACGATATGCGCATCTTCGCCGAGATCGTCGATGCGCCGATGCTGTCGGTCGAGGCACTGATGGCGAGGGCCTCGATGCTAGCTGCGGCCGGCGCCGATGTCATCGATCTGGGCTGCCTGCCGGAGACGCCGTTTCCATTGCTGGCGGAGGCTGTGCGAGCGCTCAAGGCACGGGGATTTATGGTCAGCGTCGATTCGGCCAGCGTGGACGAACTGACGATCGGGGCACGCGCCGGCGCGGACTATCTTCTCAGCCTCGATGAGAACACGCTGCCGTTGATCTTCGATCATAGGGCTACGGCAGTGTTGATACCTTCCACGCCTGGCGATCTGGATTCGCTCGGCCGGGCCATCGAAGCCGCGCAAAAGGCCGGTATCGCCTTCATTGCCGATCCCGTGCTCGACCCGATCCATTTCGGCTTCGCCGTTTCACTCGGGCGCTTCATCGAGGCGCGGCGCCGCTGGCCGGACGTCGAATTGCTGATGGGCACCGGCAATCTCACCGAATTGACCGACGCGGACAGTTCTGGTGTTACGGCCGTTCTAGCGGGACTCTGCTCGGAACTCCGGATCCGAAACGTGCTGGCGGTGCATGTCAGCCCACACACGGTGCGGACGATCGAGGAGCACGATATCGCCCGCCGCGTCATGTTGGCTGCTTGCACGGACGGCGCCTTGCCGCGCGGCTATCACCCAGGCCTGTTGCAGGTCCACGATCGCAAGCCTTTCACAGCCTCAACCGACGATATCGAGGCATTGGCGGCCCAGGTGCGCGATGCCAACTTCCGGATCGCGGTAGCGGAGGACGGCATCCATGTTTTCAATAGCAAAGGGCATGCAGTTGCCACGGATGCGTTCGAACTTTTTGCCGGGCTGGACGTCAACGCCGATGGCGCACACGCTTTTTACCTCGGCGCCGAACTGATGAAGGCCGAGATCGCGTGGCGCCTCGGCAAGCGTTATGTGCAGGACGAGCCGCTCGCATGGGGCGTTGCCGCGCCGGCTCCCGAACCCGACCGTACCCGTCTTGCCGAGCCGGGCAAGACGCTCCGCGCAAGGAAAGAGCGCTAGGACCATGCCCTACATTCGCGAATCGATCATCACGACGGTCAACAAGGCAGGCAACGTCCACATCGCGCCGATCGGCATCATCGCCGAGAATGACGGCTGGGTGATTGCGCCGTTCCGGCCGTCGGTCACGCTCGACAATCTCGCCGAAGTGCCGTTCGCCATCGCCAATTATACCGACGACGTGCGTGTCTTTGCCGGCTGCCTGACAGGCCGCAAGCATTGGCCAACTGTTCCGGTTGACGGGTTTCCGGTGCCGAGGCTCGAGGCCGCGCTGGCGTATTCGGGCCTCGAAGTCCAAGCGGTCGATGACAATGGCGTGCGCCCCCGCCATTTCTGCCGCGTGGTGCGGGAGGAAGCGCTTGCGCCGTTCACCGGCCTTAACCGAGCCAAGGCGGCGGTGCTTGAGCTGGCCATCCTGGTCAGCCGGCTCGGCATGCTGCCGCGCGACAAGATCGAGGCGGAAATCGCCTACCTTTCGATCGCCATCGAAAAGACAGCAGGCGACGGTGAAAAGGAAGCCTGGGGCTGGCTGATGCAGCGTGTCAGCGATCATTTGACCGCCAAAGGTTCCGGGAGCAAGGACGCGCGGGCTTAGGCCGAGCGCCGCATCCTGCTTACGACGGATATCCCGCCAAAAGCGCTACCGCGGAAGCGGGTGCCGCGCTGCTCGCTTGGCCGCGAACGGTGTCATCCGCGGGGATGATGTCGGCGAAATCGACATAGCTGCGTTCCATGCGTTCGGCCAGTCGCCTGATCTGCCAGCGACCGATTCCGGCCCCGACGATCGGGACATCCCGAGGCAAGGTCCCGGCAACCAGCGACGCTGCATCATGCATTTTGCGCAGTTGCTGCTCGCTGAACCAGCGCGCGATTTCACCCCATTCCGGCGAGGTCAGGTCAGTGGCGTCGCGCCCGACCATGCGCGCCAGCCGCGCGATCGAACCATCCACGGTCTTTTCCTTGCCGTCGGCGGGAGGGTGCCTGTCGTCGTCCTCGTCGAGCACGCCCAGGATGCGGTGAGCGTCGGCGATCGAGGCGAAATACTCGTTCATCAGCGGCGTTAGCCTGCCATGGACGGGAGCCGACGAGGCTACGCCGAACAGGAATGTCCTGGTAAAGCCGGTATAGACCAATTCGCCGGTTAGAAGCCGTCCGGCGTCGGTGTAGCCGTCATTGGCCACGACGCCGTTCTTGATGGCAATGATATCGGTGGTGGTGGAGCCCATGTCGACGAACAGGGCATCGCCGGCGAGTTTTGCCACCAACAAGGCTGTCGCGTGCCAATTGGCGGAAGCCACATCGGCGGCCAGCTGCGCTGCCCGCTCAATCCCGACGAAACCGGATGGCCCAGCATAGACCAGCTTTTTGTCTGTGGGGAAATGGGTGGAAATCTGACCCAGCAGAGCCCCTACGCCGACATCGCGGGACGGAAAGATGTCCGACAGTTCGCCTGTCATGGTGAATGCGTTGAGATCCGCACCCGCGTAGATCGGAGCCGTTTCGTCGAGGGCTGAAGCCAGCTTGTGCAGCCCTTGCCAGAGCGGCGTTGCGATCGTTACCGCCTCGACGATGCGACCGTCTTGTGCGCGGGTCACCTTCAGATGTGCGCCGCCAATGTCGAAACCGGCAATGATGCCCTTTCTTTTTTCCACGCTTCAAGCTTTCATGACGGGGGCAATTGGTCGGTGAAAAAAGCGTTGCGTATCATTCCGGTTCTCGACCTGAAAGACGGCGTGGTGGTTCGCGCCCAGCAGGGAAAACGCGATCGCTACAGGCCGATCGTTACGCCGCTCAGCCGAAGCCCTGATGTCGTCGCGGTCGCTGAAGGACTGCGTGGGCTTTATCCTTTTTCGACCTTCTACATCGCGGATCTGGACGCTATCGAAGGCGGTGTGCCAAACAGCGACGCACTCGCCCGGCTGAGGACGATGGCGGAGCCGCCGGAACTTTGGGTCGATGCCGGTGTGGCCGACGAAAAGACACTTTTGGCGGCGCTTGCCGAACGCTCGCTGTCTCCTGTTTTGGGCTCTGAATCGCAGCGGGACGACATGTTGCTGCGGCGTTTTCGCGATCATCCCGATCTCATCCTGTCCCTTGATTTCGTCGGCGATAGTTTTTGCGGACCGCGTTCTCTTCTCGATGAGCCCGAGCTTTGGCCGCAAAGGGTGATTGTCATGACGCTGGCCAAGGTCGGTGCGGCCGCCGGTCCCGACTTCGGGCGATTGCAGGAGGTCAAGGCCAAGGCCGGAAATCGCGCCGTCATCGCGGCCGGCGGCGTCCGAGATGAGACCGACATCAGCGCCTTGTCCGCGATGGGTGTCGCCGCGGCGCTGGTCGCAACCTCATTGCACAACGCTACGCTCACCCCCGGCCGCCTCGCGTCACTCGGCGCCTGACAATCGTCGCTCGTCAACTCCCGAAGGGCGAGCGCCCTTCGGGAGTTGACGTTTCAAAAGCCCAGAACCTTTTTCAGCCGGCGCAACAGACCATCCGTCTCAGAAGAGGGTTTTTCCTGTGCGGGGCTGTCTCTTGTCTAGGCTGCGAACGGATGCTTGACCTTGTCGCGCTGGGCCGTTGCTTCGGCGGCGGTCGGCGTTCCTGCAACGGCGCGCTGGATAGCTTCCTTTGTCGCCTCGTAATTGTATTTCTGGATCTTGGCGTCGTCCGCCGCGTCCCAATGGATGAATACCCCGACGCAGATGAACACGTCGTCCGCTTCGTTGGCCGGAATGGTCCCGTCCGCGACGCTGTCCTGCACGGCCTTTGCCACTGCGTGCTGCGCCGGGCCGAACATCTGGACCGCCTGCTTGGCGCCCTTGATCGTGACCTTGTTGAACATCACGGTGTTGGGTTTGCATTGAAGATTGGGCGCGATCACCGCCAAAAGCGAAGTAAAGCCGTCCTTGTTGTTGGTAAGCGCGTTGCAGAATGCCGTTTCGACCGCGCTCCCCCGCGGGCCGATGAGCAGGTCGACATGCGCGACTTCGTTGCCGTCTCCCACCAGCGATTCACCGACCATAACCTTTGAGATTTTTGCCATGCCAATTTCCTCCAAGACACAATTATGGTGTCCACGGACGCTGCAACCGAGCAGGCGCTCGATGGACAGCTATCCTTGTTGGCAGCGTCCGGATTTGCCCGGACCGGTTGGCTAGATAGCCGCGGAAGCACAGCTTCCACTTTTGGAAGTCAAGCACCAACGCCGCGATTATGCAAGGTGAGGGCGAGGGTGTGGACTAAAAGAGTAGCCACGGTGAGGTCGGCCGAGGTGCCGGGGTTGATGTTGTCGGTCTTTAACCGGCGGTCGAACTCCATGAGCAGGCGAATGCGCGACGGTTCGTCGCCCTCCGCATGGAGCGCCGCCTGAACGGCAACGGCTTCCTGCCGCGCCTGATTTGCGACGTCAACGCCGTGCTTGCGCATCACATGGCTGTCGGGGAAGTCGGCGAAAAACGCCATGTAGACGAATACCGTCGGCCACATGCCGGTTTCTCCACGTGCCAACGCTCCATCCAGCGCCGCGAGCCCGACCCCGAACACGTCGCCGAAACAGCTGCCGTACTGGCGGGCGATCATGTCCCGGTCGGTGGCCTCCCGCATCGCGTCCAGCAAATGGATCTTCGGCTCCTGCCGCACATCGTTGGCGGCTTCTCCGAGGCCGCCTGGCGCGGCCGTGACGATCGCCTCGAACACCGCCTTGGTATCCTGCACGCTCAAAGCCCGAAGCAGCGAGTCGAGATTGTCCTGCAGTCTGTCACCGCTCATTTCGGCGGCGCATATCAGTGGCCCTGTCAGAAGGATGATTCCGAGATTGGTATTGGTTGCGACCGCCAGTCGGGTCGCGCGCACCGCCTCCAGCATGCGCTGTCCGACCGGCAGACGAGGATCGGTCAGCGGCCCGGAAGAAACCTCCGCACTCATCATGAATTGAGCGGCCGACATGCCGTGTCCGTCGGCGAACAGATGGACGTTGCCCGGTTTGAGGGCTTCGATCTCCATCCTGCAGGCATCCTTGTAGCTGGCCCGGAGGCGTTCACGCGATAGCGCCATCCTACGGGCCCTCACGAATTCGCAGGCGCGGCGAAACGGTAGGGCCGCGGCGCGGCGGCCGCTTCGGCGCGGTCGGCCAGGAGTTTCAGCAAGGCATCGGCGATTGCTTCGGCGATGTTCACGGCGACCACCGATTGCAATCCCGACCAGGCGGGCATGCTGTTCACTTCGAGTATGAACAGATTGCCGTCGTCAGCCCGCACGATGTCCACGCCGGCAAAATCCGCGCCGACCGCGGCTGACGCGGCGACAGCCAGCGAGGCCAGTTCCGCCTTGCCATGTTCGGAAACCTGTTCCGGCACGCCGCCCCTGTTGACGTTCGTGATCCAGTCGTCGCTGATGCGGCTCATCATCGCCACGGTCTCGCCGGCGCAGACAAAGACGCGAAAATCCCGGAAAGGTGGACCGGCACGCGACACATATTGCTGAAGGTAGTAGACGCTGTTCACCTCTTCTGCGGCCGGCAGGTCCGAGAGCGTGCGGATCAGCTTTATCCCGCGGCCTTGCGCGCCGAACAATGGTTTCAGCACCAGCGGTCCCCGCGGAAGCTCTTGCGCCGCGATCTCCTCGGCGACGGCAAGTCCTTCTACGGCAAAGGTGCGTGGCGTAGGCAGGCCGGCATTTTTCAGGAGGAATGTCGTCATCGACTTGTCGACGCAGCGCTCGATCGCCTGGGCGGAATTCCACACGGGAACCGACAGTCTGCTTAACGCGTGCAGCACGCCGAGGCGCCGGGTAATCGCTTCGAATGATCCGGCGGCGATCGAACGGACGAGCACGGCGTCGGGCAGCGTGCCGCCGAAGCCAGGGTTCGAAAGCCCGCTCGGGCTGCTGGTGTCGAATGCGATCGCCGCCAGCGGCACGGCTGCAACGGCGGCGCCTCGCCGACCAAGCCCTGCCGCCAGGCCGTTGGAGCCGGTGTCCACTTTGTCGCTGACGATCAGGATGCGAGGGATCATGTGGCCTCTCGGGTACGGGAATGTCGGCGGCGCGAGCGATCCCGCGCCCTCATTGCCGCGTCCGCGGCAGGGCTGCACGAAATGCAGGCGTCGGGCAGGCGAATGACAGACGAATCTCTTTGCACCGCCATGCTCTAGCCGAGACTTCGTTCGAGCATCTTCAGATCACGCCGACCGGCGCGAAACGTATCGCCGGTTTCGATCGCTGTCACGATCACTTCGGCCGGGCTGAACAGCAGCGGGTCGATGGCATAGAAATCGCCCTTGAACCGCGTGAAGATCTCGGCGAAGGGTTGGCCGTAGTCCCGTGAGGCGCTGCTTGGGAGTTTTTCCGCGAGTTTGCCAGCTTCTTTCGCCGATCCTTTCACGAAGAGCTGGACGCTGCCGCCATAGATGATGGCATCGTTGGTTCGGCCCATGGCGGTCAGGAAATCCGGATGGGGGGCGGGGATCGGAGCCGTTCCGATGCCATCGACAACGTTCTCCAGCGGGAATTTGAGATCGTTGATCTTGTGCAGGGCAACCTCGAGCGCGCGCGCAACGATCTGCACGCCGCCGGCAAGGCTTTGTGTCGGCGCATAGAGGAAGGTGAGCTTTTCCGTCGCCAATCCAGTTGCCTTGCCCACTTTCTCAACGATCGCGCGGGGAGGCGGTTCGGCCGTCTCCAGGATAAGCACCGCGGACGATGCGATGTCGCGATAGGAAAGTGTTTCGAACAGCGGTTCGACCCGGGCGAGCGCCCGCGCCGGCCCAGATCCCATGGCGAAATAGTCCTGGCCAGATAGATTCCAGCCCGCATATTGGCTGCCCAGGCAGGCTAGCACCGGCTGCGAAGATCGCGCTTCGACGGTGAACGGCCATTGCTGTGACGCACGATCCATGAACACCGAAACGCTGCCGAGACCGCCCATCGCAGCCTCAGCCATGCGCAGCCCGGCTTCGACGCTGCCGACGGTCTTGGCGCCGGCATCGATCAGGCGCTCGCCCAATGGCCCCGTGGAGACGACGATACGCAGGCGTTCGGCGTCGTCGATCATGCCGTCAACGATGCGCTGTGCATTGTCGTTCAGGAATGCCGAACCGTCTTTCATGTCCGGTCTCCTTCCCATTGGAGTTGCAATTGACTGACTTGTCCCTTGATGAGCCGCTTGGTCGATTGGACGCTCGGACCGCGCGCGAAGACCGTGCAGACAGGGTCGCCGGCAATCAGACGGGTGCCAGCCGACTGCTGGTCCGCTGTCCATTCAGGCCAGGCGATCGACGGAAAGTGAGTGATTGGCGTCGCGGCGTAAGTCACCATCGACGCCATCGAATCGACGAAGCGCGGCAAGCGGAAGACCTGACCCGTCGCGGCGCGCAGATGCGCTTCGATCAATGGCGCTTCGACATCGTCGAAAATGTCGAGGGTGGCGCCTGGCCTTGGATTGATCTCGATGAACTTGTAGCCATCCGGCCCGCGGATGAGATCGGCGCTGCACAATCCAACCAGGCCGGCGCGCCGCGTCAGACTTGAGAGCCAACCGCCGATGAGCGCCGCCTGTCTGCGATCGAAGCGTCTCAACCGCACGGCGCCGCCGTAGCGATAGGGCGCTGTCGGGGAGGGGGACGTCCATTGTTGGCTGAAGCCCACGACGTGCGCGGTTTGCCCGTTGCCGACGAACAGGGCCGAGATGCTGCGACCGGCAACGAAGCGCTGGAAGTAGCGGCCGGCGGTCGGGCTTTCTCCGGTTGCTCGTCTGACGTGCCCGCCACCGGCGCCGCCCGCGGTCTTGGCCACCCAGTTCTCCGGATCAGGCGGCTGGTCCCATCGCAATTGCGGATGCGGGATGCCGAGTTCGGCGCAATCATCAGCCAGCAACTGCGGATCCTTGATCCTGCGGATCGCGCCGCCGCCATTGCCTGCGAGCGGAAAGTGTCGCGCGATCTTGTCCACGGTCTCAGGCATCCGCTCAAACCCAGAGCCCAGGATAATGGCGACCGGGAGGTCGTCGCCAGCCAATCGCCGAAGCGTGTCGATGATGCGCTCGCCATCGACGCCCCCCTGCAGGTCGCCTGGCAATATCGTCGCGCGTTCTGCGAGCGCGACGGTGTCCGTATCGCAAAAGAAATCGGCGACCAGCGGACGATAGCCGGCGCGACGCGCGGCGGCGGCCAGCGCCCGGCCTGAAATTGCCGCGATCAAAAGAGATCCGGCGTTACTTGGCAATCTCGCGTGCAAGGGAAAACGCTTCCTGAAAATCGAGCGTGATCGTCTTTTCGGATTCGATCATTCTTTTGAAGAGACCGAATTCGACCTTATATTTGACATTGCCGATGGCAAGCGGACCAATGCCGACAGCTTTTGCCGTTTCGAGTGGATCACCATTGGCATTGACGGCCAATCCTTCGATGCCGGCCGGGGGAACAGCATTGACGTCGGCCGCAATAAGCAGGTCATTGCCTTTCAATTGGGCTTTGGAGACCACTTGGACGCCGGCTTTAGCGCAAGCCAGGATAATTTCGTTTGCCTCGACCAGCTTTGTCTTGCGGGCGTCGCTCGATCCGTCAGCGGCATCGACGATGATGTTGAATCTGCTTTCGATCTCGGCCGCGATCTGCTTGACCCTTTCGATGCCGTCATGGCCGACAAGTGTGACCCGTGCACCTTCCTCTGCCGCGATGACGGCGGTGCAGAAGCCGACGACGCCGGTGGCGCCGAAAACAGCCACCCTCGTATCCCTGAGCCCACGCTGGAGTTTCTTCTCCAGCGCCTTTTCGACCTTGGCCACCATCGCCGCGGCCGTGGTGAACGAGCCGGCCGGATCGGCAAATACCGAAACCTGGAAAGGCGGCACCATCGCCTTCTTCGCGGCGTCGAACATGTCGAGCGCCAACGAGGCATCCTTCCCGGCGATGAAGATGCCGGTGTCGACACCCGCATCCGGCGGGCGCGAAAAGATCGCGTCCTGGACCAGGCCTGTCACTTCGGCGAGGCTTACATCGACATAGGGGACGACGGCGTCGAAACCTGCGTCGAGCGCCATATTCACGTCGAAGGGGCTCATCTGCTTCAACGGTGTCAGCATGTGCAGGATGTGTTTGCGGGCCATTTCTTGCCTTTCTGCCTGAAACGGGAGCGTCAGCTGCCGACGAGATTCAGCCTGGTTGAGCTGATCTTCGCGCCGGAGTTCCTGCCCTTGACGATCTTGATCTCAAGGCCGTCTCCAACTTTCGTCTTCCGAACCGCGTCGACGAACTTGAGTGCGGCGTCATGCGATGGCGCGAAGGCAAAGCCTGTCGGCCCCCAGGAACTCTGGCCGATGCCGACGGCGCCTGCTTCATTGAGACGGTGGGCCGCCATCTCGACCCCCTTCGAGGTGAACACGCCGCCCTGCGCCGGGGCGAAATGGCTGCCGATCAGCATCTGTATCGCGGTGACGGCGGCGCCGAATGCCGGAAGGTCCCGCTCGACCAGAGCCGGCATAATGCCCATCAGCACCCTCCGGCAGATCTCCCCGCTGCCTGCCGTTGGGAATGGCGGCAGCGAACGAAACGCCGCGACCTCGGCAGCGCCATGCAGTCCATGCCCGGAATGGTCGAGGATGAGGATGACGCGCCACTCTTCCGGAAACGGCAGCCGCGCGACGACCGGAGGCGTTCCGCCGCGGTCGTTCTTGCCGGCGTCGACTATGACGCCGCCGTCTTCGAAACTTGCGATGCCGATGCCGGATCGGCCGCCCCGCTCGAGCAGGCTGGCGTCGCCGACGATATCCAGAGGCAAATTATGGAGAGTGCGCAATGCCGAGGCGACGGCAAGGGCGATCTGCGTGCCGGACCCCAGACCCGCATGACTGGGGATCGACTGCTCGACCACCAGATGGTGCGGGCCGCGAATGCCGAGATGCTTGCAGAGCGTCGACAGATGCTCGCTGGCGCGGGTGCTCTCGGAGTCTTCGACGATGGTCTCGCCGGACCGCGACAGGGTGACGACGGTTTCGGGTTCGCTCAATGGAAGCCCGACGCTGCCGAACCGCCGTCCGGCATCGCCATTGAGATCAAGGAAGCCAAGGTGCAGGCGAGCGGGCACTCGTATGGTAACAGAATTCGACATCTGCCCCCCGATGGATGCATCATGGATGCATCATGGAAGTTTAGGTGCCCGGTACCATGATAACTGTTTTCGTCGATGGGGCAAGCCAAAGAGAATGCATCACGTGTTTGCCGGCTCCGGCGCATAGACAGACCGAGCAATTCGCGGAGGTCGAGATGAACGAGACAGTCAAGGAAAAGGTCTATTCGGAAGCCGAGATCGCCGATCGGCTTGAGAAGGAGCTGCCGAAATGGCGTTACGAAAACGGCTGGATCCGGCGCAAATACAAGACCCACAGCTGGAAATCGACGCTCATGGTCATCAACACGGTTGGCCATCTCGCCGAGGCGGCGTGGCACCATCCCGATATCACCGCCTCCTATGCCTGGGTCGAGGTGCGCCTGACGAACCACGCGGCGAAAGGCATTACCGACAAGGATTTCGAGTTGGCGAAAAAGATCGAGGATGTTGTTCAGTGGCAGCCGGCCAAGGAAGGCGGGGCGCTGGAAGGCACTCCGCTGACCGATCAACGCTTCGCTTACGTCAAATATGACTAGGCAGGGTCGGAATTTGTTGACGCGTATGAAAACATTCGCTGATCCGCTGCAAGGTGGGGTTCACGGCCAATCCAGTTTCGTCTAGGATCGGGCCGGCACCAGAAAGTAGTTTAGCGAATGGCGGTTGCTTGGATCGGCAACCGGGAAGCGCTGATTGAGCACGCGGCTGCGCATGCCGCGTCGCTATTGTCGTCAAGTCGGTGCCCGGTTTTCAGCTTTGATACGGATATAGACGGCACCAGGGCGGCGATCGCGCTGGCCGAGCGGGCTGGCGCGGCATACGACCATGCCGATGGCGCGGCACTTGCCCGGGAGACCGCGCTTTTTACGGACAAGGGGGCAATGACCGTCGCCCCCGGAGAGACGCGCCGGCGTGCCGATGTCGTGGTGATCGTGGGCGAGCTCCCGCGGATCCATCATGGTCTTGTTGGCGAACTCGACGGGACGGTTCCCGACCTCTCGACCGGGAACCAGCGCGCGTTCTTCGTGGTAGGTCCAAACGGGATGTCTGTGCCGCCGCTGAACGGCGGGCGCAAGGCAACGCAACTTTCCTGTGGCCAAGCCAGCCTCGCCGCCACGCTGGCGGCACTGAGAGCACAGTACAAAGGGCAGCGTACATCGCAACCGGTGTCGAATTTCAATGATTTCGCCAAAGCTCTGGCGGCCGCGCATTTTCCCGTGTTCCTGTTTTCAGGCCACGCCGCCGAAGGCTTGGCTTTGGAGATGCTGCAGGGACTGATCGCCGATCTCAATCGCAAATCGCGCGCATCCGGCCTTCATCTGCCGGCGAACGAAAACGGCTGGGGAAGCACGCTCGCCTCGGCCTGGATGACAGGTTTTCCGCTGCGCACCGGCTTTGCGCGCGGCTTCCCGGAATTCGATCCCTGGCGCTGCGATGTGGCGCGCATGATCGCTGCCGGCGAAGCCGACCTGCACCTGCGGATCTCCGCCACAACGGCTCAACCGAAGGAAAAAAAGCGCCGCATCGCGCTGATTGCGTTGACGAAAACGCAAGAGCCGGTTGCCGGCGCCGCGGTCACCATGGCCATCGGCGAGGCTGGGGTCGATCACGATGCGGTTGTCTACTCCAGCCGCACGGGCTCGCTCAGGTCGATCGATGCGCAAGCGGCCTCGCAATTGCCCTCCGCCGCGACGATCATCCGCCTGATCGCTACCCATGCTTTCGCCGAGCCACTGCCATGCTGACGAAAATCGCCGGCGGCGACATCATCGATCCCGTCAACGGCCGTCTCGGCAAAGGCGACCTCTGGATCAAGGACGACAAGATCGTTCCGGCGCCGGCGGGAGGGGCGGCCGACCGGATCATCGAAGCCAGCGGCTGCATCGTGATGGCTGGCGCCATCGACATCCACTCCCACATTGGCGGCGGCAATGTGAACACCGCGCGGCTGCTCTTGCCCGAACAGCACGCCGCCCATCAGCCGCGGCCAGCAATGACGCCGCTCTCCAATGCCGGCTGGTCGACGTTCCAGACCGGCTGCCTCTACGCAAAGATGGGCTTTACGACGGTGGTCGAGCCGGCGATGTCGCCGGGAGCGGCGCTTCACACGCATCTCGAACTGGCTGACATCCCGATCATCGACAAAGCAACCCTCGCCATTCTCGGCAATGACGATTTCCTGTTGTCGATGATCCGCGACGACGCCCCCCGAACGATGATCGAGGACTATGTCGCCTGGACGGTCGCTTCGACGCGAGCGCTTGGGGTCAAGGTGATCAACGCCGGTGCGGCGGCCGCCTTCAAGGAGAACGTCCGCACCTTCTCGCTGGACGATGTCGTGCCTTCCTATGGCGTCAGTTCGCGCAAGATCGTCAAGACGCTGCAGGCCGCCGTCGACAGTCTTGGCCTGCCGCATCCCCTGCATGTCCATTGCAACAATCTGGGCAGCCCCGGATCGGCGGATACGGCGGCTGCGACGATTGCAGCGGCGGATGGGCTGCCGCTGCATCTCGCCCACCTCCAGTTCTATGGCTATGGCACGGAAGGAAAACGCGGGTTTTCTTCCGCCGCCGCACGGCTTGCCGAACTGGTCAACGCGACGCCGGAAGTCACCATCGATATCGGCCAGGTCATGTTCGGCCAGACGGTCACGGTCTCCTCCGACGTCATGCGGCAGTTTTCGGCGCGTGGCAGCGCGCACCCGAAAAAGACCGTCATTCATGATGGTGACGGCAATGGCGGCGGCATCGTGCCCTACAGCTATGGCAAGGACTTCTACGGCACGATGCAGTGGGCGATCGGGCTCGAGCTTTTTCTCCTGATCGACGATCCCTGGCGTGTGTTCTTCACCACTGATCATCCCAACGGTGCACCTTTTACCGCTTATCCGGCGCTGTTCGAACTGCTGATGAGCCGGGAAGCGCGCGCCGAAATGACCGCTGGACTTTCACGATCCGCCCTGGCGCTCTCTACCCTGGCCGCAATCGACCGCGAATACACGTTCGAGGAAATCGCCATCATGACGCGGGCGGCGCCGGCCAAGCTGCTCGGCTTGACGGATCGAGGCCATCTCGGCGCCGGTGCAATAGCCGACATCGCTGTCTATCGCAGGGACCGCGATATCGCGAAAATGCTCGGACAGGCGGCGTATGTTTTCAAGGATGGCGATCTCGTCGTGCAAGACGGGGAAATCATCCATTACCGCTGGGGCAAGGCATTGAGGCTCAAGCCGCCTGTCGACAAGGCAATGGTGCGACGGCTCGAGGACTATCACCAGCAGCGCTACGGCCTGTCGCTGGACTGGTTCAATTTTCCGGATTCCGCGATTGCGCGCGAACAGCCATTCGGCGAGGTGCCATGCCGAACATGAGCGTCAATGGGGTGACGATCGACGATACCTTCGCCGAAGCCTTCGGCATGCGCGCAACCGCCATCGTCATCACCGCGCCGAGCCGGAAATGGGCTCGCCAGGCGGCGATCACGATGACCGGCTTCGCCACCTCGGTGATCGGTTGCGGCTGCGAAGCGGCAATCGATCTCGACCTGCCGCCATCGGCCACACCGGATGGCCGGCCGGGCTGCCGCGTCATGATTTTCGCGATGGGAACGGACGAATTGCAGAAACAACTGCTCAATCGTGTCGGCCAGTGCGTTTTGACCTCGCCGGGTTCCGCCTGCTTTGCCGGGCTGCAGGGCAGCGCCGAGCTCAAGCTCGGTTCGGCGCTGCGTTATTTCGGCGACGGCTGGCAAATCTCCAAGAAGATCGGCGACAGGCATTTCTGGCGTATTCCCGTCATGGATGGCGAGTTCCTGTGCGAAGCAACGACCGGACTGACGAAGGAAGCTGTCGGTGGCGGCAATTTCTTTGTCATGGCGCAAAGCAGCGCCAACGCTTTGGCCGCTGCCGAGGCCGCGGTCGGTGCGATCGGCATGGTGCCTGGCGCCATCGTGCCGTTTCCGGGCGGCATCGCCCGTTCGGGTTCCAAGATAGGTGGCAAATACAAAGGGATGATCGCCTCGGCCAACGAAGCCTATGCGCCGACGTTGCGCGGCGTCGTCGCGAGTGAACTCGGTCCCGACATCAACGCCGTCCTGGAAATCGTCATCGATGGTGAAACCAATGATGCAGTTGCCGCCGCGATGAAGGCCGGCATCAAGGCTGTCATAGAGCTCGGACCGAAAAGAGGCGCGGTTCGCATCAGCGCCGGCAATTACGGCGGCAAGCTCGGAAAATTCATCTACTCGCTGAAGGATATGCTGCCATGAAGGGGCTGACCTTCACCCTGGTTACAGAGCCGCCGGAGCGCCTTGACCTGTCGCCGCTGACGCCGGAGCGGCTGGCCGGGATCGAAAGGCGCGACGTCGAAGGAATCCAGATCGGCATGTCGAAGCACGGATCGAAGGTGGGCGACATTTTTCGCGTCGCCGGCAGCGATCCGACAAGCATCGTGTTCGAGGGCGGAAGCACGCGCCTTGACCTTGTGGCGCAAGGCATGCGGGGTGGGTCGGTTCGCCTCGTTGGCAATGCCGGCGCCCAGGCCGGGCGCGCCATGCGCGGTGGCAAGCTGACGATCGAAGGCAATTCGGGTCCATACGCCGGCTCCGGCATGCGCGGCGGCAGGCTTGAGATAACAGGCAATGCCGGCGACCACCTCGGCGCGCCGCTCGTGGGGGAACTGGCCGGCATGAACGGCGGTGTGTTGATCGTCAGGGGCAAGGCGGGCGCCTTCGCGGCGGACCGCATGCGGCGCGGCCTGATCGCGGTGCTGAAAGGCTCCGGCGACCTTGCCGGCAGCCGCATGATCGCCGGCACGCTGGTGGTGGCCGGTGGCACCGGTGATATGCCCGGCTATCTGATGCGTCGCGGTTCGATCCTTCTCGATCGCGCGCCGGCACGCATGTCGCCGAGCTTCGTCGAATGTGGCGCGCCCGAGAGCGTTTTCGCCGCCATCATCGATCGTCATCTGATCGCCGAGGGCATTTTGAAACGGCCGCTTCTGGGGAGCGCACCGCGCAAATATGGCGGGGATAACGCAGTGCTCGGAATGGGCGAGGTTCTTTTTTCGCGCTGAGATCCGTCGACACAAGAACCATAGGATGGCAGGACGCAAGTGCTGCCGCTGGTTGGCAGTAGGGGGCGACCGTCATCCGACCCGCAACGTGGAGAACACATGAAAATCATCTCTCAAACGAAAGCCCATGGCGGCGTGCAGGGCGTCTATTCCCATTTGTCGACGAGTTGCCGTTGCGACATGACTTTTGCCGTTTTCATACCTCCGCAGGCGCGGGAGGCGCCTTGTCCAATTGTGTGGTATCTCTCAGGCCTGACGTGCACCCACGCCAATGTAATGGACAAGGGCGAGTACAGGCGCATGGCCGCCGAGCTTGGCCTGATCGTCGTCTGTCCCGACACCAGCCCGCGTGGGGCCGACATTCCGGATGAAAAAGACAACTGGCAGTTCGGCTCCGGCGCCGGCTTCTATCTCGATGCGACGCAAGAGCCTTATGCGAAGAATTATCGCATGTATTCCTATGTCACCGAGGAGTTGCCGGCTCTCATCGCGGCTGAATTTCCAGCCGATATGGCGCGCCAAGCTATCTCCGGCCATTCCATGGGCGGGCATGGCGCGCTGACGATTGCCTTGAAGAATCCGCAGCGTTTCAAAAGCTGTTCGGCGTTCGCCCCGATCGCCCAGCCAAGCACCGCCGGCTGGTCGAGACCGGCCTTTGAGAAGTATCTGGGCAAGGATGAGGCCTCGTGGCGAACCTGCGACGCGACGTCGCTCATCGACGACGGATACCGTTTCCCCGAATTTTTGGTGGACCAGGGAACGTCGGACGGATTTCTTGACGACGGGCTGAGGCCTTGGCTGCTTGAGGCGGCCTGCGCCAAAGCGGGTATTCCGCTTAAATTGCGGATGCAGGATGGATATGATCACTCGTATCTTTTCATCTCCAGCTTCATGGACGACCATCTGAGATGGCATGCTGAGAGGCTTTGATCTGGGCAGGCCGAAGGCATGGCTAGATGCAAACAAGTTATCGACTCCGACGCCTTACACCGAGGGCGCCGCGCCTGCCGCCGTCAAACGCTACACATTCAGCCCCGACGCCGCCCACGCGAAAGAACTGAAAGCAGTAGCCGACCTCAATGAAATCCCCGAGCCGCCCTGCGGCGAAATGCCTGACGGCATCCAGTATTTCGAGGTGCCCACGGGTGAGGGGCGCAAGGTGCTGTTCGTGCGGATAGGGCAGGACGAGCAGACGCTGGAGGTGTTGCCGTAGAGATAGCAGGCGGGATCAGAGCCTGATCCGATTGAGTGAATTGCCTTCTACGCCTCTACGTATTCCGCGAGGCTGACACCCTTGGGCACATCCAGCCCATCGGCTCGCAAACCTTCGATGTGAAAGCGTATTGCATCGCGAATCTCGGTTTCCACTTCAGGCACAGTGGCACCTGTCGCGATGCAGCCGGGTAGGTCCGGCACATAGGCAGAGAAATTACTTCCTGCTTTTTCAATCACCACCGCGTAACGCATGTCATCACTCCTTCAAACCTGACTGCTTGAGGATGCTGTTCAGTGTTCCCTGTGCAACCTCTTCAGACGGCTTGCCAGCCACGGTGACGCGGCCGGCTTTGACTTCATGCTTATATTGGCGATGGCTGCCCTTGGTTGCAACCAGATACCAGCCGTCGGCCTCCAGCAGGCGAATGATCTCGCGAACTGTAAGCCGAGGTGGTGGCTGGTGCGAGAGCCAAAGTTGTATCCAGGCCCCTTCAGATCTAATTGAAATTGCAGGCATTTTAATTGGGAATATATTCCACACCCAAAGTTAGGTACCTGCCAGACGCAAAGTTGTATCCTGATGTGCCTGACAAGGGTTTTCTGGCCCCGTTTCTGGCATCAAGATCAAGTCTATCTCGTGCGGGACGAGGTATTTGCGCCTGGGCGATGGCCGAGGCCGCTCTCCCGTTAGCATCCGGATCGCGCCCAAGAGGAGCTGGGCAACCCGTCACCGCGGGAGATGGCGCTGAGACCACAGTCTGACTGCTGGCGAGCCCGCGATGCCCCTGAGCAGAGTGGCGCGCGGGACGACGGCGGCACTACCAACCGGGGTCTTGGCGGGAAGAGACCAGCAGAGGACTAGGCGGATGACCCGCGCCGACGGACTACCTTGACGCTATGAAGACGGTCACGAACCGACGGTGACAGCGAGATCAGGGCAGATTCCGAACGTTTATCCTCTGCATCGAGCTCTTCAACACCGATTGGAGAGCGTGCCTCCGGGGCTGAGTTGGAAGATCCCTCGGGGGGAATAGGCCTACGAGATGAGCCGTTGACGTTTGCCAATTGGCGCCTGACCTTGGTTGGGTTCAAACAAGAGGAGCCACGGTCATGGAAGATGGAAGCCGGAAAATCTACGTGACGAGCGAAGCAGAGAAGCTTGAGGTTCTCGCCGGGCTCGAGTTGTCCGGAAGCGTTCGCACCCTGAATCGGCTCCTCGGGACAAGTTACGCCGACTTGGCGGCTTCGCAGTCCGAAGAGGTCAGGGCGAGATACGCGAGATGGCAGGAGGTTGCCCGGAATGGACTGGCCATCGAGGCGGAATGGGGCGAGGGGGCTCTCCTGAATCTTAACGATCCAGTCTTCGTCGACATGCGAGCACGAGGGCAAATGAATCCCGTCCGCGTCCGGAATGCGGAAGCGTATGCCGCAGCTCATCCGCCGGCTGAGTTCAATTCAGCAAGCTCGTTGTAGGCGCGAATTTGGGTGCCGACCACTGTGTGCCGCACCCCCGTGCTAGCCGGAATCACAATAAAGGTTCCTTCGCTTTCGTCCGGCGCCTTTCCATCCTCCGTAAGCGCGAATTTCCCCGCACCTTTTGCTGTTGAGTGCTCTGATGCTTTTCGGCCCGCCAAGATCAGCATTAGCTGCATTTTGGCCTCGGAAGCCCCGTCCAGCGTTGGAAGAAGCTCAAGCTCGCCTGGCAGCAAAAGCCACAACGGGAATCGGAGCAGCGTGCAGCTTTTGAAGGCCGGCTCACTGTTCCGATGATCTAAAAAAGCGCTTGAAAAGCCGGAAGCACCGCCCTATAACATGTTCATGGCTTTGCCACGGGGTCTGGCTTTACGCTGACCGCCTTAAGGGACCTTCGGGTCCCTTATGTGTTTCTAGGGTTCACCCATTCCTTGTATGGATCATCGTAGCAGGAGTACTTGACCGCGATCGTCTCGTCGCCGTTGCTCCTCAAATCGATAATTTGTCCTGCTTCTGACAATCGGTCGTGCGCTCGGTTTTTCAAGCCGGTTGGACGGTGACCGAGGGGGTGAAGCACAAGGTCAGCCAATTGCAGCATGGGATTGCTTTTCCCGTCTGGCCAGATGGTCAGAAGCGTCTCTGCCAGCTCATCTTTCGTGAGAGGCGTATGCCTCGATGAGTTTGTTGCATCAAAGCCAGTTCCTTTTTTGAGAAGTCCCTCGAAATAATTTTCGATGAGGCGATCCTCGACCGCGCCTGATCGTTCATAAGCAATAGAGAGTTTCCGGCCAGCGAGCCTCGCGTACTTCGCCGCACGCTCGACGGAGATGTCGAAGGCCGTCCGGCTCATCTGCCATCGTGATCCTTCAGCGTGCTTCTCATAGTACCTGTCTCGATAGCCCGGGCGGCAGATCACGCATGCATGGGCCGTAATACGATCATCGATGATCAGAGCTTCCAGCTCTTCGAAGAAGAGGTTCCTCCGTTCCTCGTCCTGTTTCAGGAAACCGAACTTGCCCTTTCCGGATCGAATCTTATTTCCGTGCAGCTCCGGTACACCCCAGCGCTTGCAGAACCGAATTGTGGCATCAGACAGCGCCTGGACCGCCTCCGAAGGAACGATTATCCCGCCGAGGCCAAAGCTGAAGATATGAGACTCCATAGGCAGGGCGTCACCCGGTTTGCACATGGTACGAGTTCCGAAATCGTCCATGAAAAAAGTCAGGTGAGGCTGGTGGTCGTTCACAGTATTTCTTTCCACCACAATTGCTGTCGACACTGAGCCTTTGCGAGAACTACATCCATTCGGGTTTACAGATTGTTTTGCGTATCGCTCTTTGGGGTTTCGGATTCGGGGCACGTACCACAGAGCAATGCCCGGGAGTCGCCCTTACCGTCTCGCGACGTTGACTATGCCGCCTGGGCTCGTTTGGAGCAGAAGCCAGAGACCTCAATTTTATTGCGCTTCGTCACGACTATGGAACGGTCGGCTGAGATTGCCGGATCGGGAACGGGCGAGTGGAACTGCCGGAGCGACATGGAAGCGTAACGCGCCCCCTCATGGAATCGCGCCTCATCTCTTGCTATGGTGTCAGCTTGCTTCGGCTTCCGGGCGAGCCAAAGGGAGCGGGATATGAGGCGTGCTGCGGTTGACGTCAGCAACCTGGCGCCTGACCCTTTCTGTATCGAGAACAGAAAGGTTGCGCGATGGAAAACGAGCCACGGTATTTCTGCAGGCTGACCGAGGATGAAAAGCTTAGTGTCCTCGCCGGGCTCGAGCGGTCCGGCAGTGTCAGAATGATGGCCAACGTCTTGAAGGGGAACTTCTCGGACTTGGCGACCTCGGCGTCGAAGGACGTCAGGGCGAAGTACGCACGATGGCAGGAAGTCACAAAGAAGTGGCAGGCCATCGAGGCGGAATGGGGCGAGGGCGCCCTCCTGAAGCTCGACGATCCGGTCTTCGTGGACTTGCGTGCAAAAGGGCTGTTAAATTCGGATATCATCCGCAATGCAGAGGCATATGCTGCCGCTCATTCTGGCTTGCCGGAATTCAACACTCCGAGCGCCTTATGAGCGTCGCCCAAGTCACCAACCACTGTGTGTCGTTTCCCAGTCTTTGCCGGAATGACCACGTAGGCAACATGCTTTCCGTCCTTCCACAGGTCAAAGATTTCGCCATCGTCACTGCTGTCGACCGGATGTTCTTCGATCTCCCGGTCGATGTCGTCGGAATGATTCCCAGACAAACTCTTGCTCCTTCCATTGGCTTCGGCAGCTAGCGGCTTCCGAATCTTTGCCGCCACGCTGGTAAGCGCGATCCGGCCATAGCCGGCGCTCAAGGATTGACTGCCTGATGTCAAGGATTGCGGCCGAAAGGATTGACCGACGTCTTCGTGATGGGCGCCGCTGCGCCGGAGTTCAGCTCGCAGCCGCCGCCCACTATGGTTCCGTACCCAAAGTCGGAGTGGATCGCGAAAGTTTTTGAACGCTACCTCCGGCGCGACGACCTTTCGCGAGGGCCTATCTGCGGCTGACCCAAGTATTCCTTGGGTGAACATCCGGGACATCAGCTCGGAACTCCACTCCCAGTCCGCTTCTCGGCGTCGCCAGTGGGCTGGGAAGACGACAGAACATCTGGAGCATCGACTGCCAGTCCGGTAAGGCCATTGCAGCGCGCATCTGGCGGAGCACCATTGGACGATGTACCAAGCGTCTCGTAGGGCCCATCCGAGACGCATGGACCTCCAGATCGCCGCAGCGTTCGAATGTCAGGGCAGGTTCGCGCAAGTCTGCCGGATGAATGTCGGCGATGGTCGACATGAGCGCGCGGATGTCGTCGAATGAACTGAGCTCCCAAATGCTTTAGTAGCGCGGTAAAGGGCACGACATGCAGCGGGTTTGGATCAATATCGACGGACAGATTGAGGAATTCCATGTTCCGTCGCATGTCGAAGAGGTTATGCCCGGAGTAGTTTGGGGTTCGCCTGACGTGCTTTTCACGCCATCCTTCTGGAAGTATCAATCCGAAGCGCAAATCAGGCGACATCGCTATGCCGACCACCGCTTGGGAGA
Source organism: Mesorhizobium sp. M0011 (assembly GCF_040324155.1). Classification (NCBI taxonomy): domain Bacteria; kingdom Pseudomonadati; phylum Pseudomonadota; class Alphaproteobacteria; order Hyphomicrobiales; family Phyllobacteriaceae; genus Mesorhizobium; species Mesorhizobium sp. M0011. The sequence goes on along the minus strand of NZ_JAMYVQ010000007.1, from coordinate 64,310 downwards.
CACGCTGCTCGAGGAGATCGCTGTCTGCCTTCTGGGCGGTTATGGCATTCCTGCGGAAATGGGAATGGTCGCGTTCCACCGTCTGAGGGAGCATGAAATGCTTCAGGGGGCAGCGGTGGAGCAGGAAATGTTGGACCTGCTGTCTCGGCCGTTCAAAATGGCCGGCAAGGAGCGTCGGTACAGATTTGCCGCGCAGAAAGCTTCGTACTTGTGCCGTTCGCTGAAGATGGCCAAGGAACTCGATACCGATCTTCCAGCGCGAGAATTGCGTGACAGGTTGCTCTCATTTCCAGGCATCGGCCCAAAAACGGCTTCGTGGATTGTCAGAAACTATCTGAACTCTGACGACGTCGCGATTATCGACGTCCACCTGTATCGTGCCTGCGTCATGATGAACGTGTTTGAATCGGAAACGGACCCTAGCAGAGATTATTTCAAGCTGGAAGATTTGTTCCTCACGTTCGCCGAAGGGATTAAGGTCAGAGCGAGTATCCTAGACGCCATCATGTGGGATTTCATGCGGCGGATCGGCCCGACTGCGCATCCCGCATTTGCGATCAACACAGGCAACCGAACTGACCAGCTTCAGCTAGCGTTTTGATGAATTCCGCGTCTTCCGATTGCCACTACTCCAACGGCGACTAGACCGCTGGCCGATGGCAAAAGTGCATCGACCACCTGCTGCCCAAGAATGCCAAGCGGACAGAATGCCAGATCGCGAGCCTCGGCAACCATCGCCATCGCCTGAATAACAGCGCCGGCGTCGCGCCAAAGGAGCGATTGATGGTCCGAATAAAGGCGCGACAGATCTCGGATGTCAGCGACGAGCGCAATCCAATGACCGTTGGCCTCCGGGAGCACCTTCCGGCAATTTTTTAGGAATGCATTTAGCTGCTGGGGATCTCGCGCCCCAACTGAGAGGAAGCGATCGCTGATGTCGTCATAGACGATTGGACGGACATCCCGACCGAGCAGCACGCCCATCACCGGATGAAGCGCGCCCGAGGAAACCACTGCCTTCAATTTCCGCCCGTGTTTCGCCGCGACCCCGACGAAATGGGCTCGCAGCGTTTCGCGAATAGCAAAAGCAACATCCTCGATCGGGGCCTCCGAGAGAATTCTGCTGGAGCGGCGTGCGCGAAGAACGCTTTCCAGCGATCGGTCGCCGAGTGAGAGCGGCCTGAGATCGAATTCGACGATGTGGGGGTCATGCCAACTAACTGGCTCTCCACGAGGAACGGCGCCAGCATTCGGGCGCGGGTCAATAGGGACCAATGCCGATCGCCTCCATCGTCTCGAAGTGCTTACGGCATCCTCTGCAGTAACCGCACGCATAGTCACTGACGTGGCATGAGTGCGCCCATGAAAGGATTCCCATCGGTACTCCTGATACCTGCACCAGTTCTTGGGCGCTATACTCGGCCGCAGGAGCTTCAAGCTCGAGGCCGCCTTCCTGCATGGAAAGCAATGAGCTCAACGCCTCGACGAACTCCCGCCGCCCGTCAACGTGGAATCCGTCGGTGCGCAGCGCGCCTATCTCGAGGACCGCGATATCGTGCTTGATGCACTCCATGGCCGCCAATGTCACGAGCATCTGATTTCGATAGGGCCACCACTCGCTGGCAGGTGCGTTGGGATCGGCCGGCTTTCCCGCTAGATCGCCACTGCCCAGTGCGGACAGGTCGCATTTGATGACGCGATGATCGATGCCAAGAGCTTTGCAGACCGCCGTTGCCGCTCGGATTTCGCCTTCAGCGGCTTTGTGTCCGTAGTCAATGGTGATGGCTAAGTCTGGCCTTCGCCAGAATGCAAGGCAGGTGGAATCCATGCCGCCCGAGAGCAACAGTGCCCGCTTCATGAACGCCACGCGATCTGGAAAAGAGCGCTCACGTAGTCTTCGTGAAGATGGGCTCCCGCACCCTTGGGAAGCTTGAGATCGACGTCGCGCATATTCTGCGCGACGCAGTAGACAGGCTTGTCCAAGGCTCTCGCGTAGCCGACTTCGAATACGGTGCCGGGACTGCTGCCATTTAGAATCGCGAAGACCGCGTCGCACTCGCGGATCGCTGCCAAGTCTTGCCGGACGACAAGTTCGGCCACGCCGGGACCGATCTCATGGATCGGGCTGAAAACGCGCATCCCCAACGCACGGAGTTGAGACCGCGCGTCATCGATGAGCATGCGCTGTCCGGTTTCGCGAAACGGGCCTGCGAGATACACCTTGCCTCCGGCTCGGGTAACCGTTTCGCGTGTGTGGGTATCTCCGGCACCGGGTGCTGTGATGGCGAGATTCCGTGTTTCCACGTAGTCAGCAGTTGATCGGCTCGCGAATGTCGCGGCGTCAAATGCGGATAACCCCCCGATTGCCCAAGCGTAGGAGAATGCAGTCACGAATACGTCTCCTGAACCGATGGAGAACACGTTCCGGGTTTTGAAAGCGGGAACGTGCTTGCTCTCGCCGCCTGAATATACCGTGGCACCGTCGATGCCCTCCTTGACAACAACGACTTCGGCGTTTTCTGACGAGATTATAAATCTGACCGCGTCATCGACCGAATTCTTCTTGGCCATGCTCAGTATTTCGCCCCGGTTAGCGACAATGGCCAGATGTTCGGCCTTTGAACCTGATTTCGAAAAGGAAAGAGGATCGAACGCCGACTGTGGGTCGTAAATCCCGTAGTGGGCAGTGATGCGCGGATCGCATTCCATCATTCCGAACTTGATTACGACTTCGCCAGTCATTTCGGGAAAAACTAGTTTTTCCAAGACGCGCTCGGGCGATATTCGAGGAACCGCTAGACAATGCAGGTAGTCGAACTCGACTGGCGCGCTCCTGCGAGTGATATTCAATTCAATGCCAGCCGCGCCGAACGACGCTTCGGCAGCTAAATCTTCGCCTTTGGACAGAGCGCTGTGGAGGCGTATCTTGGTGACGAGACCAACCAGCCCCATGGCCGCGCGGCCCGCCGATCCGAGTAGTTGGTCCCAATATGGAAAGGCGCACTTTTCTCTGTAAATGCCTCCTACGATATCGATCGTGGTCATACTGGATAGATTTCCACCGTCACCGCGCCACCACTGATCTGAGTAACTCGTGCCTCGTATTGCTGCCCGGCGCGCAAACATTGGATGATATCCGCAAGGCGCGCGGACGTGATCGATCCTGCGGTATTCCCTCCGGACATGGCCACGACCCGTAGCGGCGCTTCCTGGAGCACCACAGTCAGAACAGATCCGATCACAAGCGTGCCAACGACACTCATGTTCGGCGACGCCAAGTTTGTCACTTCGGTGAACATGCATGGATTCGGTAGTCCCGCGGGATTTCCACCGCCCCCCGATCCGGTGCTTGTTGGATTTGAAATCGTCGAAACGGGGCGCCAATCTTCGCCACCGCCACCGCCACCGCTGCCCGACATAGGTTTCCTCCCAAGTAGCTCCCGAATGTCAATTCAGCCTAAATGTAAGTCAAAGTCCAGTACGCTGCGTCGAGCGATATGCTGTAGCTTGCAACTGGATTTCATGCTCCCCGCGCGGCGGCTGCACTACGGCGAGTCTTGGGCAGGCGGAAGTCAGAGGTGAAATTTTCATGCGCTTCCTAGGGCGCAACACCTGTCAAGGCGAACGCAAAAACCAGTTCTGCCGCCACAGTTCAGAATCGGAGAGAGGGTGCGCGCGCTTCCACGATCTCGGCTTCGAGCCGCCTCAGTAGGGCATCCTTGCGCCTGTTGTTCTCGGCGATATCTGCATCGGTATATGTAATCGGACGCGCCAGGTCGGCGTCGTTGTAACGCTGTCCCTTTCTGTACGGTGATCCCGGTGGCGCCGATTTCACGTTGTACACGTTATAGGCCAGCACCGTCTCCCCGGTGAGCCGCCTTATGTCCTCTGGAAGGACCGCCTCCACGACTCCGCGCATGAAGTCGACGCCATTCCTTTGCGCTGAGGGTTCCGGCAGGTTCTGAACGACGACGTCGAGTTCGTCGGCGGGCACGCCGACCAAGATTCGATATGAGTGCTGGGAATCTTCGACGGTCAGTTCCCAGAAAGGGGGGACGGCCGGATCAATGAAGGCATTCCGCCTGATGTGGACGACATAGTTCGGGCCGCGTCGCGTTTCGCTTGCGCCCATGAGTTCAATGTCCGTGTTCCTATCGCGACCCATGCTTGCTCTCCCGTCTCATCCAAGACAGTCTCGCGTGGGGAGCTGCAACTTTCAAAGCGTCGGTCGATTCTAGCGATGGACCCCCGTCTCGGGTGGCACTGAGCCGGCCTCATCGGATGCTGCGGCAGGAAGCGCCAAGCGCTTCCCAATATCGCCGCGAACCTTTTCACAACCAGACCTAGGTTACGACTTCCTCCAGAAATGAAACTGGAGTTGGGGAATGAGTTCTATTTGGTCCACCGCGCGCTGGGGACGTGTCAGTTCGACCGATATAGACCCGCGAGGGTGGAGGTCGTTCTTTCAGCAAGATTATGATCGACTGCTGTTCTCTGCACCCGTCCGCCGGCTTGCCGACAAGACGCAGGTTTGGCCGATGGAAGAAAATGATGGAGTCAGAACCCGTCTTACCCATTCGCATGAAGTGGCTAACCTTGCTCGATCGATAGGGTCGAGAATAGCGGTCGAACGAGGCGACGCGTTTTTCGGAGCGGACCTACATACGCACGTCCAACCCGTATTGTCAGCGATAGGGCTCGCCCACGACTTGGGAAACCCGCCCTTCGGTCATCAAGGCGAGGCGGCCATCGGCAAGTGGTTCGCCCAACGTTCGGACTGGATCTTCACGCACGAGATGAAGGGACATGAAGCTCAACTTGAGACGCCAGTTCCACCCCACTTACACCGCGAATTCCTTTCCTTCGACGGCAACCCGCAAGGATTCCGCTTGGTGACACGGTTGCAGACAAACGTAGAGCATGCAGGTCTCCATCTCACTGCTGGCACGCTGGCCGCCCTGCTAAAATACCCGGTGGGTGCCATTTCCGTCGATCCAGAGCATCTCGTGAACAAGAAGTTCGGCTACTTCGAATCCGAAAGGGAGATCGTGAACTGGGTTCGGGCAGAAGTCGGGTTGGTTGAGGGGCAGCGTCATCCACTTACCTGGATCATGGAAGCCTGCGACGACATTGCATACAGCATTCTCGATGTCGACGACGTCATGAAGAAGAAGATAATCTCTCCGGACGACGTGTTGGCTATCCTCCTCCATGATCCGCGCAGCGCTTCGTCCGAGGCGGTTCAGAAAACTCGGGAAAGGTTCGCAAAGGTGCAAGCAAGCGGGCGCGACGCCGACGTGGCCCGGGATATCAAAATCGGATACCTGCGGGCCTTTCTCATTGAGGAACTCATCCACGAGGCGAGCAACAGTTTCGTGGTTTCATCAGGAGCTATAATGGGCAAAGTCCATGATACGCCGCTCATGGAGGGAGTGGCGCTATGCAGTGCTCTCAAGGACGTTGCGAAGAAGCACGCGTTCGCAAACCCCGCTGTCCTCAAGATGGAGGCCATCGGAGCCGCGGCCCTGGACGGCTTGATGACATTCTTCTGGCGTTCAATCAGCGATCGAAAGAAGTTTGACGACATGGCATCAAAGCGGATCAGCGCGGTGGCAAAATACGGCTGGTCTCTTGTGAGCCCGAACTATATTGAAGAAGCGAGCCGAAGCGGTTTAGCATTGGGAGAAGCAGCGGCGATACGCTATCGCGAACTGCGTTTACTGACGGACATGGTGTCGGGCATGACGGATTCGTTTGCGTTGAAGTTATGGGAGCAGATAAGGGAAATCCCAGGGTGAGGGTCGCGGCAGAGCAACGCATCGTGAAGCGGCGAATGGATGAGTACCTTTGGTGGGAAAAATCCGCTGCAAACGTACGCCTGCGCGCCTTGCTGAGGAAGCATTTCCTCGACTTCGATCGCGTTGCGATCGTCGGCGGCATGGTCAGAGATATCGCCAGAGCCGGAAAGTGCGCGTTTCACTCCGACATCGATCTAGTGATAGAAGCGCCGGCCCGGTCCGTAGCCGAGTTGGCGGCCAGAAACGGTGCCCGGAACAACCAGTTCGGGGGCTATTCCTTCGGCGCGGATGGCTGGAAGCTGGATTTTTGGGCTATGGAGACGACTTGGGCGGCCCGGGAAGGCCACGTTCAGGTATCCCGTTTGGAAGACATCACGCAGTGTACCTTCTTCGACTGGGATGCAATCCTATACGATCTGAAAGAGCGCAAGGTGATCTGTGCAGACTCGTATCTAGACGGCGTCCGTCGCGGAACCATGGACATCAGCCTGCTACCCAACCCCTCCCATTTAGGAAATCTGTACAGGGCCGTCCGTCGCATTCTCGCATGGGATTTGGAACCCGGGCCTAAGCTAATGGCGTTCATAGACAAGTATCTCGACGACGACGGCTTTGAAGTTGTCGTGCGGGAGGAAAGCAAGCGCTGCAAGCAGCGGTTCCTGCAGGCCTTCGGCGACGCGCGGACACTGCGACGTCACTTGGCTTGCAGAGATGATCGCAGGCAGATTTCTACTGTGTACGCGAAACAGATGAGCCTTCCTTGGGTGACCCACTGAGCGAGCGAACCTTTCTCTGGATCGCTGGTTTTTCGTAGGACCAGAGAGACTGCGACCGGCTTTCGGCCAGACGGACGTGATCGCGACTGTAGAAGAAGGCACCTGCGACATCGGTGTCGAGGGCTGCCTCGATGATGTCCCGCCCCAAGATTTCTCAAGGAAGGATCGGAGCGGCCCAATGCAAGAGCGTCAAACTGCCCGGCTTCCTCTATCACGAGGCGTATGCATGGTGCGGATATTGCGGAACGCCTATCGCATTCGAGCTGATGTGCGACGGGGACGATTGGCACCACATGGTAACTAACCTTGGTTGCCGTTCCAGGACGGCGAACTTTCCTCTTGAGATCCCGCTACCCGTGCGGTACAAATTCGTTGTTATCACCGTCCCTGCGATGAAACGCGTAGGGAAAGCTAGCGACTAATCGATTGACGCAGCGTACTGCGGATAGCGCTAGCCCATCAGGGGAAACCCTGGTCACACGGTTACGCCGGTGGGTCGAAAGACTTGGTAGATCGAGGTGGAATATAGCTAAGGGCGGCTTCGGCCGCTCTTAGCTTTTTAGGGCTTGAAAACGGTTTCTTCGACGAGACGTCCGAACGGAGCGTTTCGCCTGACGCCGATGCGCACGTCCTTAGCATAGGCGCTTTCGACATGGAGCCGGACGACATGGCGGCCTGAGGCGGAGATACCCCCGGACGCCAAATTGAAGAACATGTAATAGCGTTGCCCTGCCACGAGCGCAGGATTCGTTTTGAGCTGAAAGCTCATCCAGTTCCGGCGGTGCGTTAGGCTGACCGTGGCCGCCGGCTTCGAGGCCAGCGCGTTGATCATCATCGGCAACTGAGTTGATCGGGCATGCCTGTCCGGGCAGAACACCCGGCGTTTTTCCGCTGTGCCAATCGAGTAGCAACCTTCCACATGTGGTAGCCCGGAATCCGTATAGCAGTGGTCCGAGTAGGTCGTGACAATGTCAACCCCGATGGCCTTACCGTTGGCTGTCCGCCAATCAAATGAATCATCTCTCTGCCACAGATGCTTCAAGGGATAGTCGACCAGGAGGTGAGAGATCAGTGCAGGATGAAACACGCTAACTCGCTGTCTGGAACAGGTAGGTTCTGAAATTCGCCGTCAGAGGGTCGTGTTCGAGACGGAAGTTCGTTCTTCCGATTTCCCGGCGGCCCTCGCTAGGCGCGCTTGCGCACTTGATTTTTCGTAAGTCCAAAAGGTGGGAGACGAAGCCTCCAATCCCTCAACCCGCTCACGCTCATAGAAGAAAGCCCCAAGATTCTCCTGGGGAACCGCCGCCTCGACGCCTGCGCATCGAAGAATCAGACGGACCTGTTTGTGATGCATATTTGTCTTCTGGCAGAGCTCGCCAAGCGAAACGAAGCGCGTCCTGAACGCCTCCGCGCTCTCCCTTGAAACAACCGGGATCATCCGCCTTGCGTCAGGGCTGAATTCCTCAATCAACGTCAGATAGCCTGACGCGATCAAGGCGCTGACGACCCGATCATGCGTCCCCGGAAGGAAAGCTTCTGTCTCCTCCTTGGTAAGGTTTGTGCGCGTCTCGCGCGAACGCACGATCCGCGTCATCTCGTCGGCGTCCAGCAGCAGTGCCATGTAGTCCATCCTGCCAACAAGCCTGCCTTTCCAGCTCAGCTTCCCCGTGAAGACCATGTCGAGAAGGTCTGGAATGCTGCAGGAGGACGCACGTCGCGCGCCGATAACATCGACCTGGCGCTCGGTTGGTTCTGAAATCTCGCAAGCGCCGTCGAAAAGGTGGGTCCGAAGCTCTTCGACTGCTTCTGTTGAGAAACGTCGCTTCGCATTCCTTCGAGAGCCTGTATCTGCCAATGCAGAAAGGTGCCCGCCGGCGACCAATGCCTTCAGGTGTAGGCGGGGAACGCCGAGAAGCTTCTCGACCTCCGGAGCGGTGATCGCATCCTTGAGCTCGGAAACGACTCGATGGACGTCGCCGGACGTGGCGAGGATGCGATGGTCCATGACCCCGGATCGCTCTCCCGCGCCGTCGATGCCCATCCGCTTGAATAGCCGACGGATGGTGAGGGCATGCACGCCGGAGTCCCGGGCCGCGGTGCGAACCGTGTGGACCTTGCGGTCGCCCGCTGGCTCTCCGAGCACGTCGGTCCCGGGTTCGATCGGCATGGTCGCCAGGGCGAAGTGGCGCACGGCGTCGCGCAGTTTGGCGTATGCCGGGTCGTCCACCGTCTTTTGGAGCAGGCCGTATGCATAACCGTAGGTGTCCCGTGGACCCCAGAAACCGCGCGTCGAAGACTGCGCGTCGTTGAGCCTTCCGAGAAACGTGCGAAGGGATTCCTCACCGACGCTGGCAATACGGAATCCTTCATCGGCGGCCGCGGCCCAGTCGGAGGCGGTGAACTGCGCGACCTTGACCTTGGGCTCGTGCAGCGAGGAAACGCCGAGAGCCTCGCAGAACGGGGCCGCCACGTACAGCGGGAGGTCGTCCAGCCAGTTCTCCTGCGACCGCACACCGCGGAGCCGATTCTGAAGCCATGTCTGGAAAGGGGAGGCGGGCGCAGGGATCGCCGCGTCAGCAATCTGGTGAAGGCTCGGAATCAGCCCATGCATCGTGCCGCTGAAATCGAACGGAGCGAAAGGCGTTCGGATGGGGTTCGTCGCAGTGAGAAGAACATTGTGCCGGCCGCAGGACCGAAAATGAGACAAGGTCCATTGAAGCCGGAGCCACGGTCTGCTGGACGACGGACCATCATAGCGGTCCATGTCCTCCCGCGCGCAGCGGGCACAGAACCGGAAATACGTCCGATTGACCGCAAGCCGGACGACTGTCTCGTCTGCTACCTCGTAGAATCTGCCGCCCTTGGGAATGGGCGTAAACCTCAGCAGGGTTTCCGGGTCTGCCCGTCCAAGCGTGGCGATGTCTCGCACTGCCGACGGGACACCCTTGTCGAGGCTCCGCTGATGGATGCTCATGTCGCGGAGGAGATCCTTCAGCGAACGGCCATTCAGGACCGCCAGGCGGGACGCGAAGCCCGCCGCCGGTTCCTGATCCTCGAGCGGATAGGCAAACGCAAGCGGTTCGAGAATCCGCCCGTTCGTTCTCATGATCAGTGGTCCTCGATCATGAATAGGCCGGGCTCCAATCGAATCCAGTCGTCTACAAGGAAGGGGTTCATTTCGTCATGGCCGCGGGCCTGTGAATGTTCGATGTAGGCTAGGGCGAAATGGTCGCGCGTCAGAGCGGCAGCGTTTTTCGACGCCGCTTGCTCAATCGCGGCGAGGATCACCTGAGCGATCCGTCCGTACCGATACCTGGCCGCATGCGCGATACGGTCCGGGAGGTCGCTTTCCAGCACCTTGCTGGGGTTCAGCCCGGCCGCTTCGCACATAGCGGCCACGACATTGAGGATGAGGATGCGCTCCGCTGGAAGAACGACATCCGGAAGGTGCAGGTGTCGTGCGCGCCGCTCGATCTGCTCGTCAAGCTTCGCGAGGGAGGTGATGCTTGGCATGCCGGACATGATGAGGCTGACAGGCCACGGCGTGTAGTTCATGACGCCCTTGAGCGCCTTCCTGACGGAGTCCCGCTCCTTGTCGGATTCGGTCAGCTTCAGCAGGTGCTGCGTTTCGTCGATATGAATGACAAGAACCTTCCGCAGGTGGAGCTGCTCGGGGAGGATGTCCCATACCTCGCCTTGCTCGTACTTGCGGGTGATCTTGTAACCTGCCTTCCGCAGGATATTCAGCCCTAGGAACTTGAGGGTCGAAGGTCCCATCAGCGTAAGGGAAATCACGGGTTCGATGGTGCCATACGACTTCTTGATCGGGGCCAGCGTGAGGTTTTCCTCAAGCATGCGCTCCACCAAGGTAGTTTTTCCCGCGCCGCTTTCGCCGGTGACGAACAGGATGCGGCCGTCGTCTCTCCGATTGTTTTTCTTCGCCAGCATCATCGCGACAAAGCGGGAGAGAGTCTTTTTGGCGACGTCGTCCCGTCCGCAGCGCACGTAAACGCTCTTCGCGCGTTCCAGCATCTGCTTGACGCGTTTGTCCTTCTCGCTCAGGCGGCTCTCGATCGTATCGAGAAAGTCGTCGTCGGACATGGCATCGTTCCAGTCCGTCACGGGCGTACCGTCGGCACGCTCGTGATCTGCACGGAGCCCCTGATCGGCAAGTTGACGCGTCATTCGTCGTCTCCGTCGTAAAGGTTCATGCTTCCGCCGAACGGCTTCGGCTTTGGTGAACTTTCTTCGTGGGGCGATTCCGGAGACGGGAGGGACTTCTGCCCGGTATCGACACTGCGTCGCGTCGAGAGCGCGACGATTGTACCCAAACCGTCGCCCTCGGGTTCCTCGGCCGCATGTTCAACAGACCCAAGTCCTGCCCTGCCGGAGAACACGATCCGAGCTTCGATCAGATCCAGCGTCTTTTCCGTGATTTCGTGGGTCGCGATGGCGGCCCTCTTGCGGACGTTTTCGGCCAGATCAAGGAAGTGCCGATGGGCATCGATGCGGATCGTTCGCCCTGCTGCCTGCTCGGCTTTGACGAACTCGCGCACCGCCTGCTTCGCCAGGAGCGTTTCAGCAATCGTCTTCCCGTTGCCTGTGCCGTCCACGCTGGGAACCGTGAGGAAGTGCTGGTCTTCGGGGACTCCTTTGATCCGACCCCTGAACTGCTTGGGAATCCGGACGTATACGCCGCCCAGGTCCTCAGGTTCGATGATGACGTCGACCTTCTTCTGGCCCAAGAGAGCATAGAGACGAGCGAGTTCCAGCGAGTTGTATGAAATCCCCAGAAACTCGACGCCGTGCTTGCTGATGCTGCGATCCTTGCGCCGCAGCCCGAAGGCAACGGCCAGTTGCTGCTTGGATGGGGCAGGCGGCAGGCCAGCCTTTTCAAGCTCCATCCACTTGCCGTACGGCGTCCGGCCCTCGAGGCCACGGTGGGGGCGGAGATGGTAGTAGTCGACGATGAACACGATGAGGGTCTTGTAGAATTCTCCGACCGTCAGCGCCGCGAGCTGTTCCGCCGGATAGTCTCCCCGTTCGACAACGTTCGCGAACGCTCGTCCGGCGAAGTAGCGGCAAAGGCGCTTCATGTAGCGGAAAAAGGCTTCGACCGTGCCGCGCATGCGGGGGTCTTGCTCTGGGATCACACGACTGACGTTAGCGCGCATCGCTGCGTCATCGAATTCGCTGCCGTACGCCGGTCCTCCGTCAGTCGCCACATAGGTGGGGCGGCCATGCATATGCCAAGAGGCCTTTGCGCCCGCCGCAGCCGCCAATTCGGTCTTGTCGACCATTACCGACCTGAGCGCCGGCTTCGTCGTGGCAGTCGAGGGACTGTTGATGGAAAGGTTGAACCCGACGATGGCGCGGGACGCGCAGCAGATTCCCGCCGTAAAGGCCATCCGGACGCGGGGCACAAGCTTTCGCTGCTCGGGCTTCAAGACCTTCCAGATAGCGGAGCGCTCAATGAGCGCATGGAGGTCGACTTCCCAGTCGTCCATTTCGACCCGGCCCAACGCCGTGGTGACCAAAAGCCCCTTGCCGACCGGTGTGTATTTCCGAAGAGCGTAGTCGCTGTCCTCACGGCCGGCGTCGACCATAAAGGGGTCGAGCGCATGAATCCTGCGGCGAATGGCGTTGTCGCTGGCGTAGACATGCTGTTGCGGCGGAAGCCTTTTGTTGATTTCGTGGAAGGCCAGCTCAACGTTCTGGCAGATGTCCGCCATCTTGGGCTTCAGGATGCTGGCAAACTTTTGGACTTCAACGGCAATCACCGCGGCGGCGCGGGGGTCGAGTTGATCCCGGTTTCCGCAGTTCGAGTAGCGCGGACGGAAGCTGTCCATGCGGCAGTGCCCCGCAATGAACTTTGCCATCCATTTCTTTAGGGAGGGAGGGCTTGGGTAATCGAATGCCTTCCGCACTTCGCCTGGGAGTCGCCGGCCGGGCCGCCGTCGCTCTCCGAATGTGTCGAGGTACCAACGATCCATGCGGTCCGCGTTCTCCTCAATGAAACGCGCGCAGTCATCGATCGTGCGGCGAGGTCGCCAACGCCCTTCGACGTTGGCCGCGGCGTCCAGAAAACGAACGCACCACTCCTTCTTCCAGGCGACGGTCCTCAGTTCCTCTTCCGAAAGATCGCTGAGGTCGGAGTCGTCGAACCGCACCCGCAGGATCCCGAGGGCCTTGGAATAATAGCCTTCGTCCATGCGAATGCGCTTCGAACGGATCAGGCCGTTGATCTCTTTGTCCGTCTTTACGACGAAGAAGTCCTCGGCGATCAGGTCGCCGGTCACGGGCTGCAGCACGTGCGAGTCCTTGACCTTGCGCTCGACCCTGAAGGACTGACCGTCGATGACGAGCCTGTCGTGTCGGCCAAATAGGTGAGGTCTTTCGTAGTCTCCCGCCAACACCGCTGGATTCATCAGTTTCACGCACGCCCCCATTATCTTTGTTTTCCTTCGCCTTTATTGGGTTCCCGTAAGGATTGAATTAACGGAGCACTTCGCGTGCCGCGAGATTGACGAGGAGTGCATTGTCAGCCAGCCGGACGTTTGCCGGGACCTTCAGGAGTCCTTTCTGGACAAGGGTCACGGCGGCGCGTCGCCCGCGGTCGCCCAAGCCTGTTGCCCGGATGATGTCCGAGAGCAGTACGCGCGGAGGAAGCCCGCGAAGCGCGGCGGTCACGAGCGCCTGACCTTCGAAGTCGAAGTCGGACGCATACGCCAAGATTTCCCTAGCGTTCTCGATCTGCGTCAGCGTCAGGTCCTTCTCGGTCAGGATCCGGAACTCGTCGGCGAACCGATCGCCTTGTTGTTCAGAGACAAGCCGGAGCGTTTCTCGGAGGTCGTCATCCACGTCCTCCTTGTACTTGACGGCGTAGGCGATCCTGCCTGATGCCGTTCGCTGGACGAAGTCGAAGTAGTGTTTTCGCTTCTCGCCGTGTTGGATGTACTCCGCTTTCTGCTGTTCGCGGATCTCCAGGGTTTGGGGCAGGGTGACGAGGACTACAAGTACGGACTCTTCCAGGCCGCTGTCGAACCGAATGGTCCTGCGGCGGAACGGATCGACCACGGCGCCTACCTTGGAGCCGCGCTTCCTCGGTCGCGGCACACGGTTGGCTACGCTGTCCTCGACGTCTACCGCAGAGGCATCCCGGCCCCAGTCACGTGTAGCGGCATCGGTATAGACCAGCCCCCGGACGAGCTGCGGATCTCGGCCACCTGATGGTTGGCGAGCGCGTCAGAACGGAAGCCGAACCCGTGGGCGGACGTCTTCAAAGCTTCGGCGAGCAGGAGGTTGTGGCAGCGCATTTTCGTTTCCCTTGCGATAATCGGAGCGCCCCGCCGACAGGCGACGAACGCATTGATGAGCCGACCGCAGGCGACGGGAAGGATTCCGACAGCAGGCGGAACCAGACCCGACCTTCCGGTCGTGGAAACGTTCACGCAAGCCGTCGCGGGAAACCGCCACGTCATCCATCGATCAAGGGGAGGGCCGAAAAGCCGGGCTTGAAATCCCGGCGGAACACACCCGGGGGGCTTCAGCCCTGAGCTTTGCGAACTTCCCGCAGTGCTATCGATATGTTCTTCGCGAACATGAAATTGTCCTCTCGAATGGTCGCTTGAGCGCGTGTCCATTACGGACCCGCAACCGGAGCGGCGAATACGGCGTCAAAGCGGAGCGTCTCAAAAGAAAATCTTGGAGAAGGTTACGAGAGGATCCGGCGGACCTGACGACCGTCCGCCGGGGCGGCCAACGCGTTGAGCAAACATCGCGATACGGCAGCGGGTGCCGTCTGCTCAGCCAGCGGCAGATCATCTGTCCGTTGGGAGAAAAATGTTTAGAGGCGAGCTGTTTGCTCATGACTACGATCCTTCCTAGCTAGATAAACAGGCTAGCTGGGGAAGGGCGAACCGAAGCCGATGTCAGCCATCGGCATGAATCATACCGATGGCTTAAGTTCTGGCTTTACGGCCGTCCTGCCCAACTATCGATATGAATTTCATCATGGAATTCGGTTCCTTTTTTCCGGCAGGCTTGGTGCCGGGAGCGGCGTTTTGACGGCAAAGGATTGAGATATGGTTAGGAAAACTCATCAAATTCGATAGGATCCGAACTTCTTCGATCGCGATATCGAAATCCTTGTCTTCAGGGTGCCGCGAGAGGTGGGGCAAATGGCAAATGATACCGACTTGCAGTCAAAGTGGAGACTGGTTCGCTGGCGAACTAACTGGGATAGTTGACGGGGATTTTTCGGATTGCCGAAGGCCTAAGGCAGGGCGAATGCGACATCACAAGTAAGCTTTCCCAGCGAAAATTCGGATTTCGTCGCGAAATGTTTACTGTTTCTCGATAGGCCACTTTATGTCATAGGAAGCGTGAATTGAACATTCTAATTGAAGCCCGGCAAGGAAAGTTGTTCTTCCACGTCAAGCTTGACGACGGCAGCGAGGAGAGCGGCTTCGCCCCCGAAGGGCTTGGAAAAGTTCTAGCCGCCATTCGGAACGCTGTGCTCCGGAACATGCTTATACTGCATTTCCGGGAGGAGCATGACAGATATGCGCGCATGTTAGAGGGTCGTAAGGTTCATATCGACGAGAACGGCACCAAGGTCTGCATGTCAATCGACACTGCATCCGACGAAGGAGTGTTCAGGACCAGCAGTCTCAGCGAATTGATAGAATTCATCGATCCGCGAACTGGAAATCCAAAACTTTCCGGTACCAATTCATCCCCTTTGCGCTCCTGAGCTTGCGGGCATTCTCGATCCTTTCAAGGCCGATGAATTCTGCTCCTGCAGGACGAGTGATCGCCTCCGTAATGTTGGGTTTTTCGATGTTCAGCATCGCGCCCCAGCCGAATTCTTCTTCGACACTGTTCCATACAGGATAGATCTCCTTCACGGCTTCGATGACCCAGCCATAGGAGCCATCCCAGCCATATTTCTGATGGTCGGGTGTTGGCCCGAGTTCCCATCCGAGTTCGGAAGTCAGCCCGATTTCCAATGGGGACAGTATCGGCCACAGGAATTGCGGCGCTTTGATATCGACCATCTCATTGGCGGCATAGTCCCTGACCATTTCCCGAAGCAATTCAAGCCTATTCTCCTCGCCTGAGGAAGGCGTTCTGTCGGTGTACTCCACCATTGCCGTCGACATGTTCATTCGCTCCTGCTCTGTCCTCGAATTGTAGCCGGCCGGCGCAGACTTGTGAGCCCGCCGGACGTCAAGCCCGCGGTTATTTTCGGAGCAAAAGAGCCTGCAGCACTCGGTGGTGAGAACCACGACCTCTTCCTGCTATCGATGTTATCGACCTCATCGATATGCAGTGAGCACGACCCACGCGCCACGACCATCAACAACCGCCTGGCTTCGATCCTTGATAGCCTGCAGAAAGACCGGGCGGGGTCCGCCATGCGGCGGTGCTGGGCGGCCTTCATGCACGTCACCGTTGCATGGGACGCGTCCCCGGCATGGTGAGCCCCTGCATCCGCCGAATATCCGAACGCAATTCACAGGTGCTCTTCATTCGATGGTCTCGTGCCACGCGAGATCGGCGGGCGTACCAGTCGAAATACCTCAACCGCGAGTACGTTTGGCCGAACTGCGGAGACCACGTCAGCGATTGCGGCGCGAATATTGGAATACCGAAGCCCCTCCTGAGGCGAGCCCTGCCCGTCCCCTCTGAAGATAATGCCATCCCTTCCAAGGTTCCGAGAGCAGACCAGAGCTTGCCCTTGCAAGCCCGCTACGGTCTGCAAGCAGTGGAGAAAAAAGCAAGCCGCCACATGCCCTGACAGCTCCCGGAGCAGCCTGACGGTTGCGTCGGTGCCGAGAATGATGGTCAGTGGATAGCGCAAGGCAGCCTTGAGCTGTCGATCGCCTGGTCTCGTCGGCACGTCGATAATCAGTCGCCACTTTGACCATGAAATGACCCATCCACAGTCGACCTTACAGTAGATTATCGACAGCGAACGGGCGATGCCTTTGGATGCGCCAAAGCGACCCTGGTCCACATCGATGGCATTCATTAGCTGGAAGCCGTCATCATAGGATTGCTTCAGGCAGAGCATATTGCCGCGGCGGGAATTCTGCTGCGGGTCATTCGCGGCGGAGCCTTGCGGACTTTCGCGCTGTCGCGGCCGAATGAAAGATAGATCGCATCATCGCGCGGCCCAAAGCACCCTGTAGCAAATTTCATCCTTTGATCAATGCAGCAATGGTCACCCTTTCATAAACCTGTTCTGCTATGTGCGTTATTTCGGGGACTTGGACACGAGCAGAAATGGATCAACCTATTGCCACCGGTTCGTGGCACGAAATACGCCTTCAAGTTCTCAAGCGTGACAATTACCGCTGCGTCTCATGCTCGACGCCGGTGAAATCGTCCGAAGCGGATGTCCACCACCTGTTGCCCAGATCGATGGGTGGAACGGACGAACTCTCGAATCTGGTCACCCTGTGCGATGGCTGCCATGCAGTCCATCACCCAAACCTGGCGGGTGGCCTTGCGAGGAGGGTTATTGAGCGATGGGCGGTCAGGCTTGCCCGTTGGTTGGATACTGAAGGCCAGGTTTCCGAAGGCGTTGGCAATTTCGGCCCGGTCCTCCGTCTGTTCGGGATAGATCGCTTCCGGGAAGGCCAGTTGCCGATCGTGCTGGCTGCTCTCTCTGGAAAGTCGGTCCTGGTCGTCAGTCCGACTGGATCAGGCAAGACCCTTTGCTTTCAACTGCCTGCTGTGCTTCGCCGCGGTCTGACCATGGTTGTCAGCCCTCTGAAAACTCTGATGTCGGAACAGGTGTCTGGCCTGTTGGCCAAGAAGATCCCGGCCACCTTCATAAATAGCGACCTGAGCGCCGACGAAAAGCAAACCCGGTTTTCACTGCTGGGACAGGGCGCGATCAAGTTGCTCTATCTGGCTCCCGAGCGCTTCTTCGTCAGGAGCGAGGACGAACGTGCTCGCCTGAAGCAGACGCGGCCATCGTTCATCGTCGTGGACGAGGCCCACTGTGTCGATCAATGGGGCAGGGACTTTCGGCGGGAATACGGCCGGCTGAAGGAGGTCCGCGAAAAGCTAGGTGCGCCACCCGTCTTGGCATTCACCGCGACCGCTGGGCTCGAGATGCAGCAACGCATCCTGAAATCGCTCGGTATCGAAGACGCCGAGGTCTTTGTGCGCGACGTCGACAGACCCAATATCGCGCTCCTCCGATGGCGGTGCGCAGCCGATCAGCGAGCCGGGGAAATCGCATCTCTCCTGCGGATACCCCAGCTCCAAGGACACAAGGCGATGGTGTTCGTGCCCTCGACGAAGGTCGGGGAGGAGTTGCAAGCGGCGCTACGCAACCTCGGACTTGAAGTGCCGCTCTATCATTCCAGACTGGGAAACGCATGGGAACGGCAGGAGCTCGTTAAGCGCTTCCTTGGGCAAAGCAGGCCATCCCTCGACCAGATCATCTGCACTAACGCCTTTGGCATGGGCCTCGACGTCCCGAATGTCCGCCTCGTGATCCATTGGCAGCAGTCTGCGTCGGTTGAGGACCAGCTACAGGAATTCGGTCGCGCTGGGAGGGACGGAAAGCCTTCCGTGGCGGTTATGTTCCACAATGGTTTGAGCGTTGGTCGCGATATCTCAAGGCTGCGTTTCATGGCCGAGACAACAGTGGAGTCGGCACAAGTCTCCGCGCTCGACCGGGAGACGATGCTAGAGCAGCGCTATCATCAGATTGATCAAGTCAGTGAGCTGATGAAGACCGGGTCCTGCATGCGCACCGCAATCTCGGAGTATTTTCAGGGGCCGAAGACCACTCGACGCCCAAGCCTCTCGGTCTGGATCCTGGACTGGGCATTCGGCAACCGCACGAAGTCTCGACGTTTCCAGGCTTGTTGCGATCATTGCGACAAGGCGGACCTCAGACGCCGCGGGATGGCGGGATACGTTGCCCGGGTTATTGCTGGCTAAGTTCACAGGGATCGATGAAAACGCGCGCGTCAGCCGATTTTCGCATGGCGGTACCGATCGAATAGTCACGGCCAAATTCCGCGGACGATGTCCATGAGACGACTGCTTTCCGCAGCTTTGCCGCGAGTTCGTGTGAATCCCGCGTGCGACACGTATGCCTTCGTTGCAACCAGACCGAGTTCCCTGGCAACATTGATTCTGCGCGATTCGATGGCCAGCACTTGACCTTCGCTATTTTTGCTTTACCTAATGGGTTAAGGGTTTTCAGGTGGATATTGAGTATGCAACCACGAAACTGGAGAAACTCTGCCTCAGCAGCAAGGCCTTGGTGAAGGAGTTCGGAACCGTTGTCGCTGGCGCATTCCAGAATCGTCATGCATTCCTTGCCGCAGCGCCGGCGTTGGCCGACGTGCCTACCGACAAGCCGTTCAGGCGTCACCTTTTAGAAGGTGACCGCAAAGGCCAATGGTCCGTGGCGGTGAAGAACGGAATCTGCATCTGTCTGGTGCCGGATCACGACCCGGTGCCAGAGATGGAAAGCGGCGGCGGAGACCTCAAGAAGGTCACCAAGGTAAGGATCGTTTACGTAGGGGATTACCACTGATGGCAACCGCGACGACCAAGAAGCCGGACTACATCGTTTCCCCAGGCGCAATCCTGGACGAAATCCTGGAAGAACGCGGGATCGCCAAGCAGGCATTCGCCGAACGATGCGGACGGACGCCTAAGTTCATCAGCGAGGTCATTTCAGGAAAAGCTCCGCTCACCGAGGAAACGGCGCTCCATTTCGGCAGGGTCCTCGACATGGAACCGCAGGTCTGGGTCAATCTCGAAAGCAATTACCGATTGAGGCTGGCGGAGCGCCAGGAGGAAGAAGAGTTCGCTCGGCAGTCGGCCTGGGCGAAGAAATTTCCGGTGAGGGACATGGTCCGGTACCGGATGTTCGACACCCCAAAAAGCCCGGCGGAAACAGTTCGATGCATCCTGGACTTCTTCGGGACAGCTTCGATCGCGGCGTGCGACGACATGCTCGCCAGCCGACAGGCTTCGGTGGCCTATCGGCGATCGCAGTCTTTCCGCGGCCACCCCGAAGCTGTCATGGCGTGGCTTCATTGGGGGGCGCGCATCGCCGCGGACATTCAATGCTCCGAGTACGATCCCATGAGGTTCAAGGCTTGCCTGAAGCAAGCCCGCTCGTTGACACTGTCCGGACCCGAAGAGATTCAGGCCCGTCTCGGAAAGCTATGCGCCGACGCGGGTGTCGCTCTCGTGTTCTCCCCGGAGTTGCCGGGCACGAGACTTAGCGGCGCTGCCCGATGGGCGGGAGACACTCCGATCATCCAGCTGAGCCTTCGGCACAAGTCCGACGATCACCTCTGGTTTACGTTCTTCCACGAGGCGGGTCACATCCTACTGCACGGCAAGAAAGGCCTTTTCATCGACGACGACAAAGGTGACATTGACGATCCTAGGGAAGCTGAAGCAAATGAGTTCGCGGCATCGAGCCTGATCCCAAAGCCAATGTGGAAAGCGTTCGTTGCCAATCGATGCTTTGACGAGGCTTCCATCCGAGCGTTTTCCGCGGAATGCGGCATCGCGCCCGGCATTGCAGTCGGGCGCCTTCAATACGAGCGCGTGGTCCCCTACAACACGGCGCTGAACAGGTTGAAGCAGCGGTTCGAGTGGATCGCCTAGACAGACCGGAGTCCCAGCCTTCGGTCTCGAAGTGCGCGGCCTGGGGAAGGCGGAAGCCGAGGAGCGGGCGCGCTTTTACATCGCGCTGGTAGGCCTCAGCGAATTCACCGGGGCTTACCCGAGGCAGCTTTACGGCGGCATGGCGCAGCGTGTCGGCATTGCCCGCGCTTTGACCGTGCAGCCCGAGATCCTGCTGCTTGACGAACCGCTCGGCGCCCTCGACGCCATGACCAAGATTTCCATGCAGGAGGAACTGGCGCGCGGTCGGCAAGGTTTCGAGCATCTCGGGATGATGCGGCCTTGGTGATCTTGGATCGTGCGCCGGATGCTTGAGGACGATGAAAGGTCGCGGAAAGGTCGCGCCGGCGATTGACTTTTCTACCGAGATCGCTATGGTTTCGGTTGTCGTAAAGAGCATAACGAGCATCGGCCCCTGTTTCAGCGCCAGCTCGCTAGGACGACCAAGTTGTGCAGGAAGCTTGTGACAGGACACTTCGGGTGGCTTCCAACCCCTTGAGCTAAGGAAGCGCTTCTACTGTCGAAATTTTAACGAACGCCCATGGAGCCTATGCAGGTTCCCTGGGCGTTTCGCTTTCTGCGGCCTTCTCTAATCAGTCAGCGGCACGTGCGCAAGAATAGAACCTATCCGGGTCCCGTGTGGGTTTCGTTGCGCGAAAGCCGTTACCACCGAATAATGGATATCATCGCCGCGAATCTTGTGCTCGAGGACGGCAATCCCGATTTTTGTGCGGACGACTGTCACCCGCACGTCCCCGATGTGGCCGAACTCGCAATACACTGGCGAGCCGGGGCAGACGATAGCGGCGACGTATTTCGGAACGTCGCCTTCCTCAACGTATCCGCACGCGAGGACCTCCGCTTTGTGTCGCGCCCAGATGTGACGTACTCCAAAGCCGCCCCGCGCGCTGTGGCGCCCGAGTTTTAGGACGACGGGTGCGCCTGGAATTGCCACTCCCCTGACGTTCTTTTCTTCGACCCTCCCGAAATAATACGTGCCGTTTGAAGGATGTTGAATGAGAGTATTCGGCATCTACCCCGTCATGAACTGAAACTGCATCGAGCGCGCCCCTAACATGAGGCATTGAATATTGACAGTGAATGTCACCGGAATCGTCTCCGGCACCACATTCCGGAATCCACCTGGCAACCGATCGCTCAACCCTCGACATACCTTTGGAGCGGCATTCGGCAGCAAAAAACCGCCATGCCTGAACTCCCAGCAATGGTAGGCCCACCGATGTCTGGAGCGGGGAGGCCCGCATCAGGGCAGCCACGGGACGACATGACCGCAATCGACAGGGTGATCCGCATTTGCGACCGAGCACAAACAGGGATTTTGCGCTCGCGCTGATAGCGTTTTCCCGGGTTGCGTAATCGCAGATTTCCGCGCGTCCGGTCTGACGATGAAGATCACGGAACAAGATGGCGGCCGCGTCATCATTAAAGCAAACCGTGTCCTAGTCCGCTGATGCTTGTTTTTTGAGAGCATCACAGGCTGAGTTCAGTCTGTGATGAATCAGACTGACGTCGCGCCTGCTCGGTTCGTCTTGACTACTTGCGATTTGGCCCAGCCATCGTGTCGCCTTTTCGATTTCTTCGATCGCGGTCCTGATGCCTTTGACCTTTTCTACAGCCTGTCTGCGACGCTTTTGAAGGGCATCCTGCCGTTCGGCATTCGACATCGCTACGCCGGTCTTCGGCAGCCGACCACGCCGTTTCGGAGATTGTGCGGGAAATTGGACGTCAATGAGCTTCATGACGATGCGCTCGATGGCTTCGTGTTTCCAGGCTCCCGTTGTGTCGTATTGCCCCGGCGTGATTTTTGCGATGCGATGGGCTTCGAGAATGGCTTCTGTTGCTGTTCCTGAGAATCCTCCGCTCATGAGTGATGCGACGCCTGTAAGCGTGTTCGCGAAGTGTCGGCTGAGAAATGGATCGCTCCGTTTAGCGGCCGGATAATAGGCGAGGATCGGCGCTGTGATCTCGCGAAGCATCGCTTCGTTCGGTTCCGCTGGCGACAGCGACGTCGACTGTGTTGAAGGGGGCCTTTCGCCGAGGGGCTTCGGACCTCCAATTCTTCGCAGGTGTTCAACGATCGCCCTGCCGGTCGGGATTATAATGTTTTCGAAACGCTCCGCTCCGCAGTGGATTTCGTAGACGTTGTGCCTGCCTCCATCGTGCTTGACCTGTCCTTTTCCATTGATGACGTAGGTCTTTCCTTCGAAGTCGATCGTGCGCGTGCCCGTCACTTTTCCCTCATATTTACGTTATTACCGGAATCTCATGTCGGAGCAATTGCGTCAACATGAGGCCGGATCGAAATGCCGACACGGTCGCATCTTGGCTGGAGCGCCATCTGCGCGGGGTCCGCCTGGTGAATCCAAGGGGTCACCGCTAGTCGATCCGCCTCGCTGAGCTTAGGGAAACCCGCTTGCCGACTCAGGTCGCGCAGCAGCTTCTCGTCCAGGTGGCATTCTGCCTCTCGTCGCGTGAGCGCAAGTCAGGGCGTATGCCAAGCAGAGATCGACCAGGGCGTTGTCGTTCCGCAGATGGATGCATGGGGCGCCCGCCGCGAACCACTAGCCGAGCGATCCTTTGACCATCACTTTCACGCAATGGTCTCCACGATCTCATAGCGCTGGATCAGCGGTCCAATCCCATCGTTGAGTAGGGTCAGGACGCTCTGCGCTGTCGGAGCGAGGATTTCAATCCGCTCGATGCGAACCGGACTCCATGAAGGTTCGTCGTCCTCATTCGAGGTGACTTCGCGGCGGAGTTCGATGACGGCCTGCCGCACCTCGTCCAGTTCCGCAAAAAAGAAGCCCGGGGTTCCAGGGTCTTTCCAGCGGCCTTCGTTCGGCTCAACGTCTAATGAATAGGTATACAAGATCATGGTTCGTTCGCTCCTGCTGTACGCCCTGCCGGATGCTACAATTGCCTGTCCTACCGCCGGAGATCAAATCCCCCGAAACGTCGATCCCAAGCAACACCGAACGAGACAGTCTTCCCGTCTGGGAGGCCGAGGCCGCTCTTCTGCCCAAGAACCCTGGTGCGTCCGGAACCCACGTCCGATTGAATTCCGAGCGCCTCTTTTGCAGCGTTAGGTAGCAAAAGCCACCAACCGTTAAACCCCTCCCGGCCCACTTAATATCACCCGATGCAATTCAGGAAAAAGTCGGCACGGGGCCGGGGCTGGCACGCTCTGATCATAGGAGGCACATACCTCTTCGCGTACTGAAACTCCCTGAGGAGGCGACTATTATGCCGGGCGGAAGACCGGGATCAATGGCGCGCTTGAAATTAGCATAATCGTGATTATACTAAACGTAATTATGCTAATCGTGATTATGCTAGGGGGCGGATGGATGAGGTTTGTCGGCAGGGAACGCGAACTTGAACTTATCCGCAAGGAACTTGCCCTTCCTCGGCCATCGTTGATTGTGGCCTATGGCAGGCGGCGGATCGGGAAGTCACGGCTGCTGCGGGAAGCAGTAGACGGGACAAACGAAATCTATTTCCAGGCGACGCGCGTCTCGTCGACCTTGAACCTCGAAGCTTTCAAAGCCGAAACGGCACGCATCCTTGGAAGCGATCCGCTGCTCCAGGCCATCGAGTCTTGGGAGGGGGTGCTCCACTACGTGGCGGGCGCCGCCGGCAGCGGCCGCAGAGGGCTTGCCGTGATTATCGACGAGTTTCCATATATCGTCGACCAAGAGCAGGCACTGCCTTCGATCCTCCAGAAATTCTGGGATAGCGGTGCTCCTCGGACGGGAAGCCTGAAACTTATCATCTGCGGTTCGGCTATCGCGCAGATGGAAGAACTGCTCGCGGAGCGGAACCCGCTTTATGGCCGCAAGACGATGACGCTTGAGGTGAAACAGCTTCCGTTGCGGGACGCCGCCTTGTTTTTTCCAGACTACGATTCGCGCCAGGCCATCGAGGCCTATGGCATTTTCGGGGGAATCCCCCACTACCTGCAGCTCTGCGACCCGGAGAAGAGCCTCAGGCAAAATGTGGTGGACCTGCTCTTGACGGAAACAGGCGCACTGGTGGACGAGCCTATGACGCTGCTCCAAAACGAGCTGCGGGACCCCGGCATGTATTCAAGCATCGCGGCCGCGATCGCGGACGGCTGTACGACATCAAGCGAGATCGCAGGAAGGCTTCGGGTGGATGCAGGAAGCCTGCCTCCCTACATCCAGAAGCTTTCGAGGCTCGACCTCGCAAACGTCAACAAGTCCTTGGACGCAAGCGAGAAGGCGAGGAATCGCCGCTACACGCTGAATGACCCCCTGATGGCCTTCTGGCATCACTTCGTCCGTCCGAACCTGTCTGCGATCAACAGCGGCTTTGGCGAACGGCTATACCAAGACGTGATCGAGTCCAGGCTGCCTGAATTCATGGGCGGAGCGTTCGAACGCATGTGCGTGGATCATGCCCGCGCGAACGCTCAGGAATCTCTCGGTTCTCCCGCGATGGAGGTCGGAAGCGTCTGGGGCCATGTGGACTTTGACATCGACGTTGCGGGTCGGACCCTGAACGGCTCCTTCTTTTACGGCGAATGCAAGTGGCGCTCGGTGGCGATGGATCTTGCGATGCTCGAAACCCTGCGAAATCGTTCGGAGCAGACGACCTATGGCGCAGGGAAAAAAGGCAAGCACTATCTGTTATTCAGCCGCAACGGCTTCCGTGCAGAAGTCGAAGAACTAGCAAAGTCCGACGGTTCGATACACCTGCTGCGACTGGATGACTTGGCCAGGCATCCGCTCCCAAAGACTGCGCCCAATTCGATTTAGAATTTAGACAGGGAAAGCGAGTTTGCTCTTTGACAAATCAGCATCTGAGTTTGGTGGCATTTGCTGACTAATGCTGCTCTTTTGCCGCCGAGGGTCGCTCGCTCCGCCCTCGGTGGGAACCGGAAGCGTAAGCGACAGTTCCCAGTTGCTGGCTAGCCAGACAGGGTTCCAGAACAGTTGCCAGGAGGAAGAAGCGTGTTTGGAACAGTGAGCATAAACCCGTTTGAATGCATCGACTTGACCCGGTCCAACTCCGCATCATTCGATCCGAGTCTGAAGCGAAGGACGTACTTATCGATCAATTCCCGGATGTGGCCGACATAGGCGGCTTCTGCTCGTTACCCCTTTATGCGAATGGGAATTGACGCGAGCAGTCTGCCCGGAAACATTTGCTGGCGCGGTCTTGAGCTTCTTGCAATTCCTCCCTAACCTGGAGTTGCTTCGCCCGGAAGGCACGCAAATCTCCTCGGCGGGCGCTTGCCGACCGACAACGGGATGCTCCCGCGCATGTGAGCATAAGTTGGCGCCTGGCGTGCGGAACTGCAATCCGCGCGTGTCTCGACACATGAACACGACAATATGCTCGCCGACAGCAAGGTCTTGCTTGTCCCGCTCCAGGATTGACGGATAGCCGAAGCGTTTCATCACCAGCTTTGGCACTTCCAAAGTTCGCTCTGACGCGCCGATGTCAATGGAGCCGGAGGCGATAGGGCTTTCAGCAGGCTCAGTCGCCAGCGATGCGAGTTGGAGGTAGATGAAAATAATTGCAACGGCACCCTTAATTTCGGGCGCGCGAGTAAGTACATGCCGCTTCACAGCGCCATCTTGGGGGTCGGCCATAAATAGTTCGGCCTGAAAAATAGCTTGAAGCCTTGTGTTGCAGGGATTCCCAAGGGGTTTGAAGTATTGGAAAATGCCGGAAATCGAATCCGATCCTGTCCCTTTCCGGTGTTTTCGCGATGCTGCCATCCCGTCCGTCACGCAACAGGAATGACCTCTTCCGCGAACGTCTGGACGCGATCATCAACATGAGGCACCCGCTGGTCCGGCTTTCAGGTCTGATGCCATGGGCACGGTTCGATGAGACGTTCGGCCGCTTCTACCGTCCGGTCGGCAGGCCGGCCAAGCCGACGCGGTTGATGGTCGGGCTGCATTACCTCAAGCACGTCCATGACCTGTCGGACGAGGAGGTGGTGGATCGATGGGTGGAGAATGCCTACTGGCAGTATTTCTGCGGCTTCGAGTTCTTCCAGCACGAGGCGCCGATCGACGCCAGCACGATGACGCGCTGGCGCAAGCGGATCGGGCCGGAGGGGCTTGAGGAAATGCTGAAGGCGAGCGTCGAGGTTGCACTCGACACCGGGACGGCCAAGCCGAACTCGCTGGAGCGGATCACCATCGACACCACGGTGCAGCCGAAGGCGATCGCCTATCCGACCGACAGCCGGCTTTACCTGAAGGCCATCCAGATACTGGTTCGCCAGGCGAAGCGGCATGGCGTCGTGCTCAGGCAGAGCCACACCCGACTCGCCAAGGCCGCGGCGGTTCGCGCCGGCCGCTATGCCCACGCCCGGCAGTTCCGCCGGATGCGACGCGAACTGAAGCGCCTGCGCACCTATCTCGGACGCGTGTTCCGCGACATCAGCCGCAAGATCGCCGGCAATGCCGAACTCGAGGTCAGGTTTGCTCGATTGCTCGGGCTGGTCGAGCGGCTGCTGGTCCAGAAGCCGAAAGACAAGAACAAGCTCTATTCACTGCATGCGCCCGAGGTGGTCTGCATCTCGAAAGGCAAAGCCCGTACGCCCTACGAGTTTGGCTGCAAGGTCGGGATCGCAACGACGAACCGGGAAGGCCTCGTGCTGGCCGCCAAATCCTTCGAGGGTAATCCGTATGACGGCCATACGCTCGCCGCGACCGTCGATCAGGCGGTGGAGATCGGCGGCGTCGACCCGGACCGCATCTATGTCGACAAGGGCTATCGCGGCCACGACTACAAAGGCTCGGGCTCGGTAATGATCGCCGGCCATCGGCGCGGCCTGACGGCCACCATGAAGCGGGAACTGAAGCGACGATCGGCCATCGAGGCCACCATCGGCCATATGAAAACCGATGGGAGGCTGGACCGGAACTTCCTTCTCGGCCATGTTGGCGACGCCATCAATGCGCTGCTCGTGGCCGCAGGCCACAATCTGCGCCTCATCCTCGCCACGCTGGCGCTTTGGCGTGCGCTCATCCTGCTGGCGCTTGCTGCTTCAGCCGCGAAACCGGATACTTCCCCCCGTCTCCGCGACCATGCCGTGTCAATGGCTTAACCGTTGTTCAGGGCGGACTAAATACGATCTGTGAAACCGAAGAAGACGAGACCCCTTCAACGCTCCCGAACATCTCCGTGAGCGTCCGCGGTTTCGACAACGAGGAAGCCGCGAAGGCATTGGCCCATGCAATGTTGGCGCTTATCCATGAGGTCGGGCGCTATATTGATATCAGCACCATCGACGGTGTTACGATCGCGATGGACTATGACGAGGCCTTGCGGGAGCTCGATCGAGGCGTCGAGGGTCTTGGGCCTGAAGAGCGGACCAATGACGAGGGATTGGTAGGAGTCGGCAAATCCATCGTGGTCAAGCGCGGCGATGCCGTGAAGACGCATTTAGTGTTCTCAGCTGGTCCCGTATGTTGCCTTGCACTTGAGGAGCATGAGCCTGAGGATTTCCGTGTTGCTTTGGCGATCATCGCTCACGAATGCGCACATGTGGCGGAACATGCCGACCGTGAGCGGCAGTTCCCCGGTATCCTTCTGGACCAGACGCCAGCTAGTTACATCCGCCTTTACGAGCAGCAATTCTCCCAAGCCTTTTGGTGTGAATACGCCGTATGCCGAGCATCTGCTCGATTTGCGAGGAACGAGGAGCAGCGGTTCCGGAACAATCTCGCTGTTCGCCTGCAGGACGCGCGCATCAAGGCCCGCGATGCTATCAGATCTTACCGGACCCACGGAGATGTGGAGCGGGTTTTTCAGGAAGTCGGCGTGGTCGTTTTGGAGCCTTTACGCATGGCTTCCTACCTGTTTGGCCATCTTGACGGCATGGCAGAGGAAGAACTCCCCGAGGTTGCGCTGGAGGTCCCGAAGGAGGACCAGGCTTTCGTTTCTGCCGTCACCACCCTCGTGTCACAGTTACGCTCTCTATGGGAAAACCGGGGAAGCTGGGCTAGCCACGATGATATGCTCATTCTGGGTCGGACAGCCTTTGATCTGCTCAGGGAATGCGGTGTGCACGCGCGACCCGAGCCGGACGGACGTGCCTATATCAACGTGCCGTTTACGCCCGACACGTTACCAGGTGCATCAGCTGCGGACCTCCTTGCGGCGCAATGGCAAGGTCGACGTCGCTAGGGAAGCGGGTGGCGCGGCCTAGCCCATAGGGACAATAGCGAGAATGCAGGTGCGGCCTGCTCGCCTAGCTACCTTCTTAGCACCGACCTCTTGCGAACACGCCGCGTCCTCTCTCGTCGCCCGTGTCGCGGACCGTCACGTTGCGGACATTGATTCTCCTGGCACAGCCAACATCGTCTGATAAGATAGAGGCGCATTTCTTTGCGCGTGGATTCGGCACGACGCGATTCTTCCATGATGACACTTCAACTGGGCACTGATCTGCTCTTATGAGACGGTCAGTTCCCTTATAAAAAATGCATCAAGATCCGTGCCAATTTATCCGCTCGCCCTGAAGAGGATCTTTTCGCCGCTTTCAGCTATTTTGGTTGAGGCAGGGCCCGCTAACGACATGGCGAACGGTGGAAACGCGACAATCAATGTCGGAAAGCCGCGATCGTACAGTCCGCCACGCCGCTCCCGCTGTTTCGCTATTAGGATCGCGGGAACGAATCCTCGAACAAAGCGGTTCGTTGCGCACGGGAATTTCAAGTAGGGCCGTCCACGAAATCGGCCGCTCAGTCGGATAAAGAACTCACGGCTTCCCGCGGCAATTAATGACAAAACATCATTTAGGTTCATAGTTTTACTAGCTGCTTGCCGAAGTTCTCGCCATTCAACAAGCGGACAAAGGCATACGGCACCGATTCGATCCCTTCAGCGATGTCTTCTCTTGTCTCAAGAAGCCCCTGTTTATACCAGGATAAAAGGTCGGCCTTTGCTGTCTCAAATTCGTTTTCATGGTCATCAAGCAAAAAACCCTCGATCCGAGCGCGGGTGATCAGGGTTTTCCGGAGATGCCGCAAACCGATATCCTGTTGATCGAAACGATCAGCCAAAGCAACCGTTCCGACCACGATAACTCGACCGAACGTATTTAGATTTAACATTGCCGCATCATGTATCGGTCCCGCGGTATTATCGATAAAAACGTCCACTCCGTTCGGGCATGCAGCGGCGACATCGGCCACCAAGTCAGTGGACGTTCGGTGGTTGACGCCTTCGCGATACCCAAGTTTTTTGCACCACTCGAGTTTTGCGTCCGTGCCTGCAACAGCAACCGGATCAAGCCCCTTGATCCGCGCGATTTGGCCCGCAATCTGCCCCACGCCACCAGAGGCCGCCGATATCAAAACTGTTTCGCCTTTTTTCGGATTGCCGGTCTTGAGTAGCGAGAAATACGCGGTCAGACCTGGCATCCCTAGGTAGCTGAGCGAGGCTTGCATTGGGGCGTCGGTAACGGTCACAAGCTTGGCTGACGAGGCAGGAACGGTAGTAAGAGGCTGCCATCCAAAATAGTCACTCATGACGATATCACCGGGTTTGAAATCGGGAGATTCCGATGAGATCACTTCCCCGATTCCACCTCCCGACATCAGCTCTCCCAATCCGAAGCCAGCGGCGTAATTTTTTGCCCGACTGATCCTACCGCGCATGTACGGATCCACCGAAAGCCACAGGGTTTTGAGTAGCAGTTCTCCGTTTGCGGGTTCCAGAATCGGGCGATCTTCCAGCGTCCAATTGCCGACCGTCGGCATTCCCGACGGATAACTCCGTAGTACCCAGCTAGGATTTTTGGCCATGGCGGTCCTCCTTACGAGTACAGGTGCCCCGACGTCTCGGCCGGTTCCGCCACTCAAACCCTGATGGCCGAACCGCCTTTCTTCTTGATGCAATAGATTGCATCCCGTGATAATGGGCAACTTGGAGAAACATTGTTTTACATTATGAAAGAGTGGCTGATGGATATGGTGGCGGCAATGCGCATCGCTGTCGAAGTTGCGCGCCTTGGAAGTTTCACCGCAGGAAGCCGGGAGTTAAGGCTTTCCGCGCCGTCAGTGAGTCGAATTATGGCTGAGCTGGAGGCCGATTTAGGGGTGCGTCTTTTCAACCGTACCACCCGTCAACTCAATCTAACCGATGCCGGCCTGGACTTTGTGGAAAAAAGTTCCGGCATACTTGAGCAGCTCGATAACATGCGGAGCGTGGTTCGCGAGCGCCACGACACCCCGCGCGGGCAATTGCGCGTGTCGTGCGTTACGGCGTTCGGCAACGAATGCCTAGCGCCAGCCTTGCCTGAGTTTTTGCAAAGGTTTCCCCAGCTAGGCATCTCACTGGATGTCGGCAACCGCTTGGTTGATCTTATCGAAGAGCATTACGATGTTGCAATTCGAGTTGGTCCATTAAGCGATTCATCTATGATTGCGCAGAAGATATCTACGCAAAGAATAATATTTGTCGCCTCTCCCGAATTCTGTCGAAGGTTTGGGATGCCCAAATCGCTCGACGAAATCAGAAGCTATCCATCGGTCTCGCAAGTCAGCGGAGAATGGGGGCGAACACACCAGTTTAGACATTTGGGTGAAATCATCGATTTCGAAGTTTTGCAACACTTTGCAATGAACTCCGCACAGGCAGTGAAAAATGCGTGCCTGACCGGATACGGCTATTCATTGCTACCGGATTTTTTGATTACAGACGACATTGCAGAAAACCGTCTGGTGCAGCTGCTGCCAAACTACGGACCCGTGGAGCAACCAATCTACGCCTTTTATGCGCAACGGCGCCATACACCGCAGAAGATACGAGTGTTCATTGACTACTTGACTGAGGTTTTCGGTAGTTGAACACTTGAATGCTGCCAGAATAGTTCTTGTCCCAACTGTTGTGCAGGCCCCCGAGTTCGGGCGAGGGCCCAGCGACGACATCAGCCGCACCTCGAAAAATCAGCCTCAGCCAGGCGTGACAGTCGCTCGATTGGGAAAAGCATGAAGAAAGCGATATCGGCACTGGCACCCGCACTTAGCCTATGGGCAGCTGCGGCAATTGCCTCGTGCGTCCAAATGAGCTCGCCCGCTTCAAGCGCGAGTTCGTCTCGTAGCGCGCCCCGTAGCACAGCCCGAAGCTCTTCCGGTGATCGCCGCAAACCCCTGGCTTCTCGGCTCATCGTCGAACCGCGACGGCGATGTCGCGGCCGCCGGACTACGCTACCTGCTGGGTACTCGCCACGAGATGAAGGGCCGGGGCAACATGCGGCAGTTCGTGGATCGTCATGCTCGGGCATACCTTCCGCGCAAGGTCGCACAGGTGCTGATGGTGGGTGAAATAGACCACCTGGCCCACCTTTGCCATTTCCGCGAAGAGTCGGAAGGCTTCCTCTGCACGGAAATCGTCAAAGGTCTCCATGATGTCATCGGCAAGGAAAGGCACCGACCGATGCGAAGAGGAGAACTCGTGATATCCGGCAACGCGAAGCGCAAGATAGAGCTGGAACCGCGTTCCCTTCGACAGCGCGGCCGCAATCTTCGATCCGCCGTCCGCGCTCACCGCGACCAGCATCTCCGTGTCCCTGTCAGGCTGGGTAGCGAGACCCCGGTAGTTGCCCCTGCTGATAGTATGGAACGCCTCAGACGCTTGAGCCATCATGGAACTCCGATGGCGGTCCCGGTAAATTCGAAGCGCCTGTTCGGCTGCCGCGACTCCAATGCGTAGATTGAGATAGCGGACAGCCTTTTCTTCGATTTCGAGCGACACAGTCCGGCGACGCTCTTCGACCCGGGCGACGGCATCGTCATCTCCTATTGCATTGACCGCGTCAGCCGCCTTGCTGTGTTCGGTGAACAGTTCCCGGTTCCGTTGATCCTGATCCTCGAAACGGCCTTTGAGTTCTGCCGCCTCCGTTTCAAGGGCCGCCCGATCAGTGTTCTCGAGGGACCGTTCAGCTTCGTCCAGGGTGGGTGATCCAACAGCGTTCATGATGTCTGTCGCGGCGGAATCAGCTTCACCTCTGAGCGTGGCTCGTCGCTCGAGCTGCTGCAGCACGACTCCGATATCCGTAAGCGAGGTCACGCCGAAGAACTGGAGGAGTTCGCCTTTTCGCCGTTCATGGATCGCAATGGCGTCAGACAACTCACGCTGCTTTTCCTTAGCGACCTGGATAGCCTGCTCTTTCTCAACGCGACGGGCCCAAGCGGACGCGGCCTCGCGAACGCGATTTTCTGTCGCCGCGGCGAGATCCAGCGCAGCGGACTGTTGTACGGATATGCTCAGTTCATCAGCGAGGCGGCCCACTTCGGCAGCAAAATCTGCCTGGTCCCTCTCCATCTTCGTGACACGATCTGCCAGTCCGCTCTTCTTCTCGATGAAGGATCCGAGATCGCCGACGGCTGACAGGATCTCTCGAACGTCCGCGACCGGCCGCGGGCCTTGATCGCCCAGCCACGACGCAGAGCACGCCGCCGTCCATTCGGATGTCCAACGCTGATCGTCCGCGGTGGCTTCTTCAAGGATACGCTCGCGGTCTGCCAGTTCCCGCTGACGGTCCTCCAAGTCTCGCCGGAACTGCTTGATTTCGGACGCCCGGTCGACGAGGGCTTGGGCAAATGCCACCAGTGTCTCGAAGCTCGCGTTCGAATCATATGACGCGCCAACAGCGGCGAAGGCGGCTTTCAGCCGGTCGCCAGCGGCCACACCATCGGCTTTCGCCGCTTGCCGATCCCGCTCAGCTGCCCGAAGCGTGGACAATGCCTCGAGAGCCAGATCGCGCGAACCCAACCAAGCCTCAAGCCGTTCGGAGGAACTGTCTGCCTGAAAGCCGGGCGCGATGCGCAAGAAGGCCTCGGCAATTTCGTCGTTGATGCGTTGAAAGTCCGTTCTCGCGGCTTGGAGGAGCTCTTGGGCGCGGGCAATGTCCGCATCCATGACAACAGCGGCTTGAAGGCTCTGCTGAAGTCTCGCCAGTTCATGGACATGCACGAAGCGGGCGTTGGTTGCGAGGTCGTCGCGCCGGAGGGTCTCTTCGAAGAGGTCGGCCGTGCTCTCGTCCAATTTCCGGCGATGGTCTGCCCATGCCTCCTCGCGGGCCGCTCGGACGGTGCCAGCCTCCTGTTCGGTGACGATGCCTGCGACGGCTTCCAATGCTTCGAGTTCGGCGGTCAGGTGCTTGCGATCCGATGCCAGACGCTCCACCTCCTGCTGGTGGCGTTCGACCTTCTTTCGAGCCGTTGCGAGGTCGGCCTTCCACCGCTCGATGCTGAACTTGTCCGGTACGGCCATGTCGAGAAGCTGCTGCGGGTTCCCGGCCCACGGCCTCAGTTCGCGCAGCTTGGACGAGAGCGTCTCCTGGTGTGAAGCAAGGGTCCGGTCGGCCAGTCGCAGACGAACGCCATGGTCGTCGGCTCGCAGCACAGCCAGTGTGGCCGTCATGCCTGCCATGCCGGCGTCGGCAGAGGCATAGGATGCGGCTCCGGTGCCTTGTCCCGCGGCCTCGAATTTTTCGCGCGCTTCGGCCATGCGTCGCCGCGCACCTGAAACCTCGTTCTCTGCCGACCTGAGCGACGACGTCACGCCGGATCGGCTCTCGATAAGGTCGCTGAGGGCGCCGACGACGGACGTCCCAAGAACCAGACGCGCCGGATCGGCCTCGTCCTCCTGGCCAATCCGACGCAGAATCCCTGCGATCGCAGCGTCGGCCTCGCGCATCTGCAATCGACGTTCGGGAATGTCCTTCGCCGCCGTGAGATAGCGCGCCCGCAGATCCGGGAGCCGCGACGCGCGATCGGCAAGCCTCAGTGCAGCATCGTCGACAGTCTCCTTTTCCAACTCCGACACAAGTTCATCGATGTTCTCGATGGCGCTTCTTGAGCGCGTCGCCAGTTCGATCTCGTCTTTCTGGAGCGTCGCAAGTTCCTCGGCCACCCCGATCGGGGGCTCCGGAAGGGATTCAAGGGGAGCGAGCTTCTCGCGGGCGGCTCGCAACGTTGTCAGACGAGGAAGCGCGATGAGCAGGCGTTGGATCTGGTCGATCCGCGACTGTATGCGGCCGCGAGCGGCAATCGTCTCTTCATACCGTGAGGCGGCGCTTTCTCGCGTGCCGACCAACTGGGCATATCGGCTGGCCAGTGTGTCGATCTTCGCCCGCTCCTCTTTGAGCGCGTCAAGCTGGCTCTTTAGCTCGCCCAATTCTCCGCTCCGCGCTCGCTTCTTGTAGAAGGCGTCCGCTTCCGTTCTCAGGTCGCCAAGCCGGTGGCTCAGGTCGGCCAGGCCAGCGCTGGCCGAAAACAGGAGTTCTCCGAGGTCGCCCTTGCTCGCCAGGATGCTTTCACCGCCTGCCTCGAGCGTGTCGTCGTCGAGCGAGAACATCGTCCGGTAAGACCCCCGATCGATGCCTCCGAGATCTACGCGCAGCACGGCTTCGGAGATAGGCTGGTCATCCGCGTCAAGAAGGCTGTTCTGCGGGCGCTTGATGCGAAAAACCTCTCGCTCACCCGCCGCTAGTTCCAAAGCCGCGCCGAGCCGCATCGAGGCATAGGGATGCAGGAAGTCATAGGGGCTGCGCGTCTCGATCCCGAACAGGAGGTCCAGGACGGCCGCGAGCGCGGTCGATTTCCCGGCCTCGTTCGGGCCATAGACGATATGCAGGTCCGAGCTGCCCTTGGTGCGCTGGCCGAAGTCGATCGTGTGGTCGGTGAACTTTCCGTAACGGGCGAGATCGAGACGACGAATACGCATCAGGCAGCCTCCACGTCCGAGTCGGCATGCAGGCGTGCGACTACGTTGTCCGCGCCGTCATTCAGCAGGTCGGCAACGACGAGGTCGAATGCGGCCTCGTCCTCTCCGAGTATATGACGGCATTCCGGAGGCAGCTGTCCTCTCAGTTCCTCCGCGACCTCGAATGCCGCCGCCTTGAACGCATCCGAACCTGCAATCTCGTCCGAGATCAGACGCCGCAGCTCGCTCAGCGGATCTCCGGAATCGGCTTGCGCAGCCGACGGTGGCTGGCACTGGACCTCCAGTTTCTCGACCCAACAGCGACCCACCGTGGATGCCCGGTCATCGGCTTCGGCCTTGAGGAGGTCGATGTCGCATCGGATGCGCCAGGCGAGGGGAGTGATGCCCGTCAGGCGGACGCGCGCAACCAGGTGATCGGAAGCGGCATCCGTCCGGGTTCGTTCCAGCGCCTTTCCGATTTCCCGAGCCAGGCCGGCCCAGTCTTGAATCTGGCTCGTATCGACTTCGACGCGTTCGAATTGTGCGACGCTGGTGAAGCGCTCTTCGATCCGGACTGACAGGTCGTCGGCAACGGTTACGAGCGATACCGACTTGACGCCGGATTCGTTGATGTCGCGTCCTTGGGGCATGCCGGGCATGACCACGGTACATTTTCCTTCGAACACCGATCGTTTGTGGATGTGGCCGAGCGCCCAGTATTGGAAGCCCGCCGCCTGAAGGTCGGCGAGGCTGCATGGGGCATAGGGATTGTGGCCGCTCGATCCCGAGAGGCTGGTGTGAAGGATGCCGACGTTGAAGGCTCCGTCGATCGCGGGCTTGTACTTGCCGACGAGACTTTCAGGGGCCTGCGGATCGGCAAAGCTCAGGCCATGAACGACGACGGGGAAGTCGCCTCGCGCCCGGTCGACCGCGATGGCGTCGGCCCGCCCGCTGAACACCTTCACCGTTTCCGGAAAGACCAATTCCTTCGTGATCTGCGAGACGGCGTCGTGATTGCCCCGGATAATGAAAACACGAATGCCCGCTTCGTGCAGCCGACGCACCTGTTCCGCGAGAAACCGCGCGGTCTTCATCGATGTCTGCTCGCCGTCGTAGAGATCGCCAGCCAGCAGCAGCGCGTCGACCTGCTCTCGAAGGCAGAGATCAATGACACGGACAAATGCCTGCCGGGTCGCATTCCCGATCAGGTCGGCGAGCTCCGGGCTTCGCATAGCCAAAGACTTGAGTGGTGAATCCAAATGGATATCCGCCGCGTGAACAAACCGATACGCCACTTACGCTGCCTCCCGCACCCAATCAGCTGCCGCTGATTCCCAAGGAACCGTACGTTGCACGCCATAGCGGCAGCGGATGCCAATTCCTGTCATTTGTCCCCAGGAAACTGCACAGGCTAAATGAAAAGGCCGAAAGGAAGCTGCGTGCGTGCAGCGCTGTCAGCAATTGCGGGGAAAGAAGCGCTAGTCCCGCTAGCGCAGACTACATGAAGAGGCCCGACAGGTGCGTGCGCGCATTGCCGAACTGGAGTGCGACCTCATGATGACCACACCTATGGGACGCGCGCAAAAATTGTCTTTCCCGTGCTAGGCGGGGGATGCATGACGCCTTGGTCAACATCCGACCAGCCGATCTTCCGGCCTTCCAATCCGCGAGACCGGCCGACAGGCAAGGCGGACGCGTCGAAGCATTGCGCTCGACGACCTTTCGGCTGAGCTGCCTGTACCGGGTTCCGTCCGCGAGGAAATGCGGCACAAGGTTCGCCGTTTACAAGCAGGGGACGCTGCGGTCATCGAGACGTTCGTCGCCTTCGCAGGACACCGGGATCGGATCGTCCTCGATTACTTTACCAAGGGTTGCGAAGTTGGGAAAACATTTCCCGGGATTCGTCCGCGTCCTTAAACGAATATGCCATAAGTCGCGACAGTCGGCGGGGCGAGCTCTGACGATAGCTCTGGTCGGATCGACCGTTGTTTCGATAACATCGTTGAGGAGGTTATATTAATGGAAGGTTCGAAAGGCCCGGACGGAACCTCGCACGAGCTGGACCAGACCATGCCGCCACGGGACGCCGTCCCGTCTCGGCAGGGACGTCGCGGTCAGTCAGGCTTGAAGAAGAGGAATGAGCAGACGATCGACTACGAGAGCCTCGGCATTCCCAGCGCCGCGGTGCCGTTGTTCGAAGAGGCGCGGGAGATGTTTTCTTCGATCGGCCGAAAGAGAACGGACGAGGTCTTCACCTGCGGGGAGGCGCTCTCGAGGGTGCGCGAAAGCGCCCCCAGCCAGGAAGCGTTCGAGCGATGGTCGAAACGTGCGTGCAGCCTGACGAGGCGAGGGGCGGGCAACTACATCGCGGTTCACAACAATCTACGGGAGCATCGGAACGTCCTCGTCGACTGCAGCATGCCGGCAGCGGCGATGTACACTCTGGCGACCGCCGAACAGGAACTCCTCGCTTCCGTAGTCGCAGACCTCAAGGCAGGCAAGCGGCCAACCGTTCGCGAAATCAAGACGCTCGTTTCCGGTGAAACCCAAAGCCTGAAACGAGAGCCTGCCGACACCGCCGGATCCGAGGGCCTGAGGGCGCTGTCGCGGCAGAAGATCCAGAACGCGGTTCCGATCCTCGTCGAGCGGCTTTGGGGTATCCTGAAGGATATCCAGGAGGCGCTCGAGCCGCATTTCGAAGGCAAGAAGGTCGCCAAGGGAGCCCTCGTTGGGAAAGTGGAGCATCCAGCACGCCGAGCCGGAGCCGAGCTGCAGAGCCTGGCGGTCTTCGTCGAACCGAACGCCCAAAGCAGCAGCGATTGGATCGTACATCCGGCGCGCTTACCGCATGGAAGCCAGTGGTGGAAGGTTTCCCAGGTTCTTTACAAACTCGGCGGTCGCGAGGATTGGCCCGACGCCAGCGAACTGGGAGCATGGCTAGTGAACGACGTCGTGCCGGCGCTCGAATTCGCTGTCGGCGCAACCCGTTCAAAAGATGCCGTAGAATGAAAGCGAAGCGATCGCCTCCTCATGCGGCGCGCGGCTCCCGCCCAACGCGTACCTGGGATTCCCGCCGGCACTCGTAGGCCGGATGGCCTTGGGGGCGTCAAGCTGCGAACCTGTGGCAGAAGTGAGACGTGCGCTTGTTCAGCGCTTCCCGCCGATCCTCGGCCGGAAGGAGGAGGAAGGCATCAGCCATGCGCAACCCTCCCTACGCTGCGCGCGAGCCAGGTGGGAAGCTGAGGCGCTGCCGCAACCAGCTCGCTGAACGCAGCGGGCGGCAGTTTCCGTTTCAGGGTGTGTAGGGCAGTCTCTGCTCCCTCCGGTCCGAGCCAGGCAAGCGCTCGCACGGCCTGACCCGCTGGCCGATGTAGCATGGCGAGCTGCCAGCGCGGCGCGTGGCGAAGCTCGACGACCTGCTTGCCAAGGCTCATCATTCTAGTGCGCCGCGATGTCAGATAGACCGACGGGACCGGCACCTGCGTCGTAAGCCCGAGACTGTTGGCAGCAGCCGCACCGCTTGAGACGATGACCTCGCCGCGCTGAGCGGCGAGCGCCTCGACCGCCTGTTCCACTGAGGGCGCTCGGAAACCGAACCGGCCCGTGACCGGCAGCAGGTAGACGCCGCGCCCGGCTCGGAGCAGGAGGCCCCGCTCGGCCAAACGCGACAAAGGCTTGGTCTAACGCGGCGCGGTTGGCTAGGTGAAGCAAGCTCTTCGCTGCGACGGGCGTGCCTCCCGGCAGCCGCTTCACATACTCCAGGATTTGTTCGGTCATCCTACACCGTCGGGCTGGAGTATCTGGCAGGCAGGGAAACCTATCGCCGGTCGATCACAATCCCGACCGCGGCCGCTACCGGGCCGGCGCAATATCAGGTGACGCTCACCTACGCCTGCATGGGGTCCACAGGCTTGGTTTCCCCATTATCGTAGAGTCTCCGCCAATCCAGTTCGACATTACGCCCGAACAGGGGCTAGTACCTCTGCACAGGGATTATGACTCTTTGGCCGTTGGCTTTGGATAGGCCTTGGCAATTTGAGGCGCGCGTTTTCGGTTGAGAACATCCAGTTGATGCGGGCGCCACTGGTGTTTCGCAGGTGCTCCCAGGCAGCGGTCTCTGCGACGAGGCGATCGTAGCTGTCGATACGACGATCGAGGCACTGGCCGCGCAGAACGCCGATTTCGATCTCGACCATGTTGAGCCAGCTGGCGTGCTTGGGCGTGTAGTGGAACTCCAGCCGTCGCAGGATGCGTCGCGCCTCTGATGGCGGCAGGGCCTGATACAGCGCGGCGGGCGTGTGGGTTGACAGATTGTCGAGCACCACCCTGACGCGTTCGGCTTGGGGGTAATGGATATCGACGAGGTCGCGCATGCAGTGGGCAAAGTCTTGTGCTGCGCGCCGCTCGGTGACCTTGACCTTGCGCCAGGAACGATGCGCATCGAGGAAGACGAACAGGTTTGCGGTGCCGTTGCGTTTGCACTCGAAGTCGTAGCGCTCCAGCCTTCCCGGCGCGACCGGGATTGGCTGACGCACCTCGCTGATGAGTTGGGTCGGGCTTTCGTCAAAGCACACCACGGGCCGCTTCGGATCGGGTGCTTCGGCATAGAGGTCGAGCACATCCTCCATGCGCGCGACATACTCCGCGTCAACCTTTGGAATGCACCACATTTCCTTGCGCCAAGGCTTGAGATCGTTCTCGGCCAGGCACCGACGCACCGTCTCGCGCGACAGCTGTTCGTGCTCGGTCAGCTTGACGAACTCGTCGGCCAACAACTCCAGTGTCCAACGGGCGCGACCCGGCGGCGGGCTGGAACAGGCGGTGGCCACCAGCAAGGCTCCTCCTTGCCGCTCAGCTTGCGCTCCGCCCCGGGGCGCGGCTCTTCGCTGAGCGCCGCCTCCAGACCTATCTCCACGAAGCGGCGCTTGGTGCGGTAGACCGTGGAGCCGCCGACCACCACCGTCGTCGCAATGGTTTCGTCGCCCAGGCCGACATCGGCAGCGAGCAGAATCTGGGCCCGCTTGAGCTTGCGCGCCGGATGCTTGCCGCTTCGCAGCATCGTTGTGAGTGCGTCGCGTTCGGGTTGGTCGAGATCGACGCGATAGCGTACATTCATCCGGAAGGCCTCCTTCGGTTTGCGGAGATTCCGGAAGAATCGACAAATGAATCAATTAGTTGACGGGCGGTCGCCAGCGGGTCCCAGCTTTACCGAAAAGCAGGGCCAGTATCTCGCCTTCATCTGGACCTACGGCTTGCTCAACGCTCGCTCGCCGGCCGAACGCGATATGCAGCGCTTCTTCGGCGTCACCGCACCTTCCGTCCATCAGATGGTGCTCACCCTTGAGCGCACTGGATTGATCCGCAGGCAACCGGGCCTCGCGCGCAGTATTGAACTGCTTGTCGAACCCGATAGCCTTCCCAGGCTACAACCCATCCAATCCGTCAAATCCTCTGTGCAGAGGTACTAGTGCCGTTCACCGCATCCGCCGACGGCCGAGTTATTGCGGGCTCCAATGTCATGAAATAGCGGGATTTTTTGTCGGTTATGCATCGGCTGGCCTAACGATACTTCTCCCTGCTTACAGGGTAACAATTGACTCATAATGTTAGCCGCAGCCAAGTTTGGCGTTGAGAGGGGACCAACTGAGACTGATCGCATCAACCTGAAGGAGGTTGGATCACTATGTCAGGCAACATCGCAACTTGGTTTCGTACGCACTACATCGCAGCTATCGTCGGTCCAGCATCGGGGGCGATATTCGCCCTTGGTGGCACTTACTTTATCCATCCCTACTCGGGCAGCCAGCAGCAGTTGCCTGCACCTCAGATCGTCTGCGCCCAACCGCCCACGAACATGCAGAAACTTCCCCAAGGGGTTGCAGGTTGGTCGGGGCAAACTGGCACAAGCCAGTTTGCGATGAACGGCGGCCTGAAGGACGGGCTGCTTGGTGGACTAGGGAGCGACGCATATATCGATGACCGCGCTCTTTCCGGGTTGGCCGACGAGCAGTCGAGCTATCCTCAGTTCCAGGCGACCTTCAACCATAGCAAGAAATATGGGCCGCCCCCCGGAGTGAATAAGAGATCGGGTAAAGTCACCAGCTCCTTGAACGGCATGAGTGGATTTAATGCGGTGAGGCGATACACTCCGAATCCGAAGTTTGTGCCGTACCCGAAGAAGTCCAGTGGCGCGGGTTATGTTGACCCGGCTGACGCTGGTCAAAACTATCAGTAAGACATATTTGACAAACCGCTTATCCCGTTCGCTCAGGGGACCACAACATCTTGACGTAGCAGAATTGAGGGAAAGCACCCCAAAACTGCCGCGCGGCGCCTTGGCGATGCCAAGGAGGGGCGCGGTGCCATTCACAGCAGCATCGTTCAGCTGATGGTGTCACGATTCGGGATGGGCAGTCACGGCGCCGCTCCGCGACGGCGTCAGATCATTCGGCGGCGATCGCCAGCGCCCTGCCTACCTCGCCGAACGGAACTCAAGGACCAGAAGAAGGTCGAGGCCCCAGTTCCAGGGCCACTTTGTCGCGAAGCTCGCCGATCTTGTCGAGGATGCGCTGGACCTCTGAAGCATCCGGGAGAGGTTCCGCCGTATATGGATCGTCGACAGGGTAACGAAAGGCGGTCGCCCAAGGCGATATCGGCACCAGCACAACGGCATCGCCAAGCAGCGGGTGCGTGTTGGGCAACGCGCCGACGAGCCTGCGGAGATCGTGGCCGCCCGATCCCCTGAGGTAGGGAAGCCCAAGATGGACGAGCAGCGTCTTGATCAGCTTCTCAACCGCCTGCTGGCAGTGATAGGCCGCTGCGGGAATGTTCGGTTCCGGATCCGGCACGAGCGAGCGGCGGGCAGCGTCGTATCGGTGTCGGCGATATCCAGCCAGGCATGTGCATCGGAACTCACGGATGCGCCGTCATGCCCGATGTCGGTTCGAGCGATCCGATGATCGCGTATCCGTCGCGTGCGATGTCATGGCTCAGGCTGTCGATGTCGTCCCTCTTGGCCTCAAATACCGAGCGGCGCAACGGGTACACCTGGATGGACGCATCGAGGTCGGAGACGAGTTCCCAGAGTTTGGACGGCGTGAACTGCTGAGGCCGAACGTCATCCGGCAGCACCACGCAGAGATCCCAGTCGCTGTCGGGCTGGTGATCTCCGCGCGCCCGGCTTCCGAACAGGATGACGGCCTCTGCATGGGTAGCCTCTGCAAGACGTTCTGCAGCGGTCTCGACATCTCGTTCAATGACGATCTCAGCCATGCTGTTCTCTCCAATCTTACGAGATGATACAGCGGGAGCACGCAATCGTGAAGCGGTGTTCACGCATCGACCACCCAGGCCCTGCCAAGATGCCGCTGTCGAAATATGCCGCCCGCACCGCCATTCACTCAGCGGCCAGCGCGATAGCCGGCCGTTGTGCGGGCAGCGCCAGTATCCGCGGAACGAGTTGATCCGGCTTGCTGTAGCGCCGCCGTCCGGTCATCCGCTCCTCGCCCTTTCGCCGCGGCATAAGCACTGGCCGCTTGGAACGCTTCAGCCGCATGTACTGGCGAGGCTCCTCGAACTCCCTCACGCCACAGAAGTCCCATCCATAGGCGCGGAACAGTTCCGGCTCTTCCTCTCGGAAGCGGTCCACCCACAAGACGAGGTTGTCGAGTACCTCGACCCGATGCACCCGATAGAAGCGGGCGAGATCCTTCACGATCTGCCGCTTGTTCGGGTGGCACATTTCCATGATGTCTTTGATGTGTTCCTTCTTCCACTGGGTCGTGTCTCCGACGATCCCGCAGTAGGTGACCGGACCGACCCGGCGGCCAGGCCCGCCAAAGCCTCTTCAAGGTTGCTTTGATCGCCTTCGATTGCGGCGAGATCAGTCAGCTTGTCCAGCCAGTGCTGCATTCGTTTTCCTCCGTGATCGCTCCGGTGCTTCGGTTCCTGCGCCGCCTGCGACTGTTTCAGCGATCGTAGCATATGGCTCCGCAGATCTTTATGGGCTCCATGCAATGAGGTTTAAGGACTAGGTCACAGCTCAGGAGATGAAGCTATTAGAGCGGCTCGCCGGCTTGGAGCCCGACCCGTAGGAACGCCAAGAACAAATCGCGCTTCCGGGTTCCTTGGAATTCCCCGTTGACATGGATCAATTTTCGCTGAAGCATTAGTAGAATATAAGTATTGCGCGGCCGATATGAATCGGCATTTCGTAGGAGAGGAAATTTGTTGATGATGTATATTACTATGAGTCATATTGTCGAGGTCGTGACTTATTCTGAAGTCAAATTTGTATCGGACGATATTGACAATTCAATTTGTGTATTCGATGTGATGATGGCATCACTCCATGCGCAACAGATCGGAATTGAGCAGAGGTTGGAGTTCCGCTTCGATTTGAACGATATGAATATCGCTGGCCGATCTGCCGATGGCAGAAAATTTGATTACTCCATGCGCCTTGGGATTCCTTTTGGCCCGCCGGACGAACTTCCGGCATATTCGAGGTGCCGGAGCAAACCAAATGAGTTCATCGCGGATATTCTTTACTCGGCGTTGTATGAGCAGAGCGAGCGGCGCCAGACCGTCATTTCGGAGAACGGCCCGCATCCCGGCGCGAGCTTTCAAGGCTGAAGGATACAGGTGCGTTCGATGATTCTGAGGACAAATGTCGCGAGCAGAATCGAGCGATCGTTGAGGCTATCCATCATTTGAGGTTGAAGCGTTACTCGCCTCGATTGAGCGATCCGCGCACTATCTCGTATGTCGTCTCTGGCCAACAGGTGAGGCCGTGTCGGTCCCCACGGGACGCCGCACTGGCTGTCGTTTGCTTCGCTGACTCGCCGTCGTCCCTATGCGGCCATCATCATGCTTCCGTCAGCATGACGTTTCGAGCGACCATGGCCGTTGACTCTGTCTTGAGTGTTCTGTATTTGTTCCCGTCACCATGAAACAGGCATCGCTCCTCATACGCTGATCGCCCCGACGCTGCACTTCGCAGCGGCCGATCATTCTTGCGTATGCGTATGGAGCGTCCCATGACCGCCCACCCTGAAATCCAAACCGACCAACTCGCGTCCGTCCGCGCCGATGCCGCGCGTCTTCATTTTCATCCACGCGGAACCGTTCGTTGTGTCGGCGCGCCTCTGTTCAGGAACCAGGTCGCGCGAGACCTCGGATGCCTGCTCGACCTCGACCCGGCGGTGGTCGAATGGTCATGCCTCCCGCTCGTCCTGCATCGCCGGGGCGACAGCCACGTTCCGGATTTCCTAGTCCTCCGGGAAGAGGGGGCATGTCTGTTGGATTCATTTGCTGCGGCAAGCGACCCTCGGGACCGTTGGAACGAGCAAGCCGCTGCCGAAATTGGTTTCCGT
The DNA here is from genome assembly GCF_040324155.1 of Mesorhizobium sp. M0011. Taxonomy (NCBI): domain Bacteria; kingdom Pseudomonadati; phylum Pseudomonadota; class Alphaproteobacteria; order Hyphomicrobiales; family Phyllobacteriaceae; genus Mesorhizobium; species Mesorhizobium sp. M0011. Next base: position 19,961 of record NZ_JAMYVQ010000007.1, on the reverse strand, counting down.
TACTCCGCATGGTCGGCTGATGATCTCAGAGCGGGGTACACGCTCGATAACGCGAAGGACCTCCTGCGGTATGCCCGTTGGCATTGTCCGCTGGGCGACCGTGTTCGCCTCCTTGCAGCGCTGGACGATAATGGCTCGCTGACCGTTGCGGAATGCATTCCGGCGTTTCGCGAAGCGCCGCCAATAGCAGGGTTTTCGTCGCTGGTCCTGCATCGCTTCGTCGAGATCGATCTCGACGAAGCCAGGATCGGACCCGAGACCGCCGTCCGCCGTATCCGCAGCTGAACGCGGCTTCGGAACACCACCGCCCGCGGCCGCACCCGAGCGCCGGGAACCATCAAGTCAGGATTTCCAATGAAACAGATGTCGAAAGCGCTGAGCATCAAGCTCGCCTCAAACGCAACGCGGTTCGTCGCTTACTGCACAGTAATGCGGGCACTCAGGCATCAACGCGAATTCCTGTCGGGACGGCCGGCCGTGATCGTCCTGATCGCACAGAGGGAAGAGGACGTGGAAATTTATGAGAGCGCGACCAAATTCCCGGCGCAGAGAGAATCGCTCATCACCGGAAGCGTGTACGATCGCGACCGGACGCTCGTCATGACGGTCAAACCGGAGGGCCGGAGAAAGTCCGAACGGTTCGACCTCCTTGGGCTCACAGGTTCCAACGACCGCATTATCGTTGTCACGCATTCCCGCGACCTTCTCGCGGAAAACGTCGACGCGGTTGCGGATGCCGTGCTTGTGCTTCCGGCCGTCCAGCCCCGATACCTCAAGGCGGCCGCCCGTTTCTGTCGCGGTCAGCTCCTGTCGGACGAGGACGCCTCATTCCTGGCGACGGTCCCGCTGCACGTTCTCGGCGCGATCTGGCGCAAGGGCAGGGGGCTGGACAAGGTTCTGCAAGCTGCTCGCGCCATCACCCTGACCGCTCCAAAGACGAGCCTAGGGCAGGGACCGACACTGGACGACCTCCATGGACTGGGCGCCGCGGCCGACTGGGGAAGGGAGCTTGCCGTCGACTTGAAGGACTGGCGCGCAGGCAAGATCGGGTGGTCGGAAGTCGACAGGGGAATCCTGCTCAGCGGGCCGCCGGGGTCGGGCAAGACGATGTTCGCCGCGGCCCTCGCGCGAACCTGTGGAGTCCATCTTGTCTTGGGTTCGCTGGCGCGCTGGCAGGCAATGGGCCACTTGGGAGATCTTTTGAAGGCGATGAGAGGCGCGTTCGCTGAAGGCATGAAGAATGCGCCCTCGATCGTGTTCATTGACGAAATCGATTCCGTAGGGGACAGGATGACCTTCTCCGGGCACAACGCGCAATACAGCCGTGAGGTCGTCAATGGCCTGCTGGAATGCCTCGATGGATCCGGTGGCCGGGAAGGCGTCGTCGTGGTCGGGGCGACGAACTTTCCCCATATGCTGGATGCGGCGCTGACCCGTCCGGGTCGCCTCGACAGGCATGTGAACATTCCGCTGCCGGACATGGCGGGACGACAAGGAATTCTCGGCTGGCATCTAGCCGCGGCGTCGTCTGCTCTGGACCTGACTTCCGTCGCCGCTCGCACGAACGGCTGGACAGGGGCAGCTCTGGAGCAGCTTGCTCGGCAGGCGCGTCGCCGCGCACGCCGCGCGCGGCGCAACCTCGAAACCGCGGACTTGCTCGCCGAGTTGCCCGAACTGGTGCCTCTTCCTGAAGCCATGCTGTGGCGAAACGCGATCCACGAGGCCGGTCACGTTGTCGTCGGCCTGACGCTGGGTGTCGGCGATTTCAGGAGCGTGGAGATCATCGACGCCTTCGACTCGTCAGGCGAGACCATGCAAAGGGGAGGAGGGGCGCTTTTCGACGAGCAGGTCTTTCCGGAGCGGACCAAGGCCGGCTTCCTGGACCGGATCGCTCTCGCGCTTGCAGGACTGGCAGCCGAGGAGGTTGTCTTCGGTTCGAGGTCTGCCGGCGGAGGGGGCAGGAAAGGTTCGGACCTTCACATCGCCACGGTGACTGCCCTGCAGGTCGAAGCCGCCTACGGGATGGGTGGAGGATTCACGTTCCTGTCCGGGGCAAGCGAGGAGGAACTGCTGGTGACGCTGCATATGAACGGCGGCCTGCAGGCCAGGGTGGAAAACCTCCTTGCCGCGGAGTTCCGTCGCGCGAAGACGCTTGTGGAAGAGATGAGACCCGAGCTCGAAAATATTGCGGGGGCACTGCTTCGTGAGCGCCATCTCTCGGCAGAAGCGGTCGAGGAACTAATTTCATGGTAAGCGTTCTCGGACTGACGCCCTTCCGTGAATTGTCAGTGCCGTTCCTCCCGCCCCCGGGTCCTGAACTTCGCCTCGTGCTGCCCTCTTGGAAGCGCTGGAAACCTCGAAGGCGCAGGGCGATCATCGCCAGGCTCGCCGCTGAGCCAACGCGCCTATGTCGACGTACGTGTTCCACCACAGATCAAGGATTAAACTTCTGATGGCGGTTGCTACCGAATGGCGAGTATCTGGCTATCGGCAGTTTTGCGGGTTTCCTAGCGGTAGTTTTACGAGTCGGCTTGGTCGACGCAAGTGAGGACAGACCTAATCGCCCGAAGGATGCCGAAGTCTGCGTCTCAAACTTGGCAGCCGCCCTAGGTAAGAACCCTCTCGAAACGCGAAAGCTGGCGCTCGAGAACCTGCAAAGCTTCGGCATTAGGTAGCAAAAACCACCAGGCTTAAAATGGCATCCCTTCCCGATGACCTGCGCGCGTGGAAGGCCGTGCCCCAGGTCACGCTGAACACTGTCTTGCAGGTCTTTTCAGTGCATTCGAAACGGTTACGACTCGTCGTATGGCACTGCACCGTTCCGCAGCTAGGGCAAGTTTCTTACCCGGAACCCGGTCCGGAGTTGATCGGAGCGAAGTCAGGTGGTTAACGGCTTGCCACTAGGCAGCAAGAGCCGCAGCCATCCTGCGCAATTCAGGCATCATCTGCGGCTCTTCGGGTTCAACGATCTCAGAGCCAATATCCATCACGAGGGACTTGACCAACGTTGTCTTATTTAACGCACTTTTCTTGACGAGTTCGTCAAACTCGGCGCCAACGCGTGGAGTTATTTTCATCGAAAGACGTTTCGACGGGGTATCGTGCCAGCTTTTCCACTTCGCTCGATGAACCGCCGCGTTTTTACGAAGCCGCTCCACCAAGAAATCGTCATTTACAGACCTGTGCACGAAGTACGCGATCAGCGACTTCCGGAGGATCACGCCAGCAGAAGGATCAATCCGATAAGATGCTAGGTCCAACGTATCCATAAACGGCGCAGCCATAACCACTTCCAAGGGCCTGGAAGCAATCTCGCGAGCAACACGGATTGCTGGCGTCGACTGCGGCGGGATAGCCACAACGGCGCCACACTCGTCGCATGTAGCCGCCATGATCTGCTTCGCCATGCCGATCCCGCTTTCGAAAGGCACATCGTGATAGTCGAAAGTCGTCGTAACGACTTTCCGGCACTTTTCGCAGAGCGCCTTGCTCTTATCTCCAGCATACCAGATTTTCATGTTAGCCTACCTTGATGGATGTACACTTATGAAGACCGTGTCAGGGTCAACGAAATAGAATTTTATGTACCATCCATCTCGTTTAAGGATATGGACTTCAATGCCTTCGAACTCATGGTGCTCAGAACTCTCATGATGCGTGCCATTGCACCTGTCGATAATCGGCATCAGTTGCTCGGGGGAAATATCGCCAGTCATCAAGGCATTCTTGTCCTCGATGCTCCCGCGGGCCGCATGCTGATAAGTACCTTCCTTCAGTGCCTTGATGACGCGATACCTGACGCCCTTGAAAGCCATCCGTTCCTCAATATACGAAGTTCTTCGTAAAATTCAACAAAAAAATCACGCCGCAAGCGAGAAGGTTGCGTGACTACCCCTACTCAGTAACCCGTTATCAAATGGACAACCAATACGCGCCGGCGCTGTGAAGCGCCTTGTGAGCGGAACTTTTTGCTTTTCGATTCCAAATACGTAGGTCGCTTTCGGTGGTTTTTGCTACCTAACACCGTAGATTTCGGCCGTAAACGCCACCAGGTCTGACCGACCGCCTCATCGCGAGCCGGTCTGGACATGCTTCTTCCGTAGGCCGGGACTCATCGAGCCATTCCACGGCCCCGCCGATCATGACGGCGGCAGGCGGTCCTCGGCCTTGTTCTCAGGCCGGATATTGCCGCCAGCGTATTTGCCGTCGATCTCGTCTTCGCCCTCACGCAACATGTTTCCCCTGCGCCACGCGATCGCCTCGCGCAGTTTCATCAGAAGCACACAGGCCGTCTTGTATTGCACGCCGATCTTGGCGAGCGGGATTCAAACCGCAATGCTCGCGTGTCCGGCCGGTAGGGCCCGCGGATACAAGAGCGTTCATCTCCGCGAGCGTTTGGACGATCGAGGTAGCGTCAGGCGCAACACCTCAGATGCGGGCTCGGGGTCTCCAAAGACCTGACGTCGATCCTAGCAGATGGTCCTGTCACAAGGTCTCGTTTCATCGGAACTTCCCAAGTTTCCTCGATCGGATTGAAAAGGCCGGGCAATTCAAAATGAGCATGGATTCGAAGGAAATCGTGGACGTCCATCGAGACGACAGGGATTCTGTACACAATCGCGGTCGCCGCGATCGCAAGGTCTTGGCCCGGACCTCGCCGATGGTTCTGGGGGGACGGCACCCACAAATGCCGCAGGCTCGGGACCGTAGTCATCGATGCGTACGTCCGCGCAACTGCGGCATCCATAGCGAGGAAGACCATATCGGTTTCGAGCACTTCATTAAGCCAGCGTGAGAGATCGTGGGCCCGGCTGGGGTTCCTCAACCGCAGCGATTCAATGCCCCGTTGCAGTTCGAAAACCGCGCCGAAGGGAATTGCCAGCCGATGACTCGACGTCGCCCAGTCCGCCCAGGCGAGGACATGACGGTTCGGTCTTTTTTTTGTGAACTCGCTCAGGACATTTGTGTCGAGAAGAAACATTCCGGTGGGCTCCTTTGCGGCCAGAATTGCTTTATGATGCACGAGGCCTAAATCAGAACCACCGGCGAATAGTAAACGCGGTCAATTGGAGCGTGCATTGGCGAGCGGCGGGACAAGTGGCGGTCGTACAGGACTTGGCATCTGGACCGTCAAAGAGGCGAGGGCACGATTCAACGATTTGTTGGCGGCTGCTGCCGAAGAAGGGCCGCAGGAGATTCACGACCGTCGACGGACGTTCGTGCTCCAGATGTCGAAACTCGGACCGAGGAAGTCCGCTCGGGATGTCTTGCTGAAGGGCGGGCCGCTGAATGATGATGAAGAGCTTGATCTCGACTGATTTGCGCGGCTGTTCCAGGCAGGCGATCTTGCGGCTATATAGCCTGCTGCCGACCTCCAGCGATGACATTCGATCGTAGACAATAACCAGCTGCCTTCCACGATGACGTTGTTGCCGATGGACTCTTTCAGCGGGTGGATCGAGCACTCATCCTCTTCGCCCCCGCACACCTCGCAGAGCATGTGCATGTAGTCCGCGAAAGCCGGATAGCTGAAGTTCAGCGTTCTGCCATCGAGGACCGGAAGCAGCCGTGCTGTTTTGCGCTGAAATCAATCATCCAAGGGCGCGCCACCCATTGCCCAACAGCCTACATTCGTTCAGATGTGGTGTTCAATACAATGTGGAGGGGCAGGTCACGGTGTGTGGTCAGCTGCCGTTGAGAGGTTTTCCGTGAGCGGAGACGCGCTGCATCGGTTTATCGATACTGTCGAGGGCCACTATAAGTCGCCAAACCCGGAGCCGCTGCTGCTTTCGCGTTTTGGGCAACAGCACAAAGAACTGCTGGCTGAGCTCAAGGCAGAGTTCGTTTCGCTCAAGGCTGCGGTCCGCGCGGCAGGCGAGGACCGCATCCGATTCATTGACACGACGGTCGGTCGCGAGGCAATCGCTCCTGTTGCGATTGCTGCCGAACTGCAATTACAGATCCAGGAAGATTCAGCCAGCCGACAGCAGGCGGCGAACTACTTCGAGAGCCTGCCGACGCCGGTCCAGATCGCCTTCTGCGTTCGGACCGATGCTGGAGAGAATGTCGCAATCGATACCGTCCGGCCGTTTCGTTTTGCTAAAGTCACAGCGCCGGACCTGGTCCGGCCGACGCAGCGTATCATCCCGGATGTCTATCGTCGGCCCGGTCTTTCACTGCGCACCGCGTCCTTGCAAGATAGGGAAACGCTTTGGCGCCTTTTCCTTGCCTGGTCTAGCGAAGCCAATGTCGATCCGGGGATTTTCCGGCAAGGTGAGGCGTCTACTGCGCTCGGCAGGCTGCTTGCGGCGCAGCCGGCCGACCTTATTCCCCGGCTTGTGATACCCGCCGATATCGCGCAGATCCTGCTCAAACATTCCTGACGATGGCCAAGAAGAACGCGGTACAAGATGTTTCTAGGTCGGAGAAGCGGGGCCCGCCTGGGCCGACGCCGCTGCTTCTCATTGCTGGTCTGCCCGAAATGACGGCGCTGCCTGCCGCGGCGACCATCAATAATAATAGCCGCACACAGTGGCGCGCAATCGCGAGCGTGTTTACCAATCGCGACGGCGGTATCTACGGCGAGCCCGGCGCCATTCTTGAGCTCGGCAGGAATGCGTGCCGGTTCGCGACTGCTAGTGAGCGAGACTCCGATGGCGTTCCGACTCCCAGTCGCATCGCTATGGCCTATGTCGATGAGCCCGGATACGAGCATCTCTGGGACGTTTTCGGTCATGCTGTCTGGCCGATCCCCCTCCGCCATCCCGACTGGACATGGCCGAGGGGGCGGCACTGGCGTCACGAGATCGAGACAGTGAACCGAGTCCTTGCACACGCGATCGCCGCAGCCCGGGCGGATAACTCCGAAGCGACCCGACTTCGGCTCGAAGCGCACCGCGCCGACGACGTCCTCCTGCTGCCCGGTCGCAATTTCCATCTCAATTGCGAGAGCCGCCTTATTGAGCGCTTCCGCGCGTTCATGTCGGGTCAGATCGATATTGCCGGGATCGAAGACGGAATTCGCGTCGAGAAATTCGCCTTTGAGCGGCTCGCTGAATTCTACAAGCGCATGGGTGGGCGAGGGAAGCGCTACGCCGTCGACAGTCGGGACGTCATCTTCGCCAAGAGCAACCATGGCCAAGATGGTGGTCAGCATGGGATTGCTGCGTCTACGGAGATCACTGCGCCGCTACTCCAGCGTACGCTTGAGAGCCGATATCGGTTTGGCACGCCGTTGGATCCGCCGGGATTCCAACATGATGCGCAACGTGAAGGCGGTAGCCCATTCAACTACGAGCCATTCCACTGCGTCACCAAGGGACAGGTCCAAATGAGTGGCGATCACGTCAATGTCTTCCCCAGCGACGTGGTGACCGGAATGATTGGGGGCTGAAAAAGTAAAGGGCGGGCATCACTGCCCGCCCGATACATTCAACGCGTTATCTTCATTTTCCATCGACTAGTTGGTTCCAACTACGCGGTCCCCAAAGTTCCGCGACTCGAAGGTCGCAGCTACCCGGTTTCCACGGACCGAACGGCCCTCGACAACATGGCTTCGGGACGGCCCCGATGCGCCAGTGAGCTTTCACCGCAAGGCGGCTTAGGCTCGAATTAGGATAACATCAAACTCGTTGCCTTCATGAGGCACGAGAATATCTTAGTCGTGGGCACGCGTTCTGGCAAGTGTGGGCTAATTCTGTCGACGCCCTATTGCAAATCGGCTCGATCGGCAACAACTCAAATCCGTCCGCCCGGCTTCGGGATCAAAGCTTAGCCCGCTCGGCTTCGCGCCACCAGAATCTTCCAATTTGAACCGAGTTCCCGCAGCCCCGGTTGCAAACAAAATGTTGAGGCTGGCGCCGTGAAGGTGTTCACAAGCGTAGCATGTGGGCGCTCCTTCGCTCTCATCCGGCGAACAATTCCTTGTAACCGGTGGTCGCCATCCAGTTCGCCCGATCGAGGTGGCTTCGCGCGGCTTTCCGCGCGCGCTCCGGTTCTTCCACCGGATCGATGCCGAGGATGATCTGCGCCATCTCCTCATAGCTGGCATCGTCGGCAGATGCATCCAGGAACCTTATGTAGACCGTGAAGTGCTCCTTGTCGTAGGCGGTCAGCCTGTCGGACCAGGGAACTTCGTCTTTAAGGCCTGGTTCAACGTCTGGGTGTTTAACCATGATACCGGGCTCCGAATCGGAACATATCTTTCGACGAGCTACCCAAGGGAGGGAGAACATCGTCCCAAAGACGACATCCCGATCATCATCCGCAAGCGCCCGCTCGAGGCGATATGCGCCCTTCTGGGCGATGCAACCCCAGGTTAGGGATGAATTACAAAAAGCTCAAGACCGTGCGTCTGCACGTCAAGTTTCCGGCGGGCTGCTCAGCCATCAATTTCATCTTCCCAAAGAGAGCATGCCGGAGCAGAATCCGTCCCCTTCGTTTCGAGACGACTTGCGGCCGAGACGCGCGTCTCAGTAAGCATGCCGTCATCCTGAAAATGCGCCAAGCACTGCGGCACGGTCGCCAACAAAGGTGTCTAGCAGCTTGGAAACGGACTTGCGATAACCGAGATAGGTCGCAACGCGACTAGTCGGCTTTCCTGCGACAGCGGGAAGGCCGATGGAGAAAAGGGCAATCACATCGCATGAAGCGAGGACTTCTCGACCTCGAAGCTTCATGGGTGGTGCGAAAATCTTCGGCTCTTTCGTTCCGTAAAGTTCACACGAAGGGATCGGAAGATCAGAACCAAGCTCCCTCCGGTCCAAGGGCGGTCAGCATCATTGGATCAACACGTGCACGAAGGCGGGACGTGGCACTATAGGCCTTAGTGCCGACGAGCATGGCGATAGACCTGCCGGGGTTTTATTTGCTTTCAGCGGCAGCCACCACTAATAAGCATTGCTTCACCGACTATGTCTCACGCTACCCGGAGAGTTTCGTGACAGAACCCGACAAAAACATCGATACCCTCATCGAACTCACCGTCGATGTGGTCTCAGCTTATGTCTCCAACAATCCGGTTCCGGTGAGCGATCTTCCTGCCCTGATCGGCCAAGTGCACGCAGCGCTGAAAGGCACGGCCGGCAGCGTCTCCGCAGAAGAGCCGGAGGCTCTCAGGCCTGCAGTTCCGGTCAAGAAGTCGGTGACTCCGGACTACATCATCTGCCTTGAGGACGGGAAGAAATTCAAATCGCTAAAGCGCCATCTGTCGACCGACTTTGGGCTGACAACGGACGAATATCGGGCCAAATGGGGTCTGTCGGCAGATTATCCGATGGTCGCGCCGAATTACGCCGCGACGCGCTCGGCAATGGCCAAGACGATGGGCCTCGGTCGCAAACCGAAAGAGCCGGAAGCGCCGGTGCAGGCGAAGCGGACCCGCAAGAAGGTCGCAGCTTAGTTTCTGCAATCGAGAGTCTTTTTAAAGCGCGGCAGCCACCGGCATTGTCTGCGCGGAACTAGAAAGGGGCTGGGCATCGCCAGCCCCTTTCGAGAAGACATCCTTGCTTTCACGAGGAATTGGCGACGGCTTGCAGCAATCTGCCGCCCCGGATTTCCGGTCGAGCCATGTTCTCGCCCGCTTTTATCGAGCGGGTCGCCGATGCCTACGCTTGCACTTTCCCCGTGCCCGATTGCAGGCAGCGAGCCAACTGCATGGCGGAGGTTGCATCCTCCAATATGGCGGCCCGTTTCGCAAAGCCGAAGAAGGCATTGCGCGCTACGCTTACGGGTTTTCGCCGATCGTATGCGTCGCAGCACGCCCTGAGGGCGGCTTCGTGGATGACGTCTCTGCGATCTTCAGGCCAGTCGTTGAGGAAATCGATAGCGTCCGCAAGGCTGGCAATCTCTTGCACGACGTATGCTGCACGTTTCACGAAAAGTGGACTGCTGAAAGCCTCCGGGTTCATTCGTTTCTCCCACCTGCTGAACCGCTGGTTTCCCTAAAACAGGCAGCCTCATCGACACCCGCGGGCGAGGTACCCAGTGGGCGAGGTGCTGACCTTCGGTCCCGATTGCCTGAGCCAATCAGGCGGCGGCCTTGAGTTCCTTCAAAGCCATCTCAAAAGCATCCTTGAACGGCTTGGATACATCCTCGGTAGCTCTCAGCATCAAGGCTTGGAGGACCTTGGCCTGCTCGGCGGATTTTTCGATCTGTTTGTGCAGGAAAGCGATCTGCACCTCGAGGAACTCGGAGGGCGACTTCACGGCAACCAGTGCTTCGAGATGCGTGAAGCCAGCTTCGGCATTGGCCCGCAGAGAGGCAATCATCTGCTGGGACACCTCGTTGCTGGTGGTCTTGGTCATTTCAAAGGTCGACTCAAAAGCCTTTTGAGTCGTTTCGGCGCCCGAACTCAATTTGGAAAATGCCTCCTTCGACCGCTCAAGGCCCTGTTCGGCGACAGCGCGGACTTGCTCGACAGGCCTGGACCGGTCGAAGGCAGGGGAGCCGGCGTTTTCGATCGTTTCGGTATTTCCGGTGATCTTGGACATTTTTTCGATCCTTTTCCACGGGCGACAGCTAAACAAAGCCGCCGTCCTCTATGTACGGACTAGTCGCAACGGATTTATGAAGCTGACATGAATTTGCGCGAGCAAACTTTGCCTGGTGCTGCGCGAAATTGGGCCAGCAAAAGCATGACCAAAGAGCCGGGGATTCCTTGGCCCCACGCGGCTCCGGATGTCCGCAATTTAGCCACGGTCTGCTTCGAGTCCTGAGGGTGAATTCGACCGAGGACGAGCGAAGATATTGATCGTCCAATTAGGGAAATTTGATCAGTCCGTGAAGCGCTGGTCCGACCTGAAACCGGGCGATGTCGTCGTGACAATCCGCCGGCGCATTAAGGTGGCGGGCGTGCACGAGGAGATCGGACAGGGCGCCTCTCGACTTTTAGATCAAGGCACTGCTGCGCGCCAAGGCCGAGCGGACCACAAAGGCGCGGCTCGGTCCTCGACCAATCCACTCCTGTCGAGTGCGCAAACTACTTCAAGGCTGCAAAATATGAAATGGATTAAACAGGACGTGCTTGCGTGGCCAAGGACATCATGATTAGGGGCGGCCTGCCAACCTCCACCGTGATAGAGCTCGTCCACTGTAGCGATCTCGACAGAATTGTATCGTGGCTAACAAACGGAACCAGCCGCGCAAAGCCAAGCTATTGCAATAACGTCGGCTTTTAGCTGGCACGGCTCTTGCTGCCTGAACTGTAACGTGCGCTTCGGCACAGAGCCGCTTCCAGCGGATCTCACGACCACTGCGCATAGGTATGCTTGGCAAGTTTCCATGGCTCTGCAGCGCGCGGGCGACCTGCTGAGAAGCCGGTCGAAGCCCGGAAACCAGGCTTGGTCGATCTACAATGCCGTCGAGATTGCGGACGTCCCGGATATGCAGACGGCCTACGAGGATCATTTCCTCGCGGTCTATGGCCACGGAACTTGGCGCATGACCCGCACGCGTCCTGAGGCGTTCGTGCCGAATTGGCGTCCCGAGATGGCCTTCACCGCTAGCGATTACCGGCCGGTTCTTAACCGCCCGAGCCTGTGGCGCCGCATCAAGACGAGCATGAAACGTTGGCTAGGTCGAATCTAAGGACGCGGACCCGTTCTTTGGCGAAGCTTGGAGTGCTTGGCAGTTTGCACTTAACCACCGTTCTGATCGTCTGGTCCGTGGAACGACTGGTTTTGGGAACGCGTTCAGCTCCTCTGAAAGACCGGCTCGCGGCAGCAAAGCCGCTGTTGGGTCGGCGCCTCAGGAACGTCGCTTATGCGTCGGAAGCTGCCGATGGCCCATGTCAGCTACTTGAGCCCTAAGCAGACCGGGCAGCAACTACAGCGCGGCGGCGACAACGGAGTCACGCCGCATATGACGACGCAAGCTCCCGCTTGGCGGAAGGTAGAATTCTTGCCGATCATATCCGGGCGGATTGAGTGCACTAAGGGCCGGAGGAAAAGCCGACGCTCCAGATTCGGAGCGACATGACGATACAGTTCATCGAGCGCGCCCCGACTACATTAGACATCGTCAGTTCGTCTTTTGATCATGTCCACATAAGGGGTGCTAGTTCATTTTATTCTGCACATAAGCTCGCGGAACGCCGAATTTTCAGTATGACCCCGCGATCAAAGTGCTCCGAGACAAGGTCGTCGTCTCACCCTCGAAGCAGACGCCGGAAGAGCAACTTCTTGAGGTCATCCGCAAGGCTAGGGAATCTGAAGGCAACGCAAAGCCCCACGAATGGCCGCCAATTATCAGTCTCAGCGAAACGAACGGATACTTCTTCAAGTCAGGCAGCGCGGAACTCAGCCCGAGCTTTGACGCGGCCTTACGGGAAAACACTGCCGAACAGATTGCGGACATAGCCGCGAAGTATGCGGTGGATGTCGTGGAGGTCATCGGGCACACGGATGAGCAGAAGATCTCGCGCCTTGGATCAAACCTTGACGCCGAGCTTCAAGACGTACTCGGCGGCACTTCCCCCGTCGGCGTGCTGCACCCTGCCGACAACGCAGGTTGGGGCTTGGCGCGCGCGGTTGCCGTAGCCAAAGTACTGAAAAGCGTCCCGGCGCTCGATGCGATTACCATCTTGCCTATGTCTGGCGCCCAACTGATTCTTCCCGACGACACCTTGACCAACGGATCCCAAGCGGGTGACCTGAAATCGCGACGTCGGATAGAGATCCGGGTCAGGAAACGCAATTCGCCGTCGACTACAGAGGTCGGCGCGAAGATTCAGTGAGACGACTGCAGCACCGGTTAAGACCGTTTCCGCGATCAGCGAAGGGCGGGTCGCCACCCTGCCGCCTGTGCTTCGGCCTCCGAACAAAACCATCGCTCGCCCTTGCCTTGCGTGATTTCAGTCCTGTCGTAGTGTTCCTGCCCGGGCACGTGATAAATGCGCTCGCCCGACGAATTGATATTGCCTTTGATGTCGCATGCCTCGGAACCAGACGAGACCCCGACAAGCGGTGCGATCGGCTCGGTTGCACCCTGGCCAGTCCGTCGATCCGCCCTCCATTCCCACGGACGCTCGAACGCGCCGATCCATATCCCTTTGCCTTCCGCCTTTGCAGTCTCCTGCAGCTCGGCGTAGGCGCCTTTGCTATAACGCGGCCAGTCAAGAGCCCAGCCATTCCTGACGAGTGCAGCCTGAACGCTTTCTCCGTCCGCCCGGAAGCAGTTCCCGACGAAACGGCCGTAGCGGTCACGGGCGACGAATTCGCATCGGGTGGGAGACGAGGCGGCTAGAAATTGGTCCACCGCCTCGGCAGCCTTTGCGCCGCATCGGTATGCCTTGCCGTTCCCGTCTGCACAGGTTTGAGACGACTCGGGCGCGTCGATTCCATTGAAGCGAATGCGCTGGCCATGGATTTCGATCGTGTCACCGTCAATGACGGAAGCACGGCCGACCAAATCCTCTTGAACCGAAGAAGTCTTGCCCTGCGCGAAGGGGATGAGTCCCGGGCTATCTCCTGAGATGAAGCTGAACCCGAAATACCCAACGGCGCCGGCAGCCAGAAGCGCAGCTGCGACCGTCCAATACCAGCTTCCTTTCGAGCGCTGTCGTGAACGTCGCGTCGCCCCGACCTTTCGCCGCCGCCTCAGTCGAACATGATCACCCATTGCCGCCCCCGGTGTGCCTGTCAGCGCCGGACACATTGCTCCAAGACCCAACCTTTCGCCATATGCGGTGGAAAAATTCGGCCAAGCGATCTGCCGAAGATCTGGCGTAATTCATATCGTCGTGGACGCGATAGGAGGGCGGAAGGCAAATCGGGGGGCCGCAGTTGTCCGGCGCCTCCCGGGTTTCCGGGCAATGCCTACATCACGCTGCCATTCGAACCGGGTCACTGAGGTCCCTAGTCAATTTCGTCTTCGCATCAATAAAGCTGGTCTTGCCTTGGGCGTCGAAGATCGGTTTCTGGCTCCGGTGCTAGCGGCAAATGGGCAGGGGCTCCAGTGGCTCTGCCCATTTTGATGCAGGCCTTGCATCTTCGGGCTGGGAAATGTTTTCCCGGTTGGCGACGCAAGGATTGGGCACATGGATCAGGAACGAACTAATAGTCTCGACCCGTATGGCTGCCCGTGGCGCAGGCAGTTTCCGCGTCTTGTCAACTTGAAGATGCCGCTCGGCGATACACGGAGATATGGCGCGTGGACGCTTGGGTGAACGCACCTCCCGCCCAATCTCCCCAACGCTCCGTCAACTCCAACCCCACGCACTCAGCCATCGTATCGAGCTCCTGATGGTAGACATATCGAATCGGCTGTGGCAGACGCCGCACGGACGTGTTGGAAAACCAGAGAATTGCTGAAACCAAGTTCTGTTTCAATGAGTCGTGGACATCCGTTCGGATAACTGTGTTTTCATGGTCCACGAGCAGTGTCGTGGTTTTTTGCCCATTGATGAATCCATTCAAGGCTGGCACATCGAACTCCATTACCAGAATGCCCTTCTGGCTCAGGGCTGACGCAGCAGATCGCAGGCAAGCTATTTGAGCTTCGCGCGCCAAGAGCAGCGGAAATGTGTTGTAGATGCAATATATAGTGTCGTAACGGTTGGCACATGTGAAATTGGCAATGTTGCCCTGCCAAGCCTTGATTGCATTGGTACGACTGGCAAGCAGTTTCAACATGCTATCGGAATTATCTATGCCTTCAACCCTGACCGTTCGCTCGCTCAACGGAATTGCCACGCGTCCGCTGCCGATGCCGAGTTCGAGCGCAGTGCCTCCGCTGCAATGTCGCTCGAGGAATGCAACAGCCTCGTGCGCCTCGGCAATCCTACCTCGCATGTCGGTATATTTCTGGTAGACCGAAGCCCAAATGTCATCGTACGTGAAGCCATCGTCCAAATTTTGGCGCTCCTCTCGGTGTGAGTAAATTCTTTATTAGCCATCCTGCGCTCGACAGCCGCTGAACTCACCTCGTTGGCAGTCTCTGCAGCGATCGGCAGTTCGTATCGCCGTGCAATGAACACCATCAAAAGTCGTGCCAATTTTTGCCGACAAGCCGACAGAGCAGTTGGTGTTGGTTTCTCCGGTGTCTTATTTCGACAGAGTCAACTGACCTGTGTCTCGGACCTGACACACCCATGCGAGCGTTTGTCGCTCGAAAGAAGAAGGAGCGACGGCTGGCATTGGCCAAGGCTGCGGACCGGGCACGGAAGGAGCTTGACTGCATGGCGCAGAGCAATCAGGGCGCTCGTTGACCACCCCGGACAATGGCCTCGACCTCGCTGCGGTCCCTGTTTCGCGCGTCGGCTGGCGCACATCTGCCCGCCGCTTCCAAAAGATCAAGAGAGTCCGATGGCATCAAATGTCAGGTGACTTTCGCGATCCGATGGGGCTTTCGATGTCGGATGCCTGACAAATTGCGGAAAACAACCAAATGGAATGTCGGGGCCAGCACACTAAACGCAATGACAATCTTCCGCACGATCTCTTGTGAAGGCGTTCAAGCAGCACGCAAATGGGCTCTGCTGTACATCGAAAGATGGCTGGCAAGCGCCGATGGCATGTCTCTTGCTGTTGAGCGGTGACAGCCACGCAGCGATGGAGCGCAAAATGACGAAACAGGCACGAGGAGAGGTGCGTTGGGCGCATCGGTGGGTACTGTCTCACTTATCGGCGCGCCCGGTAGAGCACAGTGACCAGCCGTCATCGCTGCCGACCTGTGGCAAGCAGTTGCTGGTGGTCACCGGGCAGACTAGGGGGTCGCCTCAGCTGTGAACATACCCTCCAGAACGGCGGAAAGTATTCTTCAAGCCCCACAACGAATAGCGCGTTCAAATGCGCTGCCACGCGATACCGCAGGCAGATGAGATTTCCTACCGGATTGCCCAGCGCGACTGGCCGCACCCAGCGATGGAATTGACCTCAAAAACCACCGGACCGTTGAGGAGAATCTAATGGAGACCTGGCGATGCATACCCTGATACCGAACTTGTCGGGTTCGCGCCGGCCGTCACGTTTCGGCCACGATACGGTTGCCGACGTTATCGGCAAGACTTTGGATAAATTCTCATCGAACATCGCTGTGCGAACAGACGATAATGGCGATGTAAGCTACGAAGCGCTGGGGAAGTCCGCGTCCAGTCTTATGGGGCGCTTGGAGGCCGCTGGTGTGCGCCCTGGTGATGCGGTCATTGTTAAACTTGGCCGGTCAACTGAACTGGTCGCGACGATTCTTGCGACCCAGATGCTGGGCACTGCCTTCGTGCCAGTTGATTCAGCCGAAACCGACCAGCGTTTGGACCATATAAGGCGCAGCACGAACGCCAGTGCCATGGTTGGCCATGGCCCAAAAGGTTCAGTCCGCGTCCGGCGCCTTCCAACCCCCAATGGCGTCGATCCGGCGTTCCCAGGCATCGCTTACATCATGCACACCTCGGGGAGCACAGGAATCCCCAAAGGGGTTCCTGTTTCGCAGGCCGCTCTCCTGAATTTGGTCGCCTGGTATATCGACATGATCCATTTCTCCGAGAGCACCAGCATTTCGCAGCTTACGCGGCCAGCGTTCGATCTCTCGATCCCCGAGTTCTTCGTGCCTTTTGCGACCGGCGGCACGATCGTTGTGCCATCCACTCAACTTCACGCTCAAATCATTCAAACGACCAACTTTCTGGCTCAAAGCGGAACCAACGTCATTCAAATGGTTCCAACACTGCTACGCCGATTTCTTGACGCTCTTGAACGTCTGCCCCATACAGTCGAGCGGTTTGCGGAATTGAAGTATGTAATCTGCAATGGTGAACCGTTGCCGGACTCACTTCGGCGGCGATTATATTCGAACCTGCCGGAAACGATGTTGATAAACAGCTATGGGCCAACCGAATGCTGTGTTGCCGTTAGTTTCGAATATTGTCCTCGCGATGACGTGGAGCTCCCCGTCTTTATCGGTAAACCCGCCTGCAACATCGATTTCTTCGTTCTTGATGAGAACCAGTGCCGGGTCGACGTTGAGGTTGAGGGCGAGCTCTGGATAGGGGGCGTGCAGACCTCTGATCGCTACGTGGCCGACGAAGCTCAGTCAGATCTGCGCTTCGTGCGATGCATGACGGCTGCGGGTGAGCAACTGTTGTACCGCACCGGGGACTATGTCGTGGCGTCAGAAGAGTGCGGCTTGCGCTTTGTCGGAAGAAAGGATGATCAGATCAAGTTTCGGGGAACGCGACTGGAAAAGGGAGAAATCACAAGCGCGATAGACGCGACTGGCGTTTGCGCTGACTCGGCGGTGGTCGTGGTAGATCGAGACGACGACGCGGGCCAGGAACTTGTGTCTCTCGTGACACCAGCTAGCGCCGACATAGAAGAAGTTCACCGACGACTATCGGGCGCGCTGCCCAAGGATCGTGTTCCGAGGCTCGTCGTTCCTCTCGTCGAGCTTCCCTTTACTGCCAACGGGAAACTTGACCAGCTCGCCCTTCAGAGAGTTGCCAAAGAGGCCCTCAGTGCGAACGGAATCCGACACGAACCCCGGGCCTCACATGCAGCGGCATCGCCGCTGGACCACTTGCTGGAAGCGGTACACGCCGCCACGGGAAGAGTGGCATTGCCCAGCTGGACAGCTCGGGAGCACAACATTGACTCACTAAACTTCCTCGAAATACAGCTCAAGTTGGCGGAAAGGGGGTTGATGTTCGGCGACGACGTCTGCCAGGAGCGAAGCGTCTCGCTTGAGGAGTGGGCCAGGCGAATTCAGCCGCTTGATCGAATTGGACAAGCGCAGGCGACAGGCGGGCGAGCAGCCCGGTTTAGGGACGAGCTCGCGCAATTGGTCGAACACGTTGAAGCGCGGGGTCCTGCTATAATTATTCTGCATTCGTCGCTCGTTGCGTTGCGGGGCGTCGGCGCGAGTGAGGTAGCCTCGGCTCTGCTAGAAGCGATTGAGCGCGTCTCCGCTTCGTCCACGGTTATTCTCCCGGCATTCACGTTGAGCTACTGCAGCACGCGATACTTTCATTGGATGGACACCAAGTCAGAGACGGGCGTGCTGGCCGATCTCGTGACGCGAGAGCTTCCCTCCGGGCGCACCAGGCATCCTGCTTATTCTATGGTCGTGACCGGACCGAGGGCGGAAGAATTGTGCGAGCTGGACTGGTGGAAACGCACTCCGTTCGGCGACGACTCTATATTTGGCGAAACGAGCCGCTCAGATGGTTTGATTGTCGGCCTTGGGACATCAAGCTTTACCCACGTGCATAGGTGCGAATTGTTAGCGGGCGTGCCTTACAGCAAGACAATAGACTTAAAGGGTATAGCCGACTTCGCAGGTGGCCCGGTGGACGTCTCGACGCCGGTATATTGTCGCGACGTCGAGGGCCGACCTGAATATTCGTTCCTGGCACACGATACTGAGCGTGACATTCGCGAAATGAGGGATGTGCTTTTTGAATTCGCAATAGGCGGGACATACGCAAGATTGGTTGGCGCAAGAGAGATGGAGGCCAAGCTAGTTCCCGTTATGCGGACCGAACCGTATGGGTTCTTGCACGAGGGAGCCAGGGCCAAGGCGCAGCGCGCATACCCTTGCGAAGAGCAGGTCGAAGACGGCCTAGGCTTTCGGACTTTGGCGCAGCGCAGGAGCTGAGATATGATTCCCGGAAGTCGTCAAGGATTTGTCCTCCCGCCCAGCTCAAGTCAGGAAAGGTTTGATGCCAAGAGATCGGAGGACGCTTCACCGATAGTCGTTTATGCGTTTGCGGACGACCGCTTCGCCGGCAACCCGGCAGCAGTCGTGCTCTACGACAGATATCCGGCGCCGGCCGAGTGCGTGCGGCTGGCGCAAGATTTCCGTCAGCCTTTAACCGTGTTTCTTTGCCCGCTGAAAGACGCAGGCCATTTTGAGATTCGCTGGTTCACTCAGAACGCAGAATTGGACCTTTGTGGACATGGAACGTTGGCAGCGACATATTGGGTGTATTCCTCCACCGCTTACAATAGGAACCTTCAAGTGTCCTATCAATCGCGAAGCGGACCTCTCCGTGGCTGGCTGGAAGGGGACGTTGTACAAGTCGCGCTTCCGGCAATGGACACGACCGCGGCGACCTCGACGGAATACGAGGCGGTGGAACGGTGCATCGGCGTACCGGTCAAAGAAATTCGGAAGGCGTATGACGATTTCGTCGTCGTCGTCGGCGACGAGCGTACCGTTCTTGACTATGAGCCGAATTTTCGCAGCATAGCAGAGATCGATTGCCGCGGTATCGTTCTCACGGCGCCTGTCGATCCAAATGGGGCACTCGCTGAGTTTGATATCGTATCCAGATTCTTTTCGCCGAGAATCGCAATCGACGAGGATCAGGTCTGCGTGTCAGCGCACTGCAAACTCTATCCATATTGGGCGAGGGTCCTTGGTAGGACGGATTTGCGTGCGCTGCAGGCTTCTGAGAGCGGAGGAGTGCTCCAACTGTCATCCTCGGATGGTCGTGTCATCGTTGGAGGAAGAGCCAAGCTAGGGAATGTCGAGGGGCGCTACGAAGGCCCACGAGATGTGCACCGCCGATTGCCGTTTGCATGGAAACATTTGGGATGAACATCCGCCCTCCAGCACTGTAAGCGCGTAGGCATCCCCACGTAGCGTGCAGGCGGTTGATCGCTCATTTTCAGCATGAATCATGCGGAGAATCCTGTGAGCGACAGTATGAGCCATCATCGAACATTCGAGATTTTGACGGCGGAGCCTGTGCCGTCCCGACGCAAGCCGCGCCATCGGTCGGACGAAGAGAAGGCACGGGTTGTCGCCGAAGCGTTCTCGCCAGGGGGTAGTGTGTCGGCGGTTGCGCGTTCCGAGGGGCTGGACCCCTCGCAGCTCTATGCGTGGCGCCGCAAGGCGCTTTCGTCGGGCATGGTTGCGCCACTGGGTTGTGTGCGTCAAGTTCTGCAAAATGGGCGATCATGAAGCTGGTCATGCGGCTTGGCGTAGAGCGAGCTTCTTGTGCTCGCGCAGGTCGTCCATGTTGATG